>NZ_VCQL01000020.1:0-90508 GCF_005937175.1 Halomonas sp. ATBC28 | reverse complement strand
CCTGGGTCAGCTGTCGGTATCCCATGCTCTGCTTCACTTTGGTCGGTAAAGTCGAGAGGGTACCGGCGCTGGCCCTCCTTCCTCTACTGTGTGATCCAAAGTGCTGCGGTTATTCTATGAATCCAGGTTTGCAGGGATGAGGCAACTTCAGTAGTGGATGAGGAATTGCCGCGGGTCTTTGGTTCAATATCATAAAGGGGGGATGCATCGTTAGTACCTTCACTGATAATGGCATGATGGGTACCTGTACCGTAAATATGTGTGCTAATTTGAATTGGTCTGGTCGACCGCATGCAATCATTGAAAATGTGATTGTTTCCAAGGATCACCGCAAGCAACGTATCGGTAAGGCCAATCTTAGGTGTGCTATAGACTTTGCCCAGCAAGCTGGCTGTTATAAAGCGGCGCTTATGACGAGGTCTAAAGACCCCGCGACACAGGTTCTACGAGTCTTCAGGATTCAGCCCAAGCAAGCAGAGGTATCAGGTAGGGTTCAATGCATAACGCCCCATCCGATGCGCACGCACGGTTTTGCCATTAATACGGGTAAGCGTAAGTTTTGGGATAGGAGAGAGACATGATACCAATCGAAACATGGATGGCTTTCACTGCCGCATGCGTTTTAATAATTCTAGTGCCGGGGCCTGATAATATACTCGCCGTTAGTCGTGGACTTAGCCAGGGGCGTCTAGCGGCTTGTGTCTCCAGCGTAGGAGCTGGAATGGGGCTGATGGTGCATGTGGTTGTCGCTTTTCTTGGTTTGGCGGCTCTTATCCAGACCTCTGCCGTTGCCTTTAGCGCCGTTAAATTGATTGGGGCCGGGTATTTGATTTGGTTAGGTATTAAAGCATTACGTTCCAGAGACTTGATTGCATTTTCATCGCATCGTCGTTTGTCTTACCGCGTGGTTTTAACCACTGGGTTTCTAACCAACGTGCTTAATCCGAAGCCCGCGCTATTTATCTTGGCATTTATTCCTCAATTTGTATCGCCGGCGCAGGGATCGATTGCGTTGCAAACGCTATTGCTAGGTGCTTGGTTTGCTTTTATGGCATTCGCTATATTCGCCGTGCTGGGTCTCTTTTCATCTATGTTTGCGCGCTGGTTGGAGAGTCGTCCGCGCGTAATTCAAGGCCTGAATATGGGCGCTGGAGCAATGTTCATTGCAGCGGGGTTATCAGTGATATTTCTTGAGAAAGTGGAGAACCGCTAGTCGAAGACGACTAAACCTTCACACAGACAAAAATAGCGTTTCCTGAGGCGTTATCCCAGGGAATGATTTTTTCATAGTTGTGCTCAAACACATGAACTTCAAAGTGAGGCGCTAAGAGTGCGCTTAACTCTGCAAAGCTGACGGCTACCATGGGGTGTTCGTCGTTCCATAGCAGTGTTCCTTCAGCGTTGGCTTTTTCAATGCTGAGTCTAAGCGACTGCTTTTCACCCTGACCACTGTAGTGCCATCCCGAGCGGAACGTGAATAAATCGCTTTCTTGTTTGGCGCTGTGTTTAACAGATAAAGCGTTATCGATTTTGTCTTTATCGACGGCGTTAAAACAGAAAATGCCATCAGACTTGAGTGCACGATAAACACTGGATATACACGCTTTGAGCTTTTCAATGCCATCGCTGTAGTGGATTGAGTATAAAAAACAGGTGATTAAGTCTTGAGGTTCGTTGGCTTTGAAGTCGCTCATGTCTTGCAACGTGAAGAGCGCTTCTGGGCAGCGTGTGGCGGCGATATCCAGCATGGGTTGGTTGATATCCAACCCGCTGCTGGCGTATCCAAGATCAATGAAATGGCGCACATGTGGGCCGGTGCCACAGGCTAAATCTAGGTGTGCCGTTCCGCCGTTACCGAAAATCTGATGCAGCCTGCGAATGGCGTGACTTTGCGCTTGATAGTCAATATCTACGCACATCAAATCGTAGTAGCCAGAAAGGTCGGTATAGAGGGCGTTGACGGGCATGGTGACCTAAATAGTGGCAACTGAAAGATTGTGGGTGGCGCATAGTAAACGAGCGGGTAGGGTTTGAGAAGCAGAGCCATAGCTAGGAGCGTTGGTGTTCATCAAATACCTTCTGGGACCCTAAAGAAATCCTGACGTTTACCGATATATAGCAAAGGCCATGAAGATTTCTCTGGTCGTTGTTAAATGCCAAGAGACCCCGCTATGCCCAAAAACCTGATCTTTATCTTTGCCACCTTGTTTCTCTCGCTATCCTCCCAAGCTCATGCAAACAGCAGTGATGCAGAGGCGGCGGCGTTGGCGTGGCTAGAAGCCATCGATAGCGGTCAGTATGAGCAGGCATGGGAAACTTCGTCTTCATTACTAAAAAAGCCGCTTTCACCGCACATGTTAGAACGGACGATTGGTGCAGCGCGCCGTGACTTTGGTGCGGTCCAGTCCCGTCGGCAAGTAAGCGTCGTTCGCGAAACCTCTATGCCAGGGGCTCCAAGAGATGACTACGCGGTTTTGACGTTCCAAACAAGTTTTGAAAACAGGCCGCAGATTACGGAAACCATCACCCCTCACTTGGAAGAGGGGACGTGGAAAGTGAGTGGTTATTACTTGAACTAACCGATTCCTCAAAATATTTCGACCACCTCTGGCCTTCAAAATCGCTAACTTGGTTCAGGCTCTTTTTACCCACGAAGCTTGCCTTCACGTTGTTCATGACGAAGCTCAAAGTGGGTGCTACGTTGAGTAGATAGCCTTGTGTATGTTGCTATGGATAAGCTTCAGATTCAGAGGGGAATGTTCAGGCGTTGAATGCGAGGAGCGGGTATGCAAACCCTTTCTCTCAAACCGCACTGGCTCTGGTTGATAGTTGCCGGTTTGCTAATGGCGACCATGTCGTTGACCTGGCAGGCCATGGCACAGTCCTCGTCGTCCAGCGCGCTGGTGCTCAATATCGAAGGCGCGATCGGCCCGGCGACCAAGGATTACTTCGAGCGCGGCTTGGATAAAGCCCGCGAGCAGGGCAGCGAAGTGGTGATCGTCGAGCTCGATACCCCCGGCGGACTGGTCGACACTACCCGCGACATGATTCGCGAGATGCTCAACGCTGATGTCCCCGTCGTCATGTACGTATCCCCCAGCGGTGCGCGCGCGGCAAGCGCGGGCACCTATCTGCTTTACGGCAGCCATGTGGCCGCCATGGCCCCCTCGACGCATCTCGGTTCGGCCACGCCCATTCAGATGGGCGGCGGGCTGCCCGGCAGCAATGAAGACGACGATGACAGCGCGGCTGACGAGTCGGAAGGCGAGGGTAGCGCCATGGAACGCAAGGTGATGGAAGACGCGGTGAGCTTTATCCGCAGCCTGGCGGAACGCCATGATCGCAATGCCGATTGGGCAGAAGACGCGGTGCGTGATGCCGTCAACCTCACCGCCAGCGAGGCGCTGGAGCAGAACGTCATCGAAGTGGTGGCGCGCGATCTCACCGATCTACTTGAACAGATCGATGGCATGAGCGTGGTTATGCAAAGCGGTGATGCCACCCTCGAGACCGCCGACCTCACTATCGAGCGCTTCGATCCGGATTGGCGCACCCAGGTGCTGTCGCTGATTACCAACCCCAACATCGCCTTCTTTTTGATGATCATCGGCTTCTACGGGCTGGTTTTCGAGCTTGCCAGTCCAGGCAGCTTGTTTCCCGGCACCATTGGCGTGATTTGCCTGTTGCTCGCCCTGTTTGCATTTCAGGTGCTGCCGATCAACTACGCCGGTCTGGCGCTGATCGTGGTCGGGCTGGCGTTGATGGTGGGCGAGGCCCTGATGCCCAGCTTCGGCGTGCTGGGGCTCGGCGGCATTATTGCCTTTGTACTTGGGTCGATCATGCTCATGGATGCCGAGTATATGGCGATTTCACTACCGCTGATTGGCGGCGTGGCGCTGGTATCCGGCGGCTTGATGCTCTGGACGTTGACGCGCTTTGCCACGCTGCGCCGCCGCCCGGCGCATACCGGTATCGAGGAAATGATCGGCGCAAGCGCCGTTGCCCTGGAAGATTTTGAAACCAACGGCCACGTGCGGCTGCACAGCGAACGCTGGAATGCGGTGAGCGATGCTCCCGTCAAGCAGGGTGACGAGCTGAAGGTAGTGCGTCTTGAAGGCTTGACGGTCTATGTATCACATCCCTAGCGACCCTGGCCCTTGCGGCCGTCGTTAGGTAATTGATCATCCGCTAAACGAGGTGCCCCATGATTCTTTCGTATCTTGTCCCCGTCGTACTGGTGGTGTTACTCATCGCCGCATCCATCCGCATTCTGCCGGAATACAAGCGCGGCGTGGTGTTCTTTCTGGGCCGCTATCAGAAGGTGAAAGGGCCGGGCCTGGTCATCGTGATCCCCGCGATTCAAAAGATGCAGGTGGTCGACCTGCGCGTCATCACCATGGACGTGCCCGAGCAGGACGTGATCTCCCAGGATAACGTCACGGTGAAGGTCAACGCTGTGCTTTACTTCCGCGTGGTGGATCCGGAAAAAGCGATTATCCAGGTGGAGAATTTTACCCAAGCCACCAGTCAACTGGCCCAGACCACGCTGCGTTCGGTGCTGGGTAAGCATGACTTGGATGAAATGCTCTCCGAGCGCGACAAGCTCAACGACGATATCCAGGAAATCCTCGACGCCCAGACGGACTCCTGGGGCATCAAGGTGGCGAACGTCGAGATCAAGCATGTGGATCTTGACGAGAGCATGATCCGCGCCATTGCCCGCCAGGCCGAGGCGGAGCGCGAACGTCGCGCCAAGGTTATCCATGCCGAGGGTGAACTGCAGGCTTCCAAGAAGCTGGTCGAAGCGGCCAATGTGATGCAGGAAAACTCCGCCGCGCTGCAGTTACGCTATCTGCAGACCATGAGCGACATGAGCAACAAGAACGCCTCGACGATCGTCTTCCCGCTGCCCATGGACATTATGGAAGCCTTCAAGGATATGAAAGCCAAGCATACGGCAGCTCCGCCTGGTAAGGCGCAGGATGACGCCTAGGCTCACAGCTCTTCCCACTGCCTGTGGTACGGTTTGGCGGCAGTTGGCAGTGGGCTCCCTGAATACATTTTTTGTTTCATGGGATATGCTTCGAAGCCCCTGATCCAAGAATCCCGGTGATGCCATGTCCCTGATTGCCACTACCCCCGAACCGCCTTACTACGCCGTTATTTTTACTTCACTACGCACAGAGGTCGATAACGGCTATGACGAGATGGCGGCAAGAATGGTTGAGCTTGCAGCGCAGCAGCCGGGGTTTTTAGGAGTGGAGTCTGCCCGTAATGAGGTGGGTGTAACAGTTTCTTACTGGGCCGATTTGGCATCTATTAAAGCGTGGAAAGCTCATGCTGAGCATCAAGAAGCTCAGCGGCTAGGCCATCAGCAGTGGTACCAACACTTCAAAACCCGTATCGCTAAAGTCGAGCGAGATTACGGTATTTAGCTGGTTGGCACCGATTCACGGCTTACACCACCAGCCCAGCCAGTGCCTGCATTCCTAGAGCCACCGCAAGTACAACAACTCCTGCCACCAAACTGGTTACCAAGGCATGGCGTTTCCACAGTACCAGAACACGGTGGCCAAAGCGGTGAACCAGCCAGGCAAGGCCGAAGTAGCGCAAGCCACGGGCGATTAATGTCGCTACTACAAACATTACGATTGGGTAGCCGGAAAGCCCGGCGGTAATCATCGCCACCTGAAAGGGAATCGGTAGTATTCCAATGGCCAAAATGGCGGCAAAACCGTACTGATCGAAAAATGTTTGGAATGCCTGGTAGCTATTCTGCATCCCCATAGACTCAATAAACCAGGTGCCCACCGACTCATAAAGCACTAAGCCAATGCTGTAGCCCACCAGCGACGCGACGAGGCAGCCCGCAGTAGTGACCAAAGCCAGTAACCACAGCCGCTGCCTATTAACGGCCATCAGCGGTATCAACACCAGCTCAAGAGGAATGGGCAGAATAATAGTCTCCAAAAAGGAGAGGGTGCCCAGCAGCCACAGCATGTTCTTCGAGCCGTTAATACGCTCGAACCACTGTTTAGTACGCTTGGATGTTATGGCCATGCAGGTCTCTACACTTCGGGATTAATGCGGCGATAGACAGCCGCTAATAGGCTGTAAAGGCCAAACGCAAAAAGTCCCAGCGCGACAAAACCAAGCAACCACTGACCGAAGGGCTGGCTTCGCAGGGTGCTAAACACCTCGCTCATACCGCCTGCTTGATTGGGATTGATTTGATAAGCGGCGATGATAAAAAAGCTACCCACGATCACAAACACAGCACCACGAATCACTAAGCCGAAACGGCAAATAGGGTAGGCCCATTGTTGCGTTTGTGGTGGCATAGCGAAGTGTTTGTCGAATTTGGCCTTGTAGCCTTTAAGCGCGTGGGCCATACCTACCCCTATCATGATTAGGCCAACCCCAGCGACCAGCCAGCGCCCGAAAGGCTGCTGCATCAGCCAGCCCGCGACACCTTGTGAACCACCACCTGAATCACCCGAAGAGCCCGCCAATTGAAAGATGAGCGTGGCGGCAAAAAAAGCCAACAACGTGTGGGTAAAGGCGCTCGCCAATAAGCCCGCACGAATTGCCAGCCCCTTGGCGCCGTTGCCGTGATGGTCGGTGTCTTTAACTGCTTGGATAGTCCGCCACATCGCGTAGCCCACCAAGCCGATGGCCATAAGGGCTAACAAGACTTTTCCGAAAGGAGCGGTGAGCACGCGTTCTAAGGCGCCCCGACTGCCTTCTGTTTGGCCGCCTTGTCCAAAGGCTGCCAGCGCTGCAAGGCCGCCGACTAATACATACACAATGCCCCGAGAGGCGTAACCCATGCGGGCGAAAAGGGTAATCGCATCACGGTGGTCGGGGTTATTCACACTATTGGCCATGGTGTCCTCCTGACATATTAGGCGTTGCGCATCCCTATGCAATCTAGTTCATATAGCGCTTATCCGCGGCCCATACTGGCCTTGTGCTGTGCTATTGTCCAGCCTAGGCCAAGCCGAAGTGTGAAAGGCTTTTTTTGAAAAACACGAGCAGAACATGAGTACAATTTCGTCACCTATTTTCTGGCGCGATGCGCGTATGCCCTATGTGGAGCTGCGCAAGATTAGCGACGCGCGACAAGTTTGTTATGCGCCGCACAGCCATACGCATTGGTCGCTGGGGGCCATTACCGCAGGTAAAAGCACTTTTTGCTATCGCGATGCGACGCATCAGATTAGTGCGGGTGACATCGTTATGATGAACCCCTACTGGGTGCATGCCTGCAACCCTATCGAGAACCAGCCCTGGGCGTACATGATGCTCTACGTCGATACCGAGTGGCTGAGTGAATTGCGTTACCAATTGGGCCTGTTGAATACGCCGTATTGGCAAGATATCGCCACCGCCGTCATTACCCAGCCAGCGCTTTATGCCGGGTACTGCGATATGGCTGCTTGTTTGCTGGATGAACGCCGCGAGATTAGCGATAAGCAAACGGCGCTAGTCGAATACTTGTCCATCATGATGCAAGTGCTTGCTCAGGAATCCCCCGCGGTATTGCCCCAAGCGCCCAGTGCGCTAGAACAGGTCGCGGCCTATTTGCGTGCCAATTGTAGCGCTGATATATCGCTAGAACGCCTATGTGAGCAGTCCGGCTATAGTGCTGGGCACCTGATTCGCGCCTTTAAACAGCACTTCGGACTAACACCCCATGCTTACCTGATTAATCAGCGCATTCAGCTGGGGCAGCAAGCGTTAAAACAAGGGCAACCTATCGTTGAGGCGGCTTTGAACGCTGGCTTTAATGACCAGCCCCACTTTCAAAGGACGTTCAAGCGGCTGGTAGCAGCGACACCCAACCAGTACCGCTACCCGCTACTCAACCAGTAAGACAATAGCGCTAACCGCCAGGCAGATAGCGAGTGCGCGGTTAATCGTCAGTAAGATGATAGGACGATGAACATAGCGTTTCAGAAAAGCGCCTGCATATACCCAACTGGCTAGCGATAGCCAGCAAATAGGCAGATAAAGGCCGGCGAACAGCCATAGCAGATGGGGCTCATTAGCAGTGGTGTAGGCGCCAATGCCAGCGGCAGACGCCAGCCACGCCTTGGGGTTGAGCCACTGCATCATGGCACCTGTCATAAACCCTGGCGCTTTGACGCCGCCTCGCTCCTGCAAGCGCCCATCGTGCTGTAAAAGTTGATAGCTGAGATAGAGTAAAAACAGAATGCCTGCCCAGCGCAAAAACTCTTCCAGCAGCGGCAGCACATTCAGCAGGGAGTAAAGCCCCGCGCCGATGGCTAAAAATAGCGCGATAAACCCGAGCGTGGCGCCGGTTACAAAAACAAGCCCTTTAGCAATAGGGTAGTGCGTACCGCTACTCAAACAAACGATGTTGACCGGCCCCGGCGAAATAGACGCGGCAAGCGCAAATGCGGACATGGGCAGAAGTGTAGGCAGCAGTAGTGTAGCGCTCATTGTCATCCTCCTCGGTAGTGCAAGGAGTTTGCGGTGGTGCCCCCTGGAGGTATTGAACAAAATTGAGGTGGTCGCTTAAATCGATGCCTTCCACTCTGCTCTTTTAATGCCCAAACACCGACCAACCGGTACGCTGCACAAACATTTCCAGCGCCTGGGTGCCTAATAAGCTATTGCCGTAACTATCTAATCCCGGCGACCAGACGGCAATAGAACCGTGGCCTGGAGCAATCGCCAAGATGCCACCACCCACGCCGCTTTTGCCAGGCAGGCCGACGCGAAATGCGAACTCTCCCGAGGCGTCGTAGTGCCCGCACATCATCATTAGTGAATTGATACGCCGTGCGCGCTGGGGGGCTACCACGCGAATGCCACTGGGTTTGTTGATACCATCCGAGGCCAAAAATAGCCCGGCATGGGCCAACTGCTCACAGCTCATGGCGATAGCGCACTGGTGAAAATAGGTGCCTAGCACCTTATCGACATCATGGCGCAGGCGGCCAAAGGCTTTCATAAAGTGCGCCAATGAAGCGTTGCGGTCGCGGTGGGCCATTTCTGAAGCGGCCACCGCGTGGTCGAAGTAAATGCTGTCGTCATCGGCGATATAGCGCACAAAGCTAAGAATCTCGCCAAGTGTCTCTTTGGGCTCGTGGCCCATCATGATCGCATCGACTACCGCAATGGCCCCGGCATTGATAAACGGGTTACGCGGTTTGCCGCTTTCATGCTCTAGTTGCACGATGGAGTTGAAGGGATCCCCTGAGGGCTCGCGGCCTACTTTTGACCACAGCGAATCACCCACTTGCCCAAGTGCAATGGTCAGCGTAAATACTTTAGAGATACTTTGAATCGAGAAGGGCGTGGTAGCACAACCTGCCGAGTACACTTTGCCATCCACCGTGGCGAGCGAAATGGCAAACTGCTGTGGGTCAACATGGCCAAGCTCGGGAATATAGTCTGCGACCTTACCGCGTTCTTCGGCGTTTGCCATGGCTGCTGCAATGTCATTGATCAAGTCTTGCATGGGCGTATCGTGTACCGTCAATGGAGGCGGGGCATTACCCTAGCGAAAACTGGTGGAAATGTCTGTTAAACATAACGCCTCTTTTAAACATAAACTGTCTGATCACCCGCCGGTGCGCAAGATTCGGGTCGGCAGCTCGCCCGTGAAGGCTTAGGCTGAAAGGAACTAAGCAGCCCCGACCCCGACGGCCAGAGAGATAACCCAATGAATGACTATGAGCGTATCGAAAAAGCCATGGCCTATATGGTGGCTCATGCGGCGGAACAGCCCAATCTGGAAACGGTGGCTGCTCATGTTCATTTGAGTGCCTTCCACTTCCAGCGACTGTTTTGTCGTTATGCGGGGATTAGTCCCAAACGCTTTTTGCAGGCACTCACCTTAGAGCGCGGTAAGCAGTTGATGCATTCGTCCACTTCTTTGCTGGATATCGCCCATACCCTTGGGCTGAGCGGTGGCTCGCGGCTTTACGACCACTTTGTTCAGTTAGAGGCGGTCACGCCCGGCGAGTATAAGCGCCAGGGTGAAGGAGTGGAGATCGCTTATGGCGTTCACGAAACACCTTTAGGTCGCCTATTCGTCGCGGTAACGCCCCGGGGTATCTGCCGAATGGGGTTTGTCGATACGACTAATTCAGAGGAGTTACTGGCAAGGTTGGCCAAGGAGTGGCCGCGCAGCACCCTTCAACATAACACTGAGTCCACTCGCTATGCGGTGGAAAGGCTGTTTACTGAGCCTGAAGAGGGGGCTACCGCTGTCTCGCTACACGTCACTGGCACCAACTTCCAAATAGCGGTTTGGCGAGCGCTGTTAACGATCCCCGAGGGGCAATTTGCCAGCTATTCCCATATTGCTCAGGCGCTGGGATCACCTAAATCGTCCCGAGCAGTGGGCAATGCAGTGGGCGCTAACCCCATCGCGTTATGGATCCCCTGCCACCGGGTGATTCAACAAAGCGGTGCACTCGGTGGTTACCGCTGGGGATTAGAGAAAAAGCAGATGGTACAAGCCTGGGAGCTGGCGCTGGCTCACACAGATAACACAGCGCTCGCCCCCAGTTTAACGACCTAATCAATCAGCCCGTTCGCATCAAAAAACGGGAAGGGGCCAGGATAGCGCTGGATAAACCCTTGGTGAGTCACCATACCGTTAGTTGCCGACCACTGGTGTAGCAGGTAACCGGGAGGCTCTAGCTGAAAGCTGGAGGGGCCGTCTGGGGTGAGATCCAAACTCACCTGGTGGGAAACCCCAGGGCAGCTAATCGCCAAAGTGTTAGCAAAGCGCGCTTGGATCGAACGGTGCAGATGCCCACAGAGCACGCGCTCGACCTGGGCATGTTTGCCAATGACGTCGGCTAGCGCGTCTGGTCGCTTCAGCGGCTGGCGATCCATATGGTCGATGCCACTAACAAAAGGGTGGTGATGCACCATGACGAGAGTCGGTTTTTCGGGATGCTCTGCCAGCATAGTGTCTAGCCACTGCAGGCTTTCATCGCTTAGCTCACCATGGGGTTTGCCGGGCACCGATGAGTCGAGCCCTACAATGCGCACCGGGTAGTCATCCACGACCCAGTGTAAATAGTCGCGGTGCTGAAACAGGTAACGGTGCTCGGGAAAGGCGGCGCGCAGATGCTCGCGGTCATCATGATTTCCAGGGATCAAGTACACGGGCAGCATTAACTCAGCCAGAATCTGCTTAAAGGTGGCGTACTCGCTAGGGTGGCCAAAATCGACCAAGTCACCGCTAATTAGCACCAGGTCGGGCCGCGGCGCTAGCTGATTGAGCGTGCTGATTGCTTGGCGCAGCGCATTGGCGGTATCTACCTGGCGGTAAGAGAGTTTCCCGCCCGCCTTGATATGCGGATCGCTAATCTGGGCGATAAGGCATTGCTGGGCATGAGGATCTTTCTGAGCGTTTAAACCTTGATCAGCCATTGGCCATCTCCTTGGCATTAACAGGGGCAGTGGGCTTATCTGGATGAAAAAGCACGCTGGAGGGGAGTGCCAAACCAATCGCGGTACCGTTTGGCCAGCGCTGGCGGGAGGGGGCCTCAATCTGGAGCGGCGAAGCGCCGCCGGTGTCCACCATCAGGCGCTGGGTCTGGCCCAGGAAAATGCTTTGTACCACTTTCCCCTTTACATCGGCTTGGTCAACGGAAACCACCTGGATATCTTCTGGACGGCAGTAGACAGTGGATACTCCCTGCAAATGGGCAGCGATGAGTTCACCTCCATGGACGACCAATCCTCCATCGGCGCGTGTGCTGATCACGTCCAGGCAGTTAACCGCACCAATAAAATCGGCCACAAAGGCGTTGGCCGGCTGATGATAAATCTCTTGGGGAGTGCCCAACTGCGCAATGCGTCCGGCTTGCATTACCGCGATGCGGTCACCCAAGGCCATCGCCTCATCTTGATCGTGGGTGACGTAGACCGCCGTGGTGCCCAATTCACGCAGCAGTTGGCCGATCTCGATGCGTAAGCGGTCGCGCAGTTTGGCGTCTAGCGCTGCCAACGGCTCATCAAACAGCAGCACCTTGGGGCGAACAGCAATCGCACGGGCGAGAGCGACGCGCTGTTTTTGGCCGCCGGAGAGGGCGTCGATGCGCCGGTCACCAAAGCCTTGTAAGTCGACCATATGCATGACTTCGTCAAGCCGATGTGCGATCTCGACACGTGGCAAACGCTGTATTTTCAAGCCATAGGCAATATTGTCGGCAACGCTCATATTGGGAAATAGCGCGTAGTTTTGAAACACCATTCCCACGTCGCGCTGCTCAATCGGCAGAGCGGTGACATCACGCTCGCCAAACATTACTTGCCCGCCTTTGTCGGGGCTTTCCAGGCCGCTAATAATGCGCAGGGTGGTGGTTTTGCCGCAGCCGGAAGGGCCCAGCAGTACCAGGGTTTCGCCCGCATTAACCTGCAAATCAAGCGGCTGGAGCGCTGTGTTGCCGCCAGCGAAGGTGCGGCTGCATTGGTGTAGCGTAATGCTGACAGATGAACTCATAACGGATTCTCAAATAATAAAACTTAGCGGCGCTGCTCGGTGAGTCGGCCTGCCCACTGAATCGCCACTAGCAAGGGCACCACCATCACCAGAAATATCAGCGTGTAGGCTGAGCCGATTTCAAGGCGCATCGAGGCATAGCTGTCGGCTAAGCCGACCGGTAGCGTTTTGGTTAATGGGGTATGCAGCATCCAGGTAATGTTGAATTCACCGATCGATAGGGTGACCACCATCAGCGCCCCCGCCAAAATACCGCTCATACAGTTGGGGATGACCACCCCGAAAAAGCGTTGCCGAAAACTGGCGCCTAAGCTGGCGGCGGCTTCTTCCAGTTGGGGAAGCTTGGCGGTTTGCATCACGGAGAGCACCGCGCGCACCATAAAGGGCAAGGTAAACAGCACATGGCCAACAAGAATAAATAGCCAGCTGCCACGAAATTCACGGTAGCTGCCATAGGCAAGCAGTAGGGCAAGCGCGGTGGCCAGCCCAGGCACGGCAACTGGTAGCAGTAGGAGTTCTTCAAGCGCATTGGCCCAGCGGCGACGGCTGCGCAGCAGGCCATAGGCGGCGGGTACGCCAATCAGGATAGTGATCAATAAGCAGGCCAGCGCCAGTTTAATTGAGAGCCAGATGGTATCGGCGTAGAGCTGCCACACCTCATCCACCCAGCGCAGGGTCAGGCCACTCTCAAGGCCGACAAAGTAGTTTTCGGTCAGCCCCGCCATGACCGACATGGCGACGGGCACGATCATGAACAGGCACACCAGCAGGGTGAAGCCCAATTGCAGCGTGAAGCGTAGGCGAGATTTCATACCGAGGCTCCCAAGTTGCCGCCAGCCAGCCTGCGGGCAAGACTCAATGCCATCCAGGTGATCACGCCCAATACCACTGAAAGCGCGGCTGCCATGGCGAAGTTAGCGTAGTTGGTGAATTCGCCGTAGATATTGAGCGGTAGAATGCTCAACTGCGTGCCCAGGGTAAACGCCGTACCAAAGGCGCCCATACTGGTGGCAAAGCAGATGGCACCGGTTGAGAGCAGCGCGGGAGCAATGCCGGGTACGATGACGTCTTTGGTGACCTGCCAGGTGTTAGCACCTAACGAGCGAGCTGCCTCTTCAAGGCTTCTATCCAGGTTGTCGCAGGCAGCCATCACAGTGGTGATAACGCGAGGAATGGAGAAGTAAAGGTAACCAATAAATAGCCCGGCCAGTGAGTAGGCGAACATCCAGCGCTCGCCAAACAGCCACAGGCTGGTCTGCGCCAAGGCACCTTGACGCCCTCCCAGCATGATGACCAAAAAGCCCACCACCACGCCTGGGAAAGCCAGCGGAAAGGTGAGGATAGCCACTAGTATGGACTTGCCAAAAAAACGCTGGCGGGCGAGAAAAAATCCGGCAACGCCCGCAATGGCAACCGCTACCAGTGACACTATCAGCGAAAGACCAACGGTGGTCGCTAGGCTGATTAAGTACTGACGATGGGTAAGAATAGTCAGGTAAGCGCTAATACCGCTGCTTGGATCAGCCTCGGCGCCCATCATGATCAGACGCGAAAAAGGCAGTAGCCAAAAGGCGCAGAAAATCACCAGGGCAGGCAGTAAGGCGAACAACGCGATAAAGCGTTTACGCCGGGCTGGGCCTACCATCGTCGATGGTCGACTTAGGTAAGAAGCAGCCCCGGAGGGCTGCTTGGATGCCGCTGTCATGATTAACGAACCTCCGACAGATACCGCTCAGAGAAGCTACGTTGAGCAGCCGCCATGGCGGGGTAGTCAAGTGCCTCGGCGCGGGCATACTCGCTATCGGGCAGAAAGACTTCGCGTGCTTCGGGGGAAATGGCGCTGGCGCGCACGGGACGTAGGTAAGCATCTGCCCATACCGCTTGGCCTTGGTCAGAGAGCACGAAATCAAGCACTTGCTGACCGTTTTCGGGGTTAGGGCCATCTTTTACCAGGCTCATAACATAGGGCACTACCACGCTGCCCTCCTCGGGAATCACAAACTCTACGTTGGCACCATCGCTATGGCGTGCGCGGTAAGCGTTGAAGTCGTAATCGAGAAGAATCGGGATCTCACCAGAAAGTACTCGAGCGTAGCTGGTTTGCTTGGGCACAATCGGGTCGTTTTTGGCTAGCTGATTGAAGTAGTCGATCGCCGGAGTGAAGTCATTAAGATCGCCACCCATGGCTAGGTTGACCGCCACGGCACCGACGTAGCCAACAAAGGCGCTGGCCGGGTCAAGGTAACCCACCATGCCGCGATACTCGGGCTTGAGCAGATCTTCCCAGGAAGTGGGCACCGGCGCGCCATCCAAGGCGTCAACGTTGACCATAAAACCGAGGGTACCAGAGTGAATGGCAAACCAGTTACCTTCGGGGTCTTTTAGACCTTCAGGAATCTCATCCCAGTGTTCGGGCTGGTAGGGCGCCACTACGTCCTCTTCCATGGCTTGAATGCCGAAGGTCACCCCGTAGTAAACGACATCGGCCACCGGGCTACTGGCTTCGGCAACCAATTGGGCTAAGGATTGGCCGGAGTTCTTGTTGTCTTGCGGCACGCGAATGCCGGTCTCCTGTTCGATCAAACGCAACTGAGTGCCCCAGTCCGCCCACTCAGGCGGGCAGTTGTAGCAGATAGCGTTGTCGCTTGACTGGGCAGTGGCGACCCCTGACGCACTGATAACCGCCGTGGCCAGTAACGCTTGATAAAGATGCTTAAGGTTCATGCGTTTAAGACTCATACCAAGTTCCTCTATAAAGTGCTTAACGTGGACTTGCGGGATGCCGGGATTCCGACACTTTCGCCCTTACGCAATGCGTGGGGCAGGGGAGCGGGCGTGCATTTTTCTCCCCGAATCATGGCTAACAAGGTGTGAACCGCGGTGCGCCCAATGTCGGCGCGAGGCTGCTCAATGGTGCATAGCGATGGGTAGAGGTGCTTGCCTAAGGCAATGCCATCAAAGCCCATCACAGAAAGGTCGCCAGGCACGTTAAAACCTGCGCGTTGTAATTCGCCCATCAGGCTGATGGCGAGCAGATCATTGGTACAGATCACCGCGCTGAGAGCCTCTGGCCCTTGCAGTGCAGGTGTTAGGCTTTTCAGGTCAGCTTGGGTATGGCGGGTCATCTCAACCAACGGGCGTGCGATCAGGCCTGCCTCGCGGATAGCGTGGCAGTAACCGTCAAAGCGCTGCCGGGCGCGGTCTGATTGCAGCAGCGGGCCAGCGACCATGCCAATGCGCTCATGACCCAGGGTGATTAAATGGCGGGTGGCATCAGCGCTGGCAGCGCGGTTATCGACGCCAATAGAGGGAAAACCACTTTTCCCTGGCGGGTTGTAAACTAGTAAGCACGGGGTGGTTTCTAAGCGCAGCGTGTTCAGCACGGCACTGTTATCCGCTTCAGCCACGGTCAGCACCAAGCCGTCCACGCGCTGGCGCAGCATCTCCTCAACAATGTCACCCTCGCGGCTGGGCGAGTATTCGCTGGTGGTAACGATCAGTGAGTAGCCAGACGCGCGGGCGGCCACTTCCATGGCTTGTAGCTGCTCGGCGAATACGGGGTTATCGAGACTGGGCACCATCACGCCAATCATCTGTGTCGCTTGAGAGCGCAGCTGTTGGGCGATTTTATTTGGCCTAAACGCTAACTGCTGGGCAGCGTTAAACACTTTTTCACGGGTAGCGGGGCGTACCAAGTCGGGGTTTGAAAAAGCCCGCGCCGCGGTTGCCCGAGAGACTCCTGCGAGTTTGGCCACACTAAGTAAATCTGCCATGGAAATACCTGTTATGAATGCAATGAGATCGATCTCATTTATTAGGTGTCAGCCTAGAGATGGCGTATGACGAATTGATGGCAATAAAAAGTATTTTTGATTATTAAGGGCAGCAGCGTGCTTAAGCGGAGATTGAACACATTGCACCGCTTAGCCCCTCCCGCTAAAGTCTCGCTCTTGTTCACCTGGACGAGACTTCTTTATGGCTACACTGATGATTCAAGGCACCACCTCGGATGCGGGTAAAAGCACTGTGGTGGCTGCCCTTTGCCGCGCGCTGGCAAGGCGTGGAGTATCGGTGGCGCCATTTAAACCCCAGAATATGGCATTGAATAGCGCCGTGACTGAGGACGGCGGCGAGATTGGCCGTTCCACGGCGTTACAGGCGCAAGCCTGCTATTTAGCGTCCCACAGTGATATGAACCCGGTACTGTTAAAGCCGGAAACCGATCGTGGCGCCCAGGTGATTTTACGCGGCAAAGTGCATGGCCATATGGATGCGCTGGATTACCACGCCTATAAACGCACCGCGAAAGAGAGCGTGATGGCGGCATGGCAGGCGTTGGAAAACCGCTTTGATGTCATTATTGCCGAAGGGGCGGGCAGCCCTGCTGAGATCAACCTACGCGAGGGGGATATCGCCAATATGGGCTTTGCCGAAGCGGCTGACTGTCCAGTGATACTGGTGGGCGATATTGACCGCGGTGGGGTATTCGCCCAATTGGTAGGTACGTTGGCGCTGTTGAGCGAGAGCGAACAGGCGCGTACCAAAGGCTTTATTATCAACCGCTTTCGAGGTGATATAGCGCTGCTTAAGCCGGGGCTTGAATGGTTGGAGGAGCGTACGGGAAAACCCGTATTCGGAACACTGCCTTATCTGCAGGGGCTAGTACTCGATGCTGAAGATAGCATTGGTTTAACCCACGCCGAAAAGGCTAGCCAGACACTTAACGTGATCGTTCCGGCGCTACCGCGCATCAGTAACCATACTGACTTCGATCCGCTGCGGTTGCACCCACAGGTATCGCTGACCTTTGTGGGGCCCGGCCAGCCGATACCCGCCGCCGATGTGGTCATTCTGCCCGGTAGTAAAAGTACCGCGAGCGATTTGGCGTGGTTAAAGCAACAGGGCTGGGATAACGCCATTCAGCGCCACCTGCGCTACGGCGGCAAGGTGTTAGGTATTTGCGGTGGCTTTCAAATGCTGGGCGAATGGGTGGATGACCCTGATGGTCTGGAGGGTAAGCCAGTAAAAGTGGCGGGCTTGGGCTTGTTGCCGCTGACCACCCGAATGGTGGCAGGCAAACAGCTACGCAATGTTCGCGGCGTGACCGTTGCTGAAGGGGTAACCGTCACCGGATATGAAATTCATAATGGCGTAAGTGAAGGGCAGGCGCTTAACGCGCCATTATTTGACATAGAAGGCCGACCAGAAGGCGCCGTCAGTGAGGATGGCCAAATAATCGGTACTTACCTGCACGGGTTATTTGACCACCCGGAGGCCTGCCAAGCCCTACTGAAGCAGTTGGGACTCGTTAATGGAGAGCAGAGCGATTATCAAGCTCACCGAGAACGTGAGCTTGACCGTTTAGCCGATATGCTGGAAGCCCATATCGATATTGAGGCGGTTATTGCGCTGATTGATGCGGGCGCTTCGCCATCACAGTGATTTCAATACTGCTTCCGCCGTAGAGGTTAGGGGATTCGGTGCAGGTGCGGGCAGGGTAGCGGCCAGGTTCAAAGTACTCCGCGTAAACAGTGTCCATGTCTTGGATAGCGTGTAGATCCGTGAGGTGGATATCCACCCGCACTATATCCGCTAAGCTGCCGCCTTCCATTTCAAGCATGCGCGATAGTGCGCGCATCACAAGGCGAGTCTCTTCTTTAACGTCGCCTTTGACTGCGTGGCCGTTAGAGAGATCGCCAACGGTCAGTCCTGAAATAAACACATAGTGATCATCGACTACCATGTGGCTACCGGGGAAGCTTGGTGTGGGCATGGTAGGGTCATTCATAAAGGTGGGCATGCTAGCTCCTTCTAAGTGATGTTCACGCTTACAGTTATCTTCGACAGATTGTTAACAGTAGTGTTCAGTATCAGTAAAAATGAATAGAGGACGCGTGAGGCATGTCGCGCTGTCAAAACGGCGATAATTACTCTAGGCTTGCGGCTTTTTAGTCGCTGAGGATGATTCATATGAAGGTCGTACACGTTAACGCAGAGGCCCAGCGCAACGCCTGTCTGGCGCGACTATGCGCTGAGGTATACGGGCAACAGGCTGGTCTAACGCCGCTGGTCGTGTTCACCGGCACCTGCAGTGTGTTATTTCCTCAGGAAGCCGCGCGACTGTTTGCTGCCGTTGACGGCCAGGGTAAACCCCAAGCGCTAGCGCTGCTAGTGCTGGACGAAGAAGGCGAGGGTATGACCGTGACCCACGCCTGCGCACTTGACCAGACAGATGCCCAGCAGCGTTTGATCAGCGAGCTTACTCTGAAAGCGCCGCTACGGGTCGAAGTGGATAACGCCGAACGAGAAGCGTTCTATCAAAAAAGTGGCATTAAGCGCTGGTTCGGCGGGGTGGATGGAAAGCGTATTGGCTTGGGCGCTCGCCACCCTGCCAAGAGTATTCGCGAATTAGCGCCTACCCTAGTGTTGGATGAAGCGCTTATCCTGCGCCGCTTTAAACATGACCCTAAGGCGTTTGAAACGGCCAAACAGGCATTTTTGAAGGGCTTAAACGATTTCCCGCAGTCGCTTTAATAGCCCTTAGGAAACGCTGCGTTCCAGTTTGTGCAACCAAGTTGCACGTTGTTGCCATGTTATTTACGTGTTGCCCCGATAAAATAAGCATCACGACTAGCTTATTAAAAGAAGGGAGAAGCTGCATGGCATTACCGATAATGGATAACAGTCAACGTTACGGTGCGATTAGCCGCTTGTTGCATTGGGGGATGGCGCTACTGTTTGCTTGGCAGTTTACGAGTGCCACGGCGCACTGGCTTTTTCCGGACACACCCTTTGAAGAGTTCTTCTGGGGAACCCATTACCCAGTGGGTGTATTGCTACTGACCTTAGTCGTACTGAGAGCGATATGGGCGTTGGCCAATGCATCGCGCCGTCCGCCATCGGTGAGCGTTATGGCAAAGTTGGGCCATCTTGTTCTCTACGGCTTGATGATGGTGATTCCGACGATTGCGCTTATTCGCCAGTACGGTTCGGGCCGCTCGCTTGAGGTGTTTGGCTTTACGCTGATGTCAGGTTTTGAAGGCGAGGAAATCACCTGGATGACAGATCTGGGCGGTTTGCTCCACGGTGAGCTAGGCTGGACATTGTTAGCGTTGATCGTAGGGCACATCGTGATGGCCATTTTGCATCGCAAGCTGACTCACCACGACGTGCTGACGCGCATGGCCAGATAATCAGACTACTTCTTTGCTAGCTCGCGCATGGCGGTTTCCAAACCCTCCATGGTCATGGGGTACATGCGGTCATCAATGATCTCGCGGATTAGTTGAGTAGAGTAGGTGTACTCCCATGCCCGGGGTGGCATCGGGTTAAGCCACGCCAGGCGGGGAAACGTTTCGCATAAACGCTTCAGCCACACGCCGCCCGCTTCGTCGTTAAAGTGCTCTACGCTACCGCCGGGGTGGGTGACCTCATAGGGCGACATGGCCGCGTCACCGACAATCACGACCTGGTAATCCGCACCGTAGGTGTGCAAAACATCCATGGTCGGGATCCGCTCGTTACCCCGACGCATATTGTTTCGCCAAACCCCTTCGTAAAGGCAGTTATGAAAGTAGTAGTGCTCAAGATGCTTGAACTCTGAACGGGCGGCAGAGAACAGTTCTTCGCAGACGCGAATATGATCATCCATCGAGCCGCCCACATCCAAAAATAGCAGCACTTTAACGGCGTTATGGCGCTCCGGGCGCATCTGAACGTTGAGTAGCCCGGCGTCCTTGGCAGTTTCGCGAATAGTGCTATCCACGTCAAACTCATCTAGCGCCCCTTGGCGGGCAAACTTGCGCAGGCGACGCAGCGCCATTTTGATATTGCGCGTGCCTAATTCCAGAGAATCATCGTAATCGCGGAAGCGTCGCTCGTCCCAGACCTTGGTGGCGCGGCGGTGGCGGGAGCCATCCTGACCAATGCGAATGCCTTCCGGGTTGTAGCCGTAGGCGCCAAAGGGGCTGGTGCCGCCGGTGCCGATCCATTTATTGCCGCCCGCGTGGCGCTCTTTTTGCTCCTCCAGGCGTTTTTTGAACGTCTCAATGAGTTCTTCGAGGCCGCCCAGGGATTCGATCTTGGCTTTCTCTTCGTCGGTAAGCTGCTTCTCAAACTCCCGGCGTAGCCAGTCATCGGGGATCAGCGCTTCAATGGCGGCGTCCATATCCTCAAGGCCTTTAAACCAGGCGGCGAAGGCACGATCAAAGCGGTCAAAGTGGCGTTCGTCTTTGACCATCACCGTGCGGGCCACCTGATAGAAGGCTTCCATATCGGCGAACACCACACCGCGTTCCACCACGGCGTGAAGATCCAGCAGCTCACGTAGCGATACCGGAACGCCCGCACGCTTTAGTGTTTCGAATAGGCCAATAAACATGGCTTAGCGGCCTGTGCCTTTTTGGCGACGGATCATAAACGCCAGGCGTTCCAGCAGTTGGGTGTCCTGCTCGTTTTTGACCAAGGCGCCGGCCATGGGTGGAAGTGCTTTGGACGGATCGCGGTTGTAGAGCGCCTCTTGAGCAATATTGTCAGCCATCAGTAGCTTGAGCCAGTCGACTAGTTCAGATGTGGAAGGCTTTTTTTTGAGGCCTGGCGCTTTACGTAGCTCGAAAAATACCTCTAAGGCTTCGCTGACCAGCTTGGGGGCGATATCCGGGAAGTGCACATCGACAATCGCCTGCATGGTCTCGCGGTCAGGGAACTCAATGTAGTGGAAAAAGCAGCGGCGTAGGAACGCGTCTGGCAGCTCTTTTTCATTATTCGAGGTAATAACAATAATCGGGCGCTGTTCGGCGCGAATGGTTTCGCCGGTTTCGTAAACGTGGAATTCCATACGATCCAGCTCTTGAAGGAGGTCGTTGGGGAATTCGATATCGGCCTTGTCGATCTCGTCGATCAGTAGCACCACCCGTTGATTGGCGGTAAAGGCTTCCCACAGCTTGCCGGGTTTGATGTAGTTGGCGACGTTTTCCACGCCTTCAACGCCTAGCTGAGAATCCCGCAGGCGGCTGACTGCATCGTACTCGTATAAGCCCTGGGCCGCCTTGGTGCTGGATTTGATATGCCAGGTAATCAACTGAGTATCGAGAGATTCAGCCAGCTCTTCAGCCAGCAGGGTTTTGCCGGTACCCGGCTCGCCTTTGATCAACAGCGGCCGCTCGAGCACCACGGCAGCATTCACCGCCTGCTTAAGCGCATCGGTTGCGATATAGGAAGAAGTGGAGTCAAACGCCATGGGAGGGCCTCGGCTTGTCGAAAGCGGGTTTATAAAAGGATAAACGGATTCAAACAAGTGTACGTGAGGGTCACCCTCAAGGCCAAGAGGTAGTGGTAGCTGGCTGGCATTCTGCACAACACTGTGCCGAGTGCAGGTTTCCGCGAGGGCGCTGTTAACCCATCCGTGGGCGCTACTTTCGCCATCCATGGCGAAAGACCCTCGCTTCAACCTGCCCTCGCACCGTGTTCTCAAGATATGTTGCAGTTATTTCCCAATCAAAAGCTTTGAAGTAGCTTTTTATCACCCCTGCCAATTCGGCGGCACTATGTCTTGGCGCTGCATTTGCCGGTATATCGTGGGCCTTGAAACCCCGAGAGCGCGAGCCACGGCGCTAATGTTCCAGTGCTGCTCCTTGAGCATTTCCAGCAATGTGTGATCGCTGTCGCTACCAGCGTCTGCAGGCAGGGGAGTTGCTTGCCGAGTGATGCGTTGGCTTAGGCACTGCTCAGGTAAGTCATGAACGGTGATTTCTTCGTTTTCTGAGGTGGCCAGTGCAAAGGCCAGCGCATTCTTTAGCTGACGGATATTACCGGGCCAGGCGTAAGCTAGTAGGGCGCTAATGGCATCGGCCCGCAGGCGCGGTGATTGGCTGGAGGCTCGCTCCTGGATGATGTCATCAAATACGCGGCGGATAACGTAGAGCTTATCGGCGCGGTCGCGTAGCGCGGGCAGGCGCAGTTGAGCCCCGTTAAGGCGGTAATAGAGGTCTTCGCGGAACTCACCCTGCTGGATCATCGAATCGATATTGCGATGAGTGGCGGTAATCACCCGAATATCAACCTTTTCAGGCTTATTGGCCCCAAGAGGCATCACTTCTCGCTCGGCCAGTACGCGCAGTAGGCGGGTTTGCAGGGCCAGCGGCATATCGCCGATTTCATCTAAAAACAGTGTGCCGCCGTGGGCTTGGGGAATCAGCCCGCGCATGCCTTTGGCGCGCCCGCCGGTAAAGGCGCCGGGCTCGTAACCAAACAGCTCGCTTTCGATCAGCGCTTCGGGAATGGCGGCACAGTTTACTGCGATAAAGGGGCCTTTAGATCGGTTGCCGCTGTCATGCAGAGCACGGGCAACGACCTCTTTGCCGGTGCCGGTTTCTCCGCTAATCAGCACATTGACGCTGGCTTCGTTGCGCAACCGTTCAGCCAGTTTCTGCACTTTGCGCATGGCGGGGTCGTCGGCGCCGAGGCGTACCAGTGGTTCCGGCAGGCTGGAGGCGAGAGGTTGTGCTTGCTGAGCAGGGCGCGGGCGGCGTGGCTCCAGCAGGCTAATAAAGTAGATCGTGTTATCGACCCTGGCGCGAAAAGCACGCAGTTGATCGTCGGTGGCGCTATTAATGCTGAGTACATCGGCGATCTCGCACTCGAATAGCTCCCCCAGCATTGGGGTGTGATGGGCTGACCAGGGTGGCCAACGGCGCTGGTGTTCACTTATCAGATCACGACCCACTGCGTTGGCAGCAATCACTTGCCCGTTCTCTTCAATGGCGATGAGTCCGCGCCCGTTTACATGCACGAACTCTCGCGAGGTATCCAGCCGCACCATCAGGCAGTCACGGTAGCGCTGGAGAAAATAGGCGTCCTCAATCATGCGTGCGTAGAGCGTTACCAGCGAGAGGCTGAAATTTTGACTCTCATGCTGGGTAGGCGATTGCAGCGCGGAGATATCCAGCACGGCCATGACGTTGCCTTGTGGGTCGGCGATGGGGGCGGCAGTACAGGTAAGCGAAATATGCGAGGCGTCGAAGTGCTCCTGGCGGTGGCAGATAATCGCCTGGCGATCATGCAGGCAGGTGCCTACGGCACAGGTGCCCGCAAAGCGTTCGTCCCAGTCAGCACCGAGATAAAGGCCTGCTTTGCGCAGTTGCTGGTCTTGGTTGGGATCGCCACGAAACTCAACGGTTATCCCGCGGTGGTCGGTGAGCAGTAGCACGTAGCCGAGTTGCGCAATTTGCTGATAAAGCTGGTCAACCCCGGCTCTTGCCACATGCAGGAGTTCATCCACGGATTCCCGGTGCTCAATCAGGATTTGCTGGGGCACTACCCGGGCTGGGCGTGGCTGGGTGGGATCGAGCTGGTACTCGTTTAGGCAGCGCAGCCAGGAACGCCGAATGGTTTGCTGGGCCGGTAGCTGCGGAACTTCCAGGCCTTCGCCGAGCTGGAAAATATGCTCAATATGCTGGCGCTGGACGGATTGCAGCCGTGCAGGCAGAGGCGATTGAGTAGGCATGGCGTAGTTCACCGTAGGGATTGTTATTGTCCTTCCAGCCTATGCGCTCTGGCGTGGGTGTCAACGCAGTGCTATTACGCCGTTAGTCGTGCGTTACACCTGTAACACCTAGCTGTAAACAGTGTGACAGGTGTCCACCTCCTCACTACGTCTTATCGCCGCTTCGTTTTATTAAATAACGTTATCTTTCAGTTGGTTGTAGTGGCTTTGTGTGTTTTGGCACGGCGGATGCTTGGAGTTGGGTGTCTCACAAGCAATTCAACAATAACAAACGATGGAGTTCTCGCTATGTCACAGACACCGACACAAACACATCAAACCGCCACGGCGACTGTCCAAGGGTGGCTGAGTGATTTTGATAAAGCGCTGCAAGCCCAGGATATTCAGCGTGTTTTGTCGCTATTTAATGAGGAGTGCTACTGGCGCGACTTTGTAACCTTTACCTGGAATTTAAAAACCTGTGAGGGAAAAGATGCTATTCAGGCCTTGCTCAATGCCACCCTGGAGAACACACGTCCTTCGAACTGGCAGCTAGAAGGCGAAGCTACCCAAAACGGCGATATCAGTGAGGCGTGGTTTACCTTTGAGACCGCGGTCGCCAGCGGCAAAGGTTACCTGCGTCTAAAAGACGGCAAATGCTGGACGCTACTAACCACTATGCAGTCGCTTCATGACTACCCCGAACCGCGTAACCACAACCGCCCAAAAGGAGCTGAGCACGGGGCCAATAAACAGCGTGAAACCTGGTTAGAGTCACGGGAGCGCGAAGAGGCAGAGCTTGGCTATACCCAACAGCCTTACTGCGTAATCATCGGCGGAGGCCAAGGTGGGATTGGCCTTGGGGCGCGGCTGAAGCAGATGGACGTGCCGACCATCATCATAGAGCGCAACGAGCGAGCCGGTGACTCCTGGCGCAAGCGCTATAAATCCCTCTGCCTGCATGATCCAGTCTGGTACGACCACCTTCCCTATATTCCTTTCCCTGAAAACTGGCCGGTGTTTGCCCCCAAAGACAAGGTGGGCGATTGGCTGGAGATGTACACAAAAGTGATGGAGCTCAATTATTGGAGTTCCACTGAGTGTCAGAATGCACGTTATGACGAAGCCGCAGGCGAGTGGGTGGTTAACGTTAAGCGCAACGGCGAAGAGATCACGCTACGCCCGAAACAGCTGGTAATGGCCACCGGGATGTCGGGTATGCCCAATGTGCCGACATTTCCGGGCGCAGAGAGCTTCGCAGGCGAACAGCAGCACTCTAGCCAGCACCCAGGGCCGGATGCCTACCAAGGTAAAAAGTGCGTCATTGTGGGGTCGAATAATTCCGCTCACGATATTGCCGCGGCACTCTGGGAGCACGACGCCGATGTGACCATGCTGCAGCGTTCATCCACCCATATTGTGAAGTCGGACTCTTTGATGGAGGAAGTGCTGGGGCCGCTCTACTCCGAAGAGGCGGTGGCCAATGGCTTAACCCACGACAAGGCTGATCTGATTTTTGCCTCGATCCCCTACAAGGTGCTTCCGAATTTTCAGCGCCCGGCGTTTGAGGCAATCAAACAGCGCGACGCCGAGTTTTATCAGAAGCTGGAAGACGCGGGCTTTCTGCTCGATTTCGGTGACGATGACTCCGGGCTGTTCTTGAAGTACCTGCGCCGGGGCTCAGGTTATTACATCGACGTAGGCGCCTGCGACTTGGTGGCTAACGGCGATATCAAGTTGCGAAGCGGTGTGGGCATTGAGCGCATTAACCCCCACTCCATCACACTTACCGATGGCAGTGAGCTAGAGGCAGATTTGATCGTCTACGCCACCGGTTATGGCTCCATGAATGGCTGGGCGGCGCGGCTTATCTCTCAGGAAGTGGCGGATAAAGTCGGCAAGTGCTGGGGCCTGGGCTCTGACACCACCAAAGACCCCGGCCCTTGGGAGGGCGAGCTGCGTAATATGTGGAAACCCACCCAGCAAGAGGCGCTGTGGTTCCACGGCGGCAACCTGCACCAGTCGCGGCACTACTCACACTATTTAGCGCTGCAGTTAAAGGCACGCATGGAGGGACTGGAAACGCCTGTCTATGGGCTGCAGCCGGTTCATCATACGTCTTAACAGGAAGGGTAACCCATGAGTCAGTCAAGCATGCAGGCAGCGGTTTGGTACGCAGCAAAAGATTTACGCGTTGAGCAAGTTTCGGTTCCCACTATCAGCGGCCCCCATGAAGTGAAAGTGAAAGTGGCTGCCTGTGGTATTTGCGGCAGTGACTTACACGAGTATGCTGCCGGGCCGATTTTTATTCCGGTGGGCAAGCCGCACCCCATTAGCGGCGAACAGGCGCCGATCATTATGGGCCATGAGTTCGCTGGGGAAGTGGTAGAGGTCGGCGAGAAAGTCACGCGGGTGAAGGTAGGCGACCGCGTGGCGATTGAGCCGATCCTTTCCCCCAACAAGGATGGCGCTTATCAGATGGAGCGCTACAACCTCACGCCCTTGCTGGGCTTTCACGGCCTTTCGGGCGGTGGCGGCGGCTTTTCCGAGTTCACCGTGATGGGGGAACACATGGTGCACAAGCTGCCGGATGACCTCAGCTTCGAGCAGGGTGCACTGGTAGAGCCCGCGGCGGTAGCGCTGCATGCGGTGCGCCAAAGCTGCCTGAAAGCCGGGGATAGCGCGGTAGTTTTTGGCGCGGGGCCAATTGGCTTGATGACCATTGAAGCGCTAAAAGCCGCAGGCGCTGCTCAAATATATGCCGTTGAGGTCGCGCCTTCACGGAAAGCCAAAGCCGAAGCGTTAGGGGCCATTGTGGTTGACCCACAGCAGGAGGATGCGGTTACGAAGCTACAAGCCTTGAGTGGTGGCGGGGTAGACGTGGCGTTTGAAGTCACCGGCATTCCTGACGTGCTGAATCAGGCGTTGCACAGCACCCACGAAGGGGGCGAAGTGGTGGTGGTGAGTATCTGGGAAGGAGAGGCCAGCTTCCAGCCTAACGACCTAGTCATCAAAGAGCGCACCATGAAGGGCATTATTGCCTATCGCCATGTTTACCCAGCGGTAATGGCACTGATGCAGCGGGGCTACTTCCGCGCCGAGGACATGGTGACCCAGCGCATTCCACTGGCGGATATCGTGGAGGAGGGCTTTGAGGCACTGCTAAACGACAAAGCTCAAGTGAAAATCATCGTGACACCCAACCACTAATCTGAGGATTCCGAAGCGTAAACAAACGCATATGATGCTTTGTGATGCAAAAAGACCTCAAAGCGCGCAATGCTGGTGCATTTTGTTTGCTGCAGTGCGTCGGAGGTTGATGCTAGTGAAGTGGTTTTTTATTAACTATTTGATTTTTAATGATATTTAAAAAAGTGGCACGCAGATCGCAATGTATATGGCAAAGGATGAGTGAATAGAGAGGCGTAATTAACTATCTGGCTTCTTTTCCTTCTTCATCCACGTTGCTACCGGCTGGTAGCAACAAACCGAGTGAGCTGGCGTGCTCCACCTGGTCCCCTTCGGGGGACTTTTTTTTGTGCCCGGATTTTATATTAGAAAACTATCAGGGTTCAGTTTCTTATAACAATATTTTACAAGCAATTTGGAAACGGTGTTCGTATACTATACCCTGTACAGGAAAGTTGGATAGCAAGTACCGCAATCCCCAAGCGCAAGGAACTGCGCGCTGCATAGAGGATGACCCTTATGAGTAATATGAAACTGATTTCTGCTGCTGTAATCACTGCCGGTTTCGCACTGGCAAGCCAGGCGGCTCTCGCTTATAACGCTGGCGATGTATTCGTTCGTGGTGGTGTTGCCCAAACGGATACGGGGTCAGGTAATGGCAATCTGAATGGTGATTCACTGAACGTGCAGAGCGCTCGCGGCTTCACCTTTGGTGCTGGTTATCTGTTTACTGATAAGGTTGGCGTTGAACTCAACAGCTCTGAGAAGTTCGAGCACGATCTGAACACCTCTGCCTTAGGCGATGTGGGTAGTGTTGATCGTCTACCTGTTAATCTACTCGTGAATTACTACCCGATGGGTGGCCTGGATTCACGTGTACAGCCTTACGTTGGTGCTGGCCTTAACTACACACGCTTCTCTGGTGAGCCGAGTGGTGTGAATGTTGATGAAAGCTACGGCGCGATCGGCCAAGTAGGGGTTGATCTGGCCGTGACTGATAATATTATGCTCAACGGTTACGCAAGCTACGCTGACGTGAACGCAGATATCAACGTCGGTGGTGAAGTTGACATCGAACCCGTCACCATTGGCGGTGGTGTTACTTACCGCTTCTAAGTTTTACTAGACATTAGCTTTACTGGATTTTAGCTTTGCCTGGGTTTTAGTTTTGCTAAGTCTTCTGAAATATCACTACGCCCGGCCTTGAGCCGGGCGTAGTGCGTTGTAGAGTGCCGATTAGCAAGACGTTACAGAGGGCTTATGGCGTTAAGTTATCAAAGCCGCTCTCTGTCACTGCTACGTTATCTTCGATACGAATACCGCCACAGGATGAGAGTTGGTCGACCAACGGCCAGTTAATGGGCAGTGAGGTGTTGCGCAGCGGGTCGAGCAGCATGGCGATAAAATAGAGCCCGGGTTCAATGGTAACGACCATGCCAGGGCGCAGCGTGCGCGTCAGCCGTAGCGCTGGGTGCTGCTCTGGCGCAGGGGCGGGCGTGCCATCCGGGTGGCGTAATCCGGCCACATCATGCACTTGAAGGCCCAGCGAGTGGCCCAGTCCATGAGGGCAGAATACCCGCGTAACGCCCTCGGCAACCGCTTGTTCTACGGTGCCTTTAAACAGATCATTAGCCACCAATATTTCACCCAGGTGGTGATGCATCTGCTCGTGCAGTGCTAAAAAGTTAATGCCTGGGGCTACGCCTTTGACTAACTCATCTTTCAGCCCATGCATGGCGGTGACCAGTTCGCCAAACGCGACGGGGGCATCGGGGCCAGCGTATGTGCGGGTAATATCGGCGCAGTAACCTCGAAAGCGGCGACCCGCATCCACTAGCAGGCTATAGCGCTGTTTAGGCGCGTTAAGGTCGTAGTGTTGATAATGCAGCACGCCAGCATGCTCATTTAAACCAATAATATTTTGGTAGGGCACGTTTGACTCGCGCTGGCGACTCGCTGCTAAGTACGCCAGCTGAATATCCAGCTCACCGGCGGCGCCGATAAAGGCGGCCTGGGATGCCTGATGGCCCGCTATCGCTAAACGGTTGGCTTCACGGATACAGGCGATCTCATAGGGCGTCTTAAACAGCCGTAATTCATCAAGGGCATACACTATGCGCTCAGGGTGATGCTCAGCTTTTAGCGCCTGCTGGGTGCTGATGGGAAGACGCTCGATATCGCCAATAACGGCGGCATTTCCCGAAAGCGGTGGGGAGATTTTCTCGCTGCATAAGTGGATATCAAACGCCTCTACCCAGGGCTCATCGGGTAGCTGAGTGGGCTGGTGCCAAAAGTCGGCGGGCGCATACAAGTAGAGCTGGGGGCGCTTTCCTGGCTGAATAATCAGCCAGCTATGCTGCACATCGGCTAAACCCACCCAGTGCATGAAGTGCCCGTACGCCTGAAAAGGAGGGGCGTGGTCATCTGCAAAATGGTCGTTGGCATGGCCACTGTAAATTGCCAGGTTATCGAGCCCGTGGTCGGTCAAAATATCCGAATAAGCGCGCTGTAGGTGCGCTATATGCTCGCGTTGCAGGTTAAATAGGGTGGTTGACATACAAAGCTGTGCCCTCTCTTAAGTAAGCTTTCTCAAATGGGGTCATACACGGGGCGGCGCAAGTTCGCTCCACAGGCTATCCAGCTCCGCGTGGCGATGATTTTGATGACGGTATAGCCGTAGCTCCATAGGCACATCCCAGCGACTATCGCCTGCTCTTACCAGCGTGCCTTGAGCAAGCTCTGCCGCGACGTTGCGTTCTGGCAGCCAACTCATGCCGTAGCCAAGTAGCACCAGCTCTTTAATACCGGCCGCGTAGAGATTTTCACTCTGTGCAGTTAAATAGGTGGTTTGGGGGAGCCTGGCTAGGTGTGCTTTAACCGCAGACCCCAACAACCCACGCTTGGGGTAGGCAAGCCAAGGCAGCGGTTGATGGCGCGAGCCAGGCAGCAGTGCGTTCGGTTCTCCCTCTGGGTTTAACCCAGTCACTGGAATCAGTCGTTCATGCCCAATCACACGATAATTGCAGGCGCTGGTGTCGATCTCCAGGTCGCAGCGCCCAATTGGCCAGTAACAGATAGCCAGGTCGCACTCGGCACGCGCTAAGGCTTGAAAGTAGTCATTGGCCACCCAGCCGGTCGCCCGCAAATACGGCTGTACGCGATCTTGCCACCCCGTAGACGCCAACCATTCCGGTAAAAAATGCGGCAATAGGCTCTGCGGTGCTGCGACCATAATGCGCCGCTGCTGGCCAGCGTTAATTTCGCGCACCCGGTCACGGGTCAGCCGCACCCGGTCGGTCACCTGTTCGCACAGGGTCAAAAACTCCTCCCCGGCCGGGGTGAGTGAGAGCGGTAGCGTTTGACGATTAATCAGCGTTACGCCCATCTCCTCCTCAAGCAGTTTAATCCGCCGGGAGAAGGTGGGTTGCGTAACGTTTTGATCATCTGCTGCGCGTGAGAAGTGCCGCGTTCTGGCCAGGGCGATAAAATCTTCTAGCCAGCGAATTTCCATGCTCTACCTCTCAGCGCCTGGGGTCGCTGTATAGAATACGACGCCCGCTTCATAGGCGTCCCTCCTCAACAGCGTGGCACGCCACTCGGGTTCCGTCATCCTGTGTTTGCAGCAAGGGGATCTCTTGCTTACAGCGCGCATTGGCATGGGGGCAGCGGCCATGAAACACGCAGCCGCTAGGCAGGTTAACTGGGGTCGGCACTTCGCCGGTGAGACGAATATGCTGGGGCCGGTCATCCTTCAAGCGTGGAATGGCCGAGAGCAGCGCCTGGGTATAGGGGTGGCGCGGCTTATCGAACAGTGTCGCGGTGGTGGCAACTTCACACACCGTGCCTAAGTACATCACCGCCACGCGGGTGCCAAAGTGCTCCACGACGGCTAGGTCGTGAGTAATGAACAGGTAGGTCAGATTGCGCTCTTGCTGGGCTTCCATCAGCAGGTTGAGCACCTGGGCTTGAATCGAGACGTCCAGTGCGGAGATAGGCTCGTCGGCAACGATGAACTCAGGGTCAACGGCCAGGGCGCGGGCAATGGCAATACGCTGCCGCTGGCCGCCGGAGAACTCGTGGCCAAAGCGTTTGCCCCAGTCCGGGTCGATGCCCACTGAGCGCATCACTTCCTCTACCTTGTCGAGAATTTGCGGCCGCTTCCAATCAGGGTGGTGCAGGCGTAGCGGTTCTTCCAGGGTTTGCTGAATAGTCATGCGCGGGTTGAGCGACGCATAAGGGTTCTGGAAGATCATCTGCATCCGCTTGCGATAGGGCAGCAGTTGGCGCGAGCTTAAGTTATCGATGCGGTTGCCGTCGTAGCGAATCTCACCCTCTGTTGGGGTCAGCAGCCCCATGACAGTTCGCGCCACGGTGGACTTACCGCAGCCCGACTCACCGACCACGCACAGCGCTTCACCGCGTTTGATATCCAGATTCACACCATTAATGGCGTGAACGTGCTCTTGGTGGCGAACCAGCTTACCGCCCTTAAAGCGCAGCTGATCGAGAAAATCCCCAGAGAGCGAGAAGCGCTTTTTTAGATCGCGAATCTGGAGTAGCGAATCAGCGCTCTGTTCGTTCTGACGTGGAGTAGGATTATGGCTGTCCGTTATAGCCTCAGCGTGCGCACTCATGAGGTTTCCTCTTTCAAACGGCGATCTTCGAGCATTTCAGCGACCATATGACACGCCACACGGCAATTGCCGGATTCGACAAATTCAGGCACCTGCTGGGTGCAGGCGGGGCGGGGCTGGCCATCGGCACGATTGATAAAATCGCAGCGCGGATGAAACGCGCAGCCGCTGGGCAGGTTAGAGAGTGACGGCATGCTGCCGCGAATCTGATTGAGCTTTTCACCCGGCGTTGCCATCTGAGGCAGGGCGTTGATTAACCCCTGGGTGTAAGGGTGCTGCGGGTCGTTGATAATCTCCCGTGTTGGCCCTTGCTCAATGACTCGGCCAGCGTACATGACCAGCATGCGCTGGGTGACCTGGCTGACCACGCCCAGGTCGTGGGTGATCAGAATAAGCCCCACATTGTGCTGCTCGCAGAGATCAAGTAGCAGCGCCATGATCTCGGCTTGAATGGTCACATCAAGTGCCGTGGTGGGCTCGTCGGCAATGATAATGTCCGGGTCGAGGAGCAGCGCAATGGCAATAATAATCCGCTGACGCATACCGCCTGAAAGCTCGTGAGGGTACTGATCCAGGCGCGTTTCCGGCGAAGGGATTTGCACCTGTTGGAGTTTGTCCAGGGCGATCGCACGGGCTTCTTTGGAAGAGATGCGCCGGTGGGCTTTTAAGCACTCGACCATCTGCTCGCCAATGGAGAGCACCGGATTAAGCGTCATCATTGGGTCTTGGAAGATCATCGAAACGCGGTTGCCGCGTACTTTACGCAGGCCACGCTCAGACATGCGGTTAAGCACCTGACCGTCAAACGTCACCGTACCGCCGGCGATAAAGCCCGGTTTGGCGATCAAGTTGAGCAGCGAAAACGCGGCAACCGATTTGCCTGCGCCGGACTCACCGACAATACCCAGGCGCTCACCGCGCTCAAGGCTGAAACAGATATCGCGCAGGGCGTGCACTTCACCCTGGCGCAGCGCAAAGCGTACATCGAGGTTGTTGACTTCAAGTAGTGCCATGGTGTCCTCAGCCTTTGTAGAGTCGTGGGTTCATGACATCACGCAGCCAATCGCCGAGTAGATTGATCGACAGCACCAGTACCACCAGAACTGCACCCGGGATCAAGGTGATCCACCAGGAGCCGGACTGGATGTAGTCAAAGCCCGATTTGATCAGTGAGCCAAGCGAGGGGTGGGTCTCTGGCATCCCCAGTCCCAGAAACGAAAGCGCCGCTTCAGAGATAATCGCGTTGGCAATCTGCACGGTAGAGATAACGAATATCGGTGACATGGTGTTGGGCAGCACGTGGCGGAACATAATCCGTTTGCTGCGTAGGCCCATCACGCGGGCGGCATCAACGTACTCTTTGTTTTTCTCTGCCAACACTGAGGCGCGCACGGTACGGGCATACTGGGGCCATTCGGCCAGGCCGATAATCAGGATCAGCATCATCACCGCGTACTGGCTATAGAAGGCGCTACCCATGGTCGCTTTGACCAAAGCGCCCACCACGATAGCGACCATAAGTGTCGAGAATGACAGCTGAATGTCTGCCAGGCGCATCAAAATCGTATCGACACGACCGCCCAGGTAGCCCGCCATTAGGCCGAAGGTGACCCCTAGCAGCGCCTGCAAAATAACCGCACCGAAACCAATCAGCAGCGATACGCGGGTGCCATATAGCACAATCGACCATAAGTCGCGCCCCTGGGCATCGGTACCTAGCGCGTAACGCTCATCTGCACCGTCAATCCAGAAGGGCGGCAGTTCAGATGACATAATGTCTATCTGGGATAGGTCGTAAGGGTTCGTGGGCGCCAGCAGCGGTGAGGCAAAGGCGGCGATAACCATGCAGATAAACATAGCCAGGCAGAGCTGGGCGGTGCGGTCACGCTTGAAGCTGTACCATATATAGGAGTCGCGCAGGCGTTCCCAGCGGCTGGGTGAGGCGCTCGCTGGGGAGGAATTGTTGGTGGTGCTCATGCGGGCTTCCCAGTCAGTTTAACGGTGGGGTTCACCATGCCGTAGATGAGATCCACGATGGTGTTAGTGACGACAAAGATCACGCCGACGATCATCAGGTAGGTCACAATCAGCGGTATATCGGCGCGGTTGATCGCATCCAAAAACATCAAACCCATGCCGGGCCATTGGAAAACGGTCTCGGTCAAAATGGTGTAGGCCACCATGGTGCCGATCTGTACGCCGCCCACGGTAATCACTGGTAGCATGGTGTTTTTAAGGGCGTGAACGAAATAGACCCGGCGCATAGAGATGCCTTTTGCGCGGGCATACTTGACGTACTCCGACTGCAGGACTTCCATCATTTCGGCGCGAATCAGACGGATAAACAGCGGTAGCATAATGGAGGCCAGTGAAACCGCCGGTAGCACTAGATGCTGTAAACCGTTCCAAGTTGCCAGGTTGGTGTCCCAGTTGCCCACCACGTTAACGAGATCATAACCACGGCCGAAGGAGGGCATATTGCCTTCGGTGGAGAAGAAGTCATTCAGCCATGCGCCCCAGCCGGTACTTTCGGGGAACAGTGTGACGGTGACGCCGATGGCGAAGATTTGAATCAGTACGATCGCGGTCAAGAACACTGGAATCGAGATACCGATAATCGATATACCCATAAACAGGCGTGAAATCGGTGAGCGCGGTTTGATGGCGCTATATACCCCAATGGGTACCGAAAGCAGCACAATAATCAGCGTCGCGGCAAATACCAGCTCCAGGGTGGCGGGTAAGTGGCGAGCAATTACTTCTAACGCCGGTTCGCGATAAAAGTACGAGTAGCCAAAATCGCCTTGAACGGCGTTTTTAGCAAAACGAGCGTACTGCACCAGGAAGGGGTCATTGAGGCCAAAGCGCTCGCGAATCTCTTCACGCTCGCTCTCCGGCACTGACTGGCCAACCATCTGCTGTATGGGGTCACCCAGGTTATCCTGAATGGCGAAGGCCAGCACGCTGATGACAAACATCACCAAAATCGCGTGCATCAGCCGCTTGATTAAAAAGGCAATCATGGCGTACGCCACCTATATGAGGGGTTCATCAAAGGGAGTAGGGGCATGTTATGCAGAGTTCTCACAGACGCGAACTGCCAGCTAAAAGGCTTCGCCCCCTAAACGCTTAGGGAGCGAAGCATCCTTGCGGTTTACTTGTTGGCTGTTAACGCTGTAGTGACTCTTTTCTAGGCATTTAATCAATCAGCGCTGTGAGCGCTTAATCGTCGCTGCGATTAATGACCAAGTCACCCAGGTAGGGGAAGTCAAGGGCGTTGACTACAGGCTCAATCTCAACCCCTTCAGCGGCCGCGTAAGCAAGGTTCTGCCAGTGCAGTGTGATATAGCCGACGTCTTCATAGAGCATGGCTTCGGCTTCGCGCAGCATTTCGTTGCGTTTTTCCAAATCGGTTTCACTATCGGCTTCGGTGACGAGTGCGTCGATCTCTTCGTTGCAGTAGCCACCGTAGTTGTATTGGCCAGCACCGGTCTCTTCATCGAAGCAGAAGGTTAGATACTGGAAGAAGTTAGCGGTATCTTCGGTATCCGCGTGCCAGCCGATCATCGCCATATCCGATTGGCGGGTATCGTACTCAGGCCAGTACTGCGCCAGGGGCATGGTACGCAGGTCAACGTCAATATTGATTTGTGCCAGCATATTGGCGACCGCTTGGGCGATCTGGGCATCGTTTACGTAGCGATTGTTGGGGGCAATCATTTCAACGCTGAAGCCGTCTGCGTAGCCCGCTTCGGCCATTAGCTCTTTGGCGCGTTCAATATCGTAGCGTGGCGTTAAGTCTGGGTTGTGACCGGAGTAACCTTTGGGTGATATCTGTCCGGCGGGCGTCGCGAAGCCGCGCATTAAGCGGTCGGCAATGCCTTCCTGGTTAATAGCCAGATCAACCGCTTGGCGAACGCGGGCATCCTGGAAGGCTTCAACGCGGTCTTCGTTCATTTGGAAGCCAATGATACGCGTACCGTCAACCTCAACCAGATTAACGCCGTCGGCCTCGCGTACGCGATCCAAATCGTTGGGAGGCACGGCATCAATAAAGTCGACACCGCCAGAGAGCAGGGCGGCAACCCGTGAGGCGTTCTCAGCGATGGGTGTCAGCACGATATTAGAGACATTGCCTTCGCTTTCGGTATCCCAGTAGTCTTCGAAGCGCTCAAAATCTACCCGTACACCCTGACGGCGGTCAGTCACCATGAACGGACCAGTACCGGAAACATTGCGCGAAGCAAAGGAGTTGCCAGCTTTAACGATCTCACCTTTGTCGTTGCCGCCCTCGGTTTCACCGCTATAGAACTCGCTATCCATCGGGAAGATGTAGGTAGCCAGGTTGAGTAGCAGCGGGTAAGGTTCGGTGGTGACAATTTCAACGGTGTAGTCATCAACGGCTTCGGCGCTGGCAACCGGCTCAAAAATAGCGCGATAGTCAGGGCTCTCTTTCAGACGCTCAATGGTCCATACCACGTCTTTGGCGGTGAATTCGTTACCTGAGTGGAAGGTAACGCCTTCACGCAAGGTCATGCGCATGGTGGTTTCGTCGACCTGCTCCCACTCGGTGGCTAAGCGCGGCTCAAACTCAAAATCTTTTGTCCAGCGCACCAGCGGATCAAATGCCATATGAGAAAAGCGCAAGACGCCGCCAGAAAGCTGCTCGTGGATATCGAGGGTTTCAGGGTCGGCGGAGTAGCCAATACGCAGCGTTTCAGCACTTGCGGTCATCGGTAGTAACGTCGTACCCGCAACCACTGCACCAATAACGGAAGCCAGTAAGGTTTTCTTGAGCGTCATCATCGTTCCCTTAAATCATTGTTTATTTTTCGTTTTACCGCCGTTTTCTTGGCTAGAAGCACCCTTCCCGCCAGGAAAGCGTCGGCAAAACAGACACGGTCAGTTGTTAAGCCTATTTACAACACAAGCGCACAACCTAGGCTTACAACATAGAGAGTGCCTATCGCGTCATACAATCGAAATAATGACAGGCATCATTCGTCTACTGAATGATGGGGCTAATAGCGGCATGCTGAAGGCTTGTTTTAAGACGAAAGTAGTAAGCGAAAAGCGACACATAATAGGGCGGAAAATCTTATGTGGAAAAAAATTGGGATAGCGTTGATGGGGGGTTGGCTACCTATCACTGGTTTTGCCACTGAGCCTGTGGGGCAAAGTCCTCCTCAAGGTGGCTCTGAGCGCGCGGCGCCTGAAATAGCAGGGTCGTTGGATGATGAGTTGCGGGAGTGGTTTATTTTACACCATGGTAATGACTCAAATGCCTCATTCGTAGAGCTAGGCGACGATATCAATATTGATATCGCTGGCTCTGTTGACGATGAGAAGTGGGACGGCGAGGAGGCGCTCTCTATTAGCCTGACCGTGAACGAAGGGCAGTTGATCAATGCAGTGGTTATTTATTCCATTGGGGCTTCTATTGCCCCGCCGCTGTTCACCTCTGAAGGGGGGGAAGTAGTAGTAACACTGACTCACTATGACCGTACCAGCCAAACGGTTCGCGTAGCTGGGAAAATTGAGGGGGCGCTGGGACTGCAAGTCGAGCTAGGTGAACCGCCAAGCCAGGAAGAGGGCATTGAGATCGACGTGGTGTTCGATGTAGAGGCGCAAAAAGTAGAGTTCTAATGCCTAGGTCGACGTTTGCCGACCTGGTGACAAGACCTCAGTGGCTATCCATGTCCATCAAAAGCGCTTAACCGAACTGCTGGTGCAGCCAGGCATTAATAGTGTCAGATTCGTACATCCACTCTTCACGCCCATCGTCGTGGGTGATTCTCAAGCAGGGCACTTTGACTTTGCCACCCCCTTCCAAGAGCGCCTGCTTATGGGCAGGATCAAGTTGAGCATCACGTACCTCAATGTTTAAACCCAGCCGCGCTATCTCTTTGCGCACCTTGATGCAGAAAGGGCAGGTGCGAAATTGGTACAGCGCAAGGTTCTGGCACGCTTGATCCACCTTGGCTTGCTCTTCAGGCGTACGCTCTACTGACTTAGGCGTGGAAAGCTTCTCGGAAATCAGCATGACCGGGGCGAGCACCAAGCGAAGACCACGAAAGAAATAGCGAATTAAAATGCGCATCGAAAAAGGCTCCTGTGCTGAGATGTTGGCTTACATCAGCGTGACAAATGGGAAGAAAGGGATCGTCATCATTAGTAAACAGTGGCCGCATCCTGCAACAACTAAAGGGATTTGTCACTTGAGTGGTGCTTTGTCAGCGTTTATGGCGATGAATAGATGAGCAAATAGCCTCAACATGCTAGGCTGCTTAGCTATTTTTTAAACCGGTTTTTAAACCGGTGGCTATTTTTACGCCATTTTTTGGCTTTTAGTAAATTGGTTTACGGGCGATTAACGGGGCGAGAGCCATGCATCTGCATATTATGGGTATCTGCGGCACCTTTATGGGTAGCCTGGCACTGCTGGCGCGTGAAATGGGGCACCAGGTGAGTGGCTCCGATCAGAATGTTTACCCACCCATGAGCACCCAGTTGGTTGATGCGGGCATCACCTTAATGGAGGGCTACCACGCCGAGCATCTGTCACCAGCGCCGGATCTTGTCGTGGTGGGCAATGCCTTGTCACGGGGCAATGAAGAGGTTGAAGCGTTACTCAATAGCGGCCTGCCGTATACCTCGGGGGCGCAGTGGTTGGCGGAGCACGTGCTGCCCGGCCGACGCGTCATTGCCGTGGCAGGTACCCATGGTAAAACCACCACCGCCAGCGTATTAGCCTGGCTTTTAGAGAGTGCCGGCTTAGCGCCGGGGTTTTTAATCGGTGGCGTGCCACGTAATTTTGGCGTATCGGCGCGTTTGGGTGATCCGCAGGCGCCGTTCGTGGTGGAAGCTGATGAGTACGACACGGCTTTCTTCGATAAACGTTCCAAATTTGTTCATTATCGTCCGCATATCGCCATCCTCAACAATCTTGAGTTTGACCACGCCGATATCTTCCCCGACTTGGCAGCCATCGAGCGCCAGTTCCATCACCTGGTGCGCACCGTGCCTAGTCGTGGCCACTTATTAGTTGCTGATGAGCAGCCTGCCCTTGAACGTGTGCTGAGCCAGGGCACCTGGACGCCGGTAGCGCATTTTGGCGATCAGGCCGCGAGCGAATGGCAGCTTAAACTAGAGCGCGCCGACGCCAGTCGCTTCCAGGTGATTTATAGCGGTGGCGAGCCCGGCCTGGATGAAGACGGAGTCGTTGAGTGGGCGCTTACCGGCGAGCATAACGCACGCAATGCGCTGGCAGCGCTGGCAGCGGCGCATTTGTGTGGGGTTGATCTAGCCCGTGGCTGTGCGGCGCTGGCGCGTTTTGAAACGCCCAGGAGGCGTCAGGAAGTGCGTGGTGAAATCAATGGCATTCAGGTGATCGATGATTTCGCCCACCACCCCACGGCGATTGCCGCGACGCTCAAAGGTCTACGTGCGGCCACCACGAAAGGACGCCTGCTGGCGGTCATCGAGCCGCGCTCCAATACCATGCGTTTAGGTGCTCTGCGCGAGCGGTTACTCGAGAGCGTGGCTGACGCTGATGGCGTTTTTTGGTTTCAGCCCGCCGGGCTCGACTGGTCGATGGACGAGCTGGTTGCCACGCAAGGTGCGCATGCCCAGCTGTTTAGCGATATTGATACGCTGGTGGCAGCAGTGGTCACTCAAGCGTCACCGTTGGATCGCATTGTGGTGATGTCCAACGGTGGCTTTGAGGGCGTGCATGAACGCTTGCTCGCCGCATTAGCCGCAGCCAAGGAGGGGAATGCGTGACAGATAGAGCCGACGCATCGTTCAAAAAACCGATTACCGTGGCACTCACCGGCGCATCCGGGGCTCAATACGGTTTGCGCTTGATCGATGTACTAGTCGCCGCAGGCCATGAAGTGTGGGTCATGATTTCGAAAGCTGCGCACATGGTCATCGCCACAGAAACAGATATTGAGCTACCCGCCCAGCCCCAGCGTTTAGCCGAGGCGCTGAGTGAGCGCAGTGGGGCACAGCCTGGTCAGATCCGCTGCTTTGGCCGCGAAGACTGGATGGCGCCGGTGGCATCAGGCTCTGGCGCGCCCTCCACCATGGTGGTGTGCCCGTGCTCTACCGGCACGCTTTCTGCCGTCGCAACGGGGGCTAGCAATAACCTGATTGAGCGGGCGGCGGACGTGGCGATTAAAGAGCGCCGAACGTTGGTGCTGGTGCCACGAGAAAGCCCGTTTTCGCCGATTCACCTAGAGCACATGCTGACATTGAGTCGCTTGGGAGTGGTCATCTTACCGGCAGCCCCAGGATTTTATCACTGTCCACAAACCATTGATGATCTGATTGATTTTATTGTCGCGCGTATTCTTAACCAGTTGGGAATCGAGCATTCGCTGGTGCCTCGCTGGGGAGAGGTTGGAGATAAGGATGAGTGATCTATGATGTCGTGGGCCACGCTGTCGGTTTTTGTGCCAACGTTTCTGTTTGTCTCGCTGACCCCAGGTATGTGCATGACCCTCGCCATGGTGCTGGGCATGACCCAAGGCGTTAAACGCACGCTGTGGATGATGGTGGGCGAGCTGCTGGGCGTTGGTTTAGTGGCTGCCGCCGCAGGCGCGGGGGTAGCTGCGTTGATGCTGCGTCAGCCAGAGCTGTTTGTGCTGTTTAAGTGGGTGGGCGGCGCTTACCTGGGTTATTTGGGTATTATGATGTGGCGTTCCCGTGGGCGCATGGCGATTCCCAGCGAGCTGGATGCGGGTCCACCCGCTAGCCCCCTGCAGTTAGCCATGCAAGGGTTTGTTACCGCGGTGGCAAACCCGAAAGGGTGGGCATTTTTTATGGTGCTGCTGCCGCCTTTTTTGGATAGTAGTCGCCCACTGCCGGGGCAGCTCAGCCTGCTGATAGCGGTCATTTTGACCATTGAGTTTGTCAGCATGCTGGTCTATGCCACCGGCGGCAAAACGCTACGCAATGTGCTCGGTAAAAGCGGCAATGTCCGGCTCCTGAATCGCATCGCCGGAACACTGATGATTGGGGTAGGCCTGTGGCTTGCCTTGGGGTAAAGCGGTGTCGATTTAAAGCTAAACCGGTGGGAATAAGCCGACGCGAGCGCTGATAAGCACTAGCGATGCCAGGCTGAGCAGAAGCCACGGGCAGGGTCGCATCGACGGGCGCGACTGCTGCTGCCAATGAAGTAGCGTGAGTGCGCAAACGACCAAGCCGAGTAGCGCGCCTCCCACCAGATCACTGAACCAGTGCACGCCCACCACCAGTCTTGATAGCGCCATGGGCAGCGCAAGCGCTAGTGCTATCCAGTACACCCAAAAGCGTTTTTGACGGGGTATCTCGGCCGCAACGAACGCCGCTGTAAGGCCAACGAGCACCACGGCGGTGGAAGTGTGGGCGCTGGGGTAGGAGAACGAGCCCATTAAGTAGTCCGGTGTCTCTGGGCGAGCACGACCAAACAGCCCTTTGCCTACTGTGTTTAGCAAGGCGACGCTGGCAAAGGCGCCACTCCAGTGCAGTAAAGCCTCCCATCTCTTGCTCACCAGCATCCATGCTGCCCAAGGCAGTGTTAAAGCGATAATGCCTAGGGTGTCGCCAATGCGTGCAAAAACATTCCCCGCTCGGTACAAAACATCGCTTTGCAGCCAGGAGAACAGTTGCTGAATGAACAGATCAATCTCAAGCGGTTCATGGTGGGCGATGACCAGCAGTGTCCAGCCAGACAGACTGCCTAGCGCTATGACCAGTAACAGTAGTGAAGCCAAGGGGACATCGCCGGTTTGACTCATGGCCAGCCATGGCCTGCGTAGTAGCGGCATACGGCGAACGCTGACAGCAATAGCCCGGTAAAGTCGCCCATGCCGTGTCGCTTGATGCCGACCCCAGGAGAAAATCACCGCGAGCACGACAATGATCGCTGCGAGGATAAGCAGCGCAGCCTCTATGCCTGGCGGTAGATTCAAATGGTGCTGCCAGGTACGCCCCAACAAATATCCGGGCAGTATATAGGCAGGCGCCCACAGTGCTGCAGAAGTGACGTTAGCCCAAATAAAGGTGCGTGGTGGCATACGCATCATGCCTGCTACCAAGGGAATAATCGGTCGCACTGGACCGACAAAGCGGCCGATAAACACTGACCAAATGCCATAGCGCTCAAAGAACCGTGCCCCGCGGCCCAACCATTCGGGATGCAGGGAAAGGGGCCATCTCTGAGTGACCTGCTCGTGATGTTTAAAGCCCAGCGAAAAACTGACGCCGTCGCCTAAAATAGCGCCTATGAAGGCAGCACCGATTAACCATGCCAAGCCAAGATCCTGATGTCCCGCCAGGGAGGCTGCGGTAGTGATTAACACCACGCCCGGCACCAGCAGCCCGATCAAGGCAAGTGATTCTACTAATGAAATCGCCAGCACCAGACAGACGATCAACGCAGGCGATGGCGTTAATGAGTGGAGCAGATCGGCTAGCGGCAAGGAGAGTACTCCAGCGTCAGATAAGAGACATTGAAAAGGCAGACTAGAGGTTGGCGAGGGCGGCGCCGCGGGTTTCCAGGCGCTTTACATAGTGTGCAAAGTGCTCGGTGCGACTGGGTAAGCAGGCGGCAATGCGCGCTTCCAGTTGACCGGTTTCTACCAGTACACGCTGTGAAAGAGCTCTTTGTAAACGCTCGCGTACCAACAGAGCGCCGCTTTCACTAGTGTCAGGTAGAACCAGCCAAAAAGTGGCGCTGTCCGCGCGCCCCAGCACATCATGATCGCGACAACGGCTATTCACTTCACCGCATAGCGCTCCCAGCAGCGCCGTTTGCGCACGATGGCCAAACTGCTCTGCTGCCATATCCAACTGCGGTAAATGCAGTACCAGCACTGCCAGTTGCTGATTGAGCATGGCAGCGCGCTGGAACTCGCTGTGTAAGCGCTCTTTTAGCGTGTCCATGTGGAAAGCTTCACAGTCGCTGTCGTTGGGGTCGGTAGCTCTTAAGAGTGCACGGCGACGAGCATGCTCCCAGCGGGGGAGGGCAAGTAACAGTGTTAAAGCAGCATAGCCCACGATAATCGCCGGTGGCGCAGAGGCGACCGAAGGAAGCAGCCACCACAATGGCCCAATGGCAATATTAATCAGCATTGCGGCCCATAGCGGTAGCAGTAAAAACGCGGCGGTAATCGGCAGGCCTAACCATAGAGGTGATACCTGCGGCTGAAAATAGAAAGCGCCGAGCACTACCGAGTAGGTACTGCAGAGTAAAATAATGCGCGGCAGGTAGCTTTTCACGCCCTGCCCTATATGCATTAGCAGGGCGGCCATTAGCAGCAGGGTCATAAAGGTGGGAATCAGCAGGTCGCGGTAGTCACCCATGGCATACAGCCATAGCGCGTAGCCCACCATCAACGCGATACTGGAAGTATAAGCCAGGGTCATTAATCGTTTGGGGAGGTGCTCGATCATACCGTCTCCCGCACCCGCTCAGCCGGAAGTTTGCTGATCTCAAACACCGAAAGCGTTGCCGGTTCGATATCGATTAATTCAAGGTGTTCACTGGTAATATTGTCGGGTAAGTCGGCGAGTAGTAGGCTGCGTCGTTGAGCGGCTTCTCTAGGTGAGCGGGCAAGAATGAGTGTCACCAGCGTTGTGCTGCTTAAGCGGTAAACGTTTTCAAAATCATAGGTTAATTCGCACAGCTTTTGCGCCATTGGCCACAGTTGGTGGCGTTTTACGTGCAGAATAAACAGTTCCGCATGAACGCCTTCACGCTCGCAGCGCGTTTGTTCACGGGCGATATCGCGCAGCAACTGCTCACCGGCCCAAAGGTTAAGGCCGGGAATCAGTCGCAGGCGTTGGCGAATGGAGCCGTTCATATCAATAAGCTGCTGTGCTCTGGATAAGGCCAGCAGACCAAGCACCAGCAGTGAACAAATCAGCAGCACAAGCGCTGACGCCTCCAATTGAGGTGCTACCATTACAGCGCTAATCAGTGCAGCGCTGAGGTTAAAAGCGGCGACCCCATTGTTTTGGGGCAGCATCAGCATTGCGGCCCACGCCCAGATTAAAATGCCGTGTCGTTCTGGAGCAGTGGCAATTAAACCCAATAGCAGTGCACCCGGTACAATTTGCCATGGCAATCCTCGCGAACGACGGTGGCTAAAATCAAGCATCAGTGCGGTGATGAGTAACCAGCCGACTGATAGCCACAGCACTAGGGCAGCAGCAGGGGGTGTAGCGGGTGTCCATAGTGCCAAAGCGACGGCAGCAGCTAAAAGATTGGCACGTAGCAGGCGGATTTTGTACTTGCTTTGCATGGTGACTTACTATTCGTCCTGAATGACCAGATGTATCTCATCAAGTAAAGTAATTGTAGGATAATAAATGTACGCGAGACATATTAGTGCCTTAATCGTCCCCAGTATAACGATGAAATGACGTAACATAAGCAAAACATGTAAAACGCGATACATGGTTAATTAAAAAATTAAAGTATCCTTCCGTACGGAGACACTATGAGCGCTTCAACACCGTTCCAAGACGAGGCCCATCAGCACTTAATTGCCGGGAATGTGCCCGCCTACATGCAGGCCTTGGGGCAAGCGGCGCGCCGTGCCGCCAGTGAACTGCGGCGGGCGGATACCGGGTTGAAAAACCGTGCGCTAATGGCTATGGCGCAGCGCTTGACCGAGGCGCGAGCCAAAATACTGGATGCCAACACCGAGGATTTACAGCGTGGCCGCGAGAACGGTTTGGAAAGCGCGCTGCTGGATCGCTTAGCTCTGAACGACGCGCGTATCGACGCCATGATTGAAGGGCTACAGCAGGTAGCGGGCTTGCCTGACCCGGTGGGCGAAATTGGCGATATGCGTTATCGGCCTAGCGGCATCCAAGTGGGCAAAATGCGCGTCCCGCTGGGCGTCATCGGAATTATTTACGAGTCGCGCCCAAATGTAACCCTGGAAGCCGCCAGCCTATGTTTGAAGTCGGGCAACGCCTGTATTTTGCGCGGCGGGTCGGAAGCCAGCCAGTCAAATGCCGCCATTAGCGCCTGTATCCAAACGGGGTTAGCTGATGTAGGCCTGCCAGCGGGTAGTGTGCAGGTAGTCGCCACCACTGATCGCGCGGCGGTGGGTGAAATGATTAGCATGCCGGAATATGTCGACGTGATTATCCCCCGCGGTGGAAAGTCGTTGATTGAGCGTATCAGCCGTGATGCCCGCGTACCGGTTATCAAACATCTCGACGGTGTTTGTCATGTGTATATCGATACCACCGCTGATCCCGCCAAAGCGCTAGCCATCGCCGTCAATGCGAAAACTCATCGCTACGGCACCTGTAACACCATGGAAACGTTGCTGGTTGATGCGCCGATTGCTGACCTGCTGCTGCCGGAACTGGCCCGCGCTTATGCCGAACATGAAGTTGAACTGCGTGGCTGCCAGCGTACGCAGGCATTGTTGCCACAGGCGGCAGCTGCTGAAGAAGCCGATTGGTATGCCGAGTATTTGGCCCCCGTGCTGGCAATCAAAGTGGTCGATGGTATCGATGAAGCGATTGCCCATATTGAACAGTACGGCTCTCACCACACTGATGCGATTGTCACCCAGGATTATTCACTCGCACGCCGCTTTATGGCGGAAGTCGACTCCAGTTCGGTGATTGTGAATGCCTCTACCCGGTTTGCCGATGGTTTTGAGTACGGGCTTGGCGCTGAGATCGGAATTTCAACCGATAAGCTTCACGCCCGTGGGCCTGTCGGTTTGGAAGGGCTAACCACTCAGAAATACGTCGTATTTGGCGATGGCCAGGTGCGTGAATAGGGTGGTGGCATGAGTCAAACGGAGCAGCGTATCGGCATGTTGGGCGGCACCTTTGACCCTGTTCATCTGGGGCATTTGCGCAGCGCGGTAGAGTTGCATGAGGCGCTGTCGCTTGATCGGCTACATATGATACCGGCTCAACAGCCACCGCTACGTGGGCGACCCCAAGTCTCGGCGAAACAGAGATTGGCGTTATTAGAAGCGGGTATCGGTGCGACACCTGGGCTGATCGCCGATGACCGCGAGCTGCGCCGTGACGGCCCCTCTTATAGCGTCGATACACTGGCTGAGCTGCGTGGGGAAGTTGGCGAACAGGCCCGTCTGGTGATGGCGATTGGTTTTGATGCCTTTTTGCGGCTCGCCCAGTGGCACCAGCCGGAGCGCTTGTTTGAGTTTGCTCATCTAGTGGTGATTGCCAGACCGGGCTATGACGATCCGTTACCGGCATCATTAATGGAACTGGTAGCGCATCGCAGAGTCGATAGCGTAGACGCATTGATGCAGCGGCCTTGCGGCGGCTATCTGCCATTGGAACTGCCATCACTGATGGCGATCTCGGCGACGTATATCCGCGAGCGTTTGGAGGCCGGGAAAAGCGTGCGCTATTTACTGCCAGAAGCCGTTGAATTGGCCATTACGCAGGACGGACTTTATCGACAACGCGAATAGCGCTGGCAGTCATCAAAGAAGCCGTTACAATGGCCGGCTTTATTGACCGATTAACCAATAAGGTTGTCTTTAGGAGTCATGCACATCGATACATTGAAAAATCTAGCGGTTGACGCGCTAGAAGAACTGAAAGCACGTGACATTACACAGTTGGATGTTGCCAAATTAACCGAGGTTACCGACCTCATGCTGATTGCCAGTGGCACTTCGACCCGCCATGTGGCTGCCCTGGCGCAAAACGTCGTGGAAAAAGCCAAGGCTGCAGGGCTTGGCCCGCTGGGCGTTGAAGGTGGCGATAACGCCGATTGGGTACTGGTCGACCTGGGGGATGTCGTTGTCCACGTGATGATGCCCGAGGCACGCACCCTGTATGACTTAGAGCGGCTGTGGGCCGATCTGCCCAGCGACTCGGGTGCCATTGGCGACTCTCTTGAGCGCTTCCAAGAGCGAGCCGGCATGTCATGAAGATCCGGCTGTTAGCGGTAGGAAGCAAAATGCCTGGCTGGGTAGAAGAGGGCGTCAATACTTACCGCAAGCGGCTACCGAGAGATTTTAATCTCGAGATAGAAGAAATTGCCCTCGGTCAGCGTGGCAAAAATGCAGATATCGCGAAGGCGCGTGCCCAAGAGGCGCAGCGAATTCGCGACAAGTTGCGTGGCGACGAGTATCTAGTCGCGCTGGAAGTCAAAGGTAAGCCTTGGACCACCGAACAGTTAGCGCAAGAAGCCGATGCCTGGCGCATGGCCGGGCGAGATATTGTCCTGCTTGTGGGGGGGCCAGACGGTCTCGAGCCCTCGCTCTCTGCGACGGCTGACAAAACCTGGTCGATCTCCCCGCTGACGCTGCCTCACCCGCTGGTGCGGATTATGCTGGCCGAGCAGCTCTACCGTGCCTGGACACTACTGGTAGGTCACCCTTATCACCGCTGACGGCTAACTGAGATGGTGAGCGATCACTGTTATGGACTGCTGCGCCTTTTGTTTGATTTGATTGTTTGATTTGAGAGTCATCGTTACCATGCTCAAGCGCCCCAACACGCTAAAAAACTCCGAGCAAGAACTGCGTATTTTTCGTGTTAGAGCGCTACTCGCGGTGTTAGTAGTTTTTACGCTTGCAGGCTTGCTAACGAGTCGCTTGGTTTATTTGCAGATCGTCCAGCATGATATGTACAGCACGCGCTCCGAAAACAACCGGGTTCGCGTCGAGCCGCTGCCGCCGAACCGCGGTTTGATCTATGACCGTAACGGGGTGCTGCTGGCTGAAAACCGTCCCACCTACAACCTCACGCTGGTTCGCGAGCGTGTCGATAACCTAGATGAAACCCTAGCACTATTGGTCGACCTGCTTGAACTGCCTGAAGAGGAGATCGAGGCGTTCAATGTGCGTTCACGCCAACGCCAGCGTCCTTTCCAGCCAGCCCTCCTTACCAGTGACTTAAGCGAAGCACAAATTGCCCGTTTGGCGGTTAATCGTCATCGTCTGCCTGGAGTCGAAATAGAGGCTCAGCCGCTGCGCTACTATCCCGATGCCGAAATCATGGCACACACACTGGGCTACGTTGGGCGGATTAACGCCGAAGAGATGGAAACCCTGGACGCGGGTCGCTACGCAGGGACTCATTTTATCGGTAAGACGGGGGTTGAGCGTTTTTACGAAGAGGAGCTGCACGGTCAGGCAGGCTTGCGCAAAGTTGAGACAAACGCTCGCGGGCGAGTCTTGCGGGAGCTTGGGCGAACCGATCCGGTGCCTGGTAAGAACCTAACCCTAACCCTGGATAAGTCGCTGCAAACACTGGCTTACGAATTGCTGGATGGTCGTCGTGGCTCCATTGTGGCTATCGTGCCGGGCACTGGTGAGATCCTCGCCATGGTATCGACACCGGGTTTTGACAGTAACCAGTTTGTCACCGGTATTGATGTTGCGTCTTATCGCGCTTTGCAGCAAGACCTTGATCTCCCTCTGTTTAACCGCGCGACTCGCGGTCACTATCCTCCCGGCTCTACGATTAAGCCCTTTCTAGCGCTCGCGGGTTTGGTGGAAGGGGTAATCACTCCAGACAGCACCATAAACGACCCTGGTTACTACCAATTGCCTAATGATTCCCGACGCTATCGCAACTGGCTGCGTTGGGGGCACGGGCGGGTCGATTTAGAACGAGCTTTAGCGGTATCTAATAACACCTATTTTTATACCCTTGCGCACGATTTAGGCATTGATGACTTACATGATCAAATGAGTAATTTTGGCTTTGGCCGGCGTGTAGCCCATGACGTTCAGGGAGAGAGTGGTGCTTTGATGCCTTCGCGAGATTGGAAGCGTGGCCGCTTTAACCAGCCCTGGTATCCCGGGGAAACCCTCTCGGTGGGGATTGGACAAGGCTATTGGCAGGTAACACCTCTCCAGCTAGCCAGTGCTACGGCAACGCTGGCCAATCGGGGCCATTGGGTGAAACCAAGGCTGGCCCGACAGATTGGTGATACCCCTGTGCCGCGTGATCTGCCGGATACGTTAGATGATATTGTGCTCGCCAATGATAGCTGGTGGGATCGTGTATTCAGCGGCATGGAAAAGGTGGTTAGTGGCACGGAAGGCACTGCCCGGCGAACCGGTGTGGGCCTTGAGTACCGCATGGGCGGCAAATCAGGCACCGCACAAGTATTTTCGCTGGGGCAGGATCAGCGCTACAACGCCGATGAGCTGGCCGAACGACTGCGCGACCACGCTCTGTTTGTGGCCTTTGCGCCGTTGGATGACCCCCAGATTGCCGTCTCGGTTATTGTTGAGAATGCCGGTGGTGGCAGTACCCACGCAGCGCATCTGGCCCGTGCAATGACCGATGCCTGGTTACTTGAGGATGAGGCCCCCGACGTAGAGGAAGTGCGTGAAGTGTTGGAAGAAGATGATGCCAATGTGGAGGGAAACTAAGCCATGCCTTGGCATTATATAGCCCGTTCGATGCGTGGCCATCCTGTTCGCCCGCCTGAGAGTGGTATCGCCCGGCGGAAAAGTATCTGGGAGCGAATCCATCTCGACCCTTGGCTGCTAGGTTTGCTATTGCTGCTGATGGGGAGCGGTTTAATCGTTCTTTACAGCGCTTCCGGACAATCTATTGATGCAGTGATTGGCCAAGGCGTGCGTTTTCTTATCGCGCTGGTAGGCATGGTAATTATTGCCCAGTTCTCGCCCTCAACCTTTTTGCGCTTTGCTCCATTGGCCTATTGTGTTGGCGTAGCCATGCTGATTGCCGTTGATGTAGTGGGTGATGTGGGCATGGGGGCGAAGCGCTGGCTAGTGATTCCTGGTGTGATACGTTTTCAGCCATCGGAAATGATGAAGTTAGCTGCCCCGTTAATGGTTGCTGCCTATCTAAATCGCTGCGAACTACCGCCCCGCCTGCGCGATATTGTCGTGTGTGGGGTCATTATTGGCGTGCCTGTGGTACTAACCGCGATCCAACCCGATTTGGGTACTTCGCTGCTGGTATCTAGCGCGGCCCTGATTGTCGTGCTACTGGCGGGCTTGTCGTGGCGTTTGATTGGATTTATTACCGCGCTGGGGGCTGCCGCAGTGCCGCTGCTCTGGATGAATATGCATAACTACCAGCGTCAGCGGGTATTGACGTTTCTCAACCCTGAAAGCGATCCGTTGGGGGCAGGCTGGAATATTATTCAGTCGACCACGGCCATAGGTAGTGGAGGGCTATGGGGCAAGGGGTGGCTGCAGGGTACCCAGTCCCAACTAGAGTTTTTACCTGAGCGACACACCGATTTCATCATTGCCGTCCTGGGCGAGGAGTTTGGTTTGGTGGGTATGCTTGTGCTGCTGTTCCTATATCTATTGATTGTCAGCCGAGGTTTGTGGATGGCTAGCTCCGCGCAGGATACCTTTGGGCGTTTGGTGGCAGGCAGCATCATTTTAACTTTTTTTATCTACGTGTTCGTCAATATGGGCATGGTGAGTGGCATTTTGCCCGTGGTGGGGGTGCCGCTGCCATTGGTTAGTTATGGCGGCACCTCTAGCGTGACCTTGTTAGCGGGTTTCGGTATTCTCATGTCGATACATGCGCATCGTCGGTTACTGTCGCGCTAGCGATGCTGTCTGCTTCAGACGCTAATGTTGCTCGGTAATGGATAATTCAGGATTGAATAGCTCAGGAGTGGAGAGCCAATGAACAAGGTTCAAGGGAAGACGAGCAGCTATGTGTTGGCCGCGCTGATGTGCTGGGTGACCCCCATGGCGTTTGCTGATCAGCCTTCACCGCAGGCTCAGTTTGAGACTCCTCACCACTTTGCTCCCCAGCAAAATGCTGACAGCCAAGCGCTGGTGGAAGAGCTGGTCGAGCAAGGGTTGCCGCAAGACTGGTTGGCAGAAGCGCTGGGTCAGGCGAGCTATACCCAAAGCGTATTAGATGCCATGGAAGGAGCTGCTGAGCGGCGTCTGAAGTGGTACGAATATCGTGCTATTTTTCTGACCCAGCAGCGCATTGAAGAGGGCGTGGAGTTCATCGATGCTCATGCCGACGCCTTGGCGCGCGCGGAAAGCACCTATGGTGTGCCCGCTGAAATCATTACCGCTATTATTGGCGTTGAAACTTACTATGGTCGCCATAAAGGCCAGCATCGCGTGCTGGATTCGCTAGCCACACTGGCGTTTCATCATCCGGCAAGGGGGGCTTTTTTTCGCGGTGAGCTAGCGGCCTTTTTACGTATTGCCTACGAACAGCAGGTCGACCCTACCGAGTTGCGCGGTTCCTATGCCGGTGCGATGGGTTACCCGCAGTTTATTCCCACCAGTTATCAAGCCTATGCCGTGGATTTTGATGGCGATGGACGACGTGATCTTTGGGAGAACCCGGTTGATGCGATTGGCAGCGTCGCGAATTACTTTGCCGAGCATAACTGGAAGCCGGGAGCTGATATCTACCACCAGGCCACTGGGCCAGACGTAATGCCCGTAGAGTTACTCCAGGAACTCTCATTTAACCAAACCTCACCTCCTGCGGTGAGCATTGCTCAGTTGGCCACTCATGGGATTGAGCCCAGCGAGCCACTTGATGATAATTTGCCAGTGGTGCCGTTGGCGCTTGAGTTCGCCAATGGAGAGACCCGTTACCGGTTTGGCGAGTATAATTTTTACGTGATTACCCGCTACAACCATAGTCACCTCTATGCCATGGCCGTAGCCGAGTTGGCAGAAGCGATTGCTGAGCTGCACGAGGATGAGGGATGAAGAGCAAATTGAGGATTAGCCAGCGGGCGGTTGGCGCGATTGCCTTACTGGCGCTGGTCAGCGGCTGTGCCAGCAATGACACTCAGCGGGTAGATGCCTCCGGTTCCGCGAATCAAACGGCGGCTCCGGCTTCAACGGCGGCCAACACTAGTGGTGGCCGCTATGCCATGAGTGGTGATGCCTATCCGCTCGAGCCGCCGGATGTTACCAAGGTGCCTGATGCAGAGCCCCGCATCGAGCAGCCTTCCAGAGCGGGCAACCGCTCTAGCTATGAAGTGTGGGGGAAAACCTATCAAGTGCTGCCTGATGCAACGGGTTATGAGAAACGTGGTACGGCCTCCTGGTATGGCGAAAAATTCCATGGCTACGCGACCTCAAACGGTGAAATCTACGACATGTATAAGATGTCGGCGGCACACCGTTCGCTGCCTCTACCCACCTTTGCGCGAGTCACAAACCTGGATAATGGGCGATCGGTCATTGTGCGAGTGAACGACCGTGGCCCCTTCCACAGTGACCGTGAGATCGATCTCTCCTACGCGGCAGCCGCCCGGCTAGGCTTCCTCGACAATGGTACCGGTTCCGTGAAAGTGGAAGCGATCAACCCTGAGCAGTGGCTAGCCGAGCACGGCAAGGGCGGTGGCGGCGCTTCCCCCCAGCCTCGCGTAGCCGAGGCACAGCGGGTTGCTGCAAATGCTTCTTCTATGCCCGTTCCGCCGGCGGCGTCTGCTGCATCTGCGGCTGATCCTTCACCACAGACACAAACAGCGCAGCCGCCAAACGAAGGGGAAGCTGGCGACGCAGTGTATCTGCAGATCGCGGCACTGGGTAATCCGGAAGGCGCTCAGCAGTTGCAGCAGCGTTTACAAGGTGAGCAGCCCCATGCGGTGCGTATTATGAACGACGCTGACGTTTATCGTGTTCAAGTGGGGCCCATCGCTCCGAGCCAAGAACCTCAAGCGCGAGAAACACTGCGCCAAGCAGGGTTCCCCCAGGTCTTTGTTGTGCGATAATTCACCCCCTGTTTATTTCCGGTGGCGCGCCTTACGCGCCGCCGTTTTTTAAAATAAGCTTTTCAAGTAAGCTTTCAAGTAAGTGAGACTGACGTTATGAACGTGTTTACATCCATTGGTCGCTCTGCACGCCTGTGCCTCTTCGCTGCCATGGCGACGGTTGCTGTGCCTGCCAGTGCCCAGCCAACGCCTCAGCCGGTAATTCCGCAGCCGCAAACCATTATCCCTTCAGCCCCTCAGTTAGCGGCAAGTTCGTGGATTCTGATGGATGCTAACAGTGGCCGTATCTTGGCCGAGCATAATTCCGATGAACGTTTGCCACCAGCAAGTTTAACCAAGCTGATGACCGCCTATTTGGTAGAGCGTGAGCTCAATCGTGGCACCATTAAGCTCACTGATATGGTTAATATTAGCGAGAATGCCTGGCGCACCGGCGGCTCGAAAATGTTTATTGAGGTGGGTGATCAGGTTTCGGTGGATGATTTACTCCACGGTATCATAATTGTGTCGGGCAACGATGCCAGTGTCGCCATGGCAGAGCATTTGGCGGGTGGTGAGGTGCCCTTTGCCGATCTGATGAATCAGCATGCCACGCGGTTGGGCATGAATAACACCAACTTCCAGAACGCCACTGGCTTGCCCGCCGACAATCACTACTCAACGGCCCATGACTTGGCGCGTTTATCCCAGCACATTATTAATGATTACCCTGATCACTACGAAATCTACTCCCATCGTACGTTTTCCTATGGCGGTATTGATCAGCCCAACCGCAACCGTTTGCTGTGGCGTGACCCTTCGGTGGATGGCCTGAAAACCGGCTGGACAACGGAGGCGGGGTTCTGTCTGGTGTCTTCAGCTAAGCGTGACGATATGCGCTTGATTTCCGTAGTGATGGGCACCAACTCTGATGAAGCACGCGCTCAAGAAACCCAAAAGCTGCTCAGCTACGGTTTCCGCTTTTTCGAAACCATGAAGCTCTATGAGCGCGGTGCCGTATTGGCAACGCCGCGGGTTTGGGGCGGCGATATCAATGAGCTGCGTGTTGGTGTCGATGAAGAAGTCTTTATGACCCTGCCACGCAACCGCAACGAAGAGCTGCGTGCGCGCCTAAACCTCAATCCAGACCTACAGGCACCGATTGCCATTGGCGACGAGGTTGGTACGCTGGAAGTGCATTTAGGTGATGAAGTGGTCGGTGAGCGCCGCTTAGTGGCGCTGGAAAACATCGAAGAGGGTGGTCTCTTTAAGCGCTTGTTCGATCAGGTGCAGCGCTTCTTTAGTAATCTGATTAGTAATTTTACGGATTGATTATAGACTTACAGCCGGTAGGTTGATGGGTTCTAGCGTATATCTGTGATGAACCCAGTCTTTGTGAAAATCAGTCTTTACGAAATAGGTTTGTTATGAAAAAAGGTGCTCCGGGACTTCGTGATTTGCGCCAACCGGCGGCTCAGGAGCCGCCTAAAATCACTTTCCCATGTGATTACTCGTTAAAAGTTGTCGGCGATGCGGCCGAAGATTTTCCTGCCTGTGTGTGCCAGGTGATTGTGCGCCATGACCCTGACTTCGATGCAACGGCAATGCAGGTGGTCGATAGCCGCAATGGCCGTTTTCAATCGGTACGTGTGGTGATTAGAGCGACCGGAGAGCAGCATATTAAAGAGTTGTTCGACGACCTCAAGGCTACTGGCCGTGTGCATATGGTGGTGTAACCGTGGAAAACACCGTGCCGATTGAGTTGCACGATTTGGGTCACCAAGCCTACCTGCCAGTGTGGGAAGCTATGCGCACGCTAACCGATACACGGGATGCGCAAACCCCTGATCAGTTCTGGTTGGTCGAGCATGACCCGGTGTTTACCCAAGGCCAGGCTGGCAAGCCCGAACACCTGCTGCTGCCCGGCGATATTCCGGTGGTGCACGTTGATCGGGGGGGGCAAGTCACTTATCACGGGCCAGGGCAGGTGGTGCTGTACCCGCTGCTGGATGTACGGCGGGGAAAAATTGGCGTGCGCGATTTAGTCACTGCATTGGAGAATGCCGTGATTGACGTCTTGAGCCACTATGGCGTGAGCGCCCGAGCTTGGCCCGATGCTCCAGGGGTTTATGTGATGACAGAAGCGGGTGAGGCGAAGATTGCCTCACTGGGTCTGCGTATTCGGCGGGGGGCGAGCTTTCACGGCGTGGCGCTGAATGTAAACGGTGACCTGACGCCTTTTTTGCGCATTAACCCCTGCGGCTATGCAGGTATGCCCATGGCGAAGTTGGCTGACCTCGTCTCGTTGCCAGGGGATCATCGGGTGGGTGAGCAGCTGGCCGAGGCGCTAGCTAAACGGCTAAACCGCGAATTGGTCAGTGTCGAGAACACGCCACTGTAAAAATTGGGTCACCTTTATTAAAAAAACGGTTCAAAAAAACGAGGCTTATAAAGCGGGTCTTAAAACCCGCTCCATACATATTAGCAAGCCCCGTAGAACGCTTAATTTAAGCCTATCCTACGTTGAGCGCTGGAATAATATTGGGGTTTGCTTCTTGCTCCTGACCGGGAATCGCGGCAGGTGAGGCGAGCCCCAGATTGTTTTTCTCAAACACGCGATCAGCGCGGTAGCTTGAACGTACCAGCGGGCCAGAGGGCACTTCCATAAAGCCTTTTTCCAGGCCAATCACGCGGTAGCGATCAAACTCTTCAGGCGTTACCCAGCGCTCAACCGACAGGTGATTTTTGGTCGGGCGAAGGTACTGGCCAAGCGTGACAATATCGACGCCGATCTCACGTAAATCATCAAACGTTTGCAAAATCTCTTCGTCGGTTTCACCCAAGCCCAGCATCAGGCTGGTTTTGGTGATGATATCTGGGCGGTAGCGCTTGGCATGAGCAAGGACATCGAGGGTTTTGCGGTAACCTGCCCGCCGGTCACGCACTCGGCCTGTCAGGCGTTCCACGGTCTCCACATTTTGGGCAAATACCTGTAGGCCTGAATCGACGACGCGTTCGATAGCGGCAAGGTCACCATCAAAGTCGGGCGTCAAGGCTTCGACTACCACCTCGGGTGTGCGCGCTTTGATCGCGCGAATGCAGTTGGCGTAGTGGGTTGCGCCGCCATCGTCGAGGTCGTCACGGTCAACTGAAGTCAGTACGATATAACGCAGCCCCATGAGCTCTACAGATTTGGCCGTGTTTTCAGGCTCTTCGTGGTCAAGCCAGCCCTGGGGGTTGCCGGTGTCTACTGCGCAGAACCGACAGGCGCGGGTACATACCGAGCCCATCAGCATGATAGTGGCCGTGCCGTTGCTCCAGCACTCGCCCATATTGGGGCAGTGGGATTCAGCGCAAACAGTGCTTAATCGATGGGTCGCGACGTTTTTCTTGACCGCTTCAAAACGCTCGCCACCTGGAATCTGTGCTCGCAGCCACTTGGGTTTGCGCTCAAGCTCAACAGAAGGGGCCTCTGGCTGCGCTTTGCGCTGCTTCATGCCATCCTTGATCACCGACATGCCATGTTCATTACGGTATTTTTCACCGCTGGACACGCGCTGCGAGGGGTTATTGCTCATAGTGACAGAGCCTCTCTTCTGTGCGGTAGGCCGAAGGCGTAAAAAAGGTTTAACCCTGTTCCAAGCCTGCCTATTGATACCTGGTTAATACGAAGTTTGCTCAATATTTTATCGTGCTAATGATGGCTAATGTAACATATCTCGCTGCCAACAAGACACCGTAAGCCATCACTCGCCTTCAGGAGGGAAGTATCGGCAAACAGGCTACCCCATGGCTGGGTAAGGGGCTGGCGGGCGCCTGAAAGTGACGGCGATAGTCGGGTAAGTGTTCACGGATGAAACTCAAAAATAGCTCGGCGACCGGAGTGGGTAAGCGCTCCCGCGTATAGACCGTGCACCAAGAGCGGTGGATGGGAAAGTCGGGCAACCCCAGCTCAAACAGTAACCCCTGCTCAAGCTCCAGCTGCACCGCCAAACTCGGCAGCACGGCAACACCTAAGTGAGCCATGACGCCCCCTTTAATCGCTTCATTGGTACCTAACTCAATACAGTGGGGAAGGGCGACCTGCTGACTGGCCGCCATCTGCTCAAAAGCGTTGCGTACGCCGGAACCGGGTTCGCGCATTAGCACGTAATGGCGCGCAAAGTCTGCTAAGGAGGGTTGCGGCATCGAAAGTAGCGGATGCTCGGGCCAGACGACGGCGATCAGTTCGTTATCAATAATCGGCATCACTACCAAGCGATCGTCTTCAGGCACCATGGCCATGATAACCAAGTCGTCCTGCTGCTCAGCCAATCGATCGAGTGCCTGGCAGCGATTGCATACCTTTAAGCGGACATGTACTTCGGGATAGTGAGCACGGAAGCGGGCAAGTAAATAAGGCACCACATATTGGGCTGAGGAAACCGCTGCGATGTTGAGTTCGCCGCTTATTTTGCCGTTAATATCCGATAGGTTCATTTCCAGCCGTGACAGTTGGCCAAAAATTTCGCGCGCTGAGTGGGCGAGGGTATCGGCGGCGGGAAGCGTGTGAAGCGTTTTACCCGCATAATTAAACAGAGGCTGACCCAGTGCCAACTCAAGCTGCCGTATTTGCGCGCTGACTGCTGGCTGGGTCAGTCCCAGTTGCTCAGCTGCACGAGAGTAGGAGCGCTGCCGATGCACCGCCTGGAAGACCTGGAGTTGCCGAAATGTTAGGCGATTGAGCAGATTGGGGGATGACATAAAAACCTCGTAGTGAGCACCCTTTAACTAATATCAAAATCAGGCTTCATCGCCAGGGCAAAGCATGCTAACACTGAATCTTTTAGACTGCCTAAACAGGACTTCATTAGTCACATAAGGCGTAATTGCCAGGGTTAAAGATCGACGCCGTGCGCATAGTGGCCTAGACTATATTGCATTGCAGCATCATTGCTTTCGGGTCTGATGCCTGTGCATCAACCCAACGGGAGACCCTATGAACTTTCTTGCTAACCCACTCGCCAAGACTATGTTTCCTGCTAACGCTTTCACTAGCGCATGGTTGAAGCAACAAAATGATTCCACAGCCATACCTGGAAGTGAGGCGATCGCTTCATTATTCGATCCTTTCGGGTTTGGGCGTGCAGCCTTTGGTTACTGGCGCGATAGCATGGAGCGCAGCGTTCTCTATCTGGACGTTATGCGCGAACGCGGTAATCAGTACCTCGAGCATATGGAGCAAACCAAGCCCAATGTGTTGGGGTTCGATACCGAAGTGCTGATGGATGGTCGGACGCTGCCGCGGCCAACCAACTACGAACTGTTGCGTGTGTTGCCCCACGAAGGGACAGAAATTGATCTGCAAAAGCGCCCGTTTGTAGTGGTTGACCCACGTGCGGGGCATGGGCCAGGGATTGGAGGGTTTAAGCCGGACAGTGAGTTGGGCGTGGCGCTTAAAGCGGGGCACCCCTGCTACTTTATTGGTTTTTTACCGTTTCCTGAGCCAGGCCAAACCGTTGAGGATGTGGTCGAGTCGGAGATCGCTTTTTTGCGCCATGTGATTGAGCTGCATCCCGAAACGACTGAAAAACCGATGGTGGTGGGCAATTGCCAGGCGGGCTGGCAGATCATGATGGCGGCTGCCTTGGAGCCTGACGTTTTTGGCCCTATCCTGATTGCTGGCGCGCCACTCTCCTACTGGGCTGGTGAACACGGCAAAGCCCCCATGCGCTATACCGGCGGGATGGCGGGAGGCAGCTGGATTACGGCACTCACCAGTGATATTGGCGACGGCCTGTTTGACGGGGCGTGGCTGGTGCAGAACTTCGAGCGCCTCAACCCGGCTAATACCTACTGGAAAAAGCAGTATCACCTTTACGACAATATCGATACCGAAGCGGGCCGATACCTCGATTTTGAGCGTTGGTGGGGTGGTCACGTCGTATTAGGCGGTGAAGAGATTCAGTATATCGTCGATAATCTATTTGTCGGTAATCGGCTCTCTACCGCGCAGCTGGTCACCCATGATGGCCGCCGAATCGACCTGCGTAATGTGCGTTCGCCGGTGGTTGTGTTCTGTTCGCGTGGGGATGACATTACTCCGCCGCCTCAAGCATTGGGGTGGATTCGTGATTTATATGCAAACACCGATGACATCATTGCCAATGAGCAAACCATCGTCTATTGCCAGCATGATACGACCGGCCATCTAGGTATATTTGTTTCGGGCAGCGTATCGCGCAAAGAGCATACCGAATTCACCGCCAATATGGATTACATCGACGTACTGCCGCCTGGGCTGTACGAAACCTCCATATCTCCGGCAGAGAAGGGTGAAGACGCTGAGCTGTTCGAGCGGGATTATCTGCTCGAATTTATGCCGCGTAACTTTGAAGAGTTAGACCAGGCAGTAATGCACAAGCCAGAGGATGATCGTCGTTTTGCCACCGTGGCGCGGATCTCAGAAATCAATTTGGGGATGTATCGGCTCTTTTTGCAGCCGTGGCTAAAAGCCATCATGACACCGGAGGCTGCCCGCTTGATCCGTCGTATGCACCCTATTCGTTTGGGCTACAAACTGCTTTCTGATCGTAATCCACTTTCGGTGCCGCTACCGGTAATGGCGGAAGCAGTGCGCAAAAATCGTCACCCAGTATCAAAAGATAATCTGTTCAAAACGCTTGAAACCATGGGGTCTGATCAACTGGTCGCCAGCCTCAATGCGATGCGCGATTTGCGGGATAGCAGCACCGAAAAAATGTTTATGGATATCTACGGCCAGCCGCTATTGCAGGCTGCTGTCGGTCTGTATGGCGATGCCCATGTACACCGCCGCCGTCCAGGGGCAGAGCCCGAGCACCGTCGCTTTATTGAACAGCGTCAGGAAGAACTGCGAGAGAAAATTGCTAAGGGCAGTGCCCATGAAGCGGTTATGCGCTCGCTTATCTATGTGCTCGGTGGCGCCCCAGCTACAGATGAGCGTAACTTTAAGCGGCTACGCGCCTCCCGTGCGGAGCTTGAGCCTGGTATCGAACTGAGTGATTTTAAAAACTTGGTGCGCGAGCAGTTCTTTATCTTGAAGCTGGATCGTGAGCAGGCGTTGAATTCGCTGCCTACTTTGCTAGCAGGTAGCAGCAACGATGATGTCGATGGCTATATTAGCCACCTTGAGCATGTGTTTGCCGCCAGCGGCGATCTTTCAGAGCATGCTGCTGAGCGCTTTGCTCAAATTAAAGTGTTGTTTGATAAGGCAAGACCCCGCAAATCGGTAGCGAATAAGCCGGCTGCGAGCAAGCCGACGGCCAGCAAAGCGGCTGCGACAACTAAGCCTGCCGCTAAGCCCAAAGCTGCTACTGCTAAGCTGGCCGAAACGCAAACGACTTCGTCTGCGCCAGTGGCCAAGGAGCAGCCCGTGGTGAATGAGGAGTCTGTGGTTAAGGAGTCATCGTCTAAATCTGCTGCGACTAGCGAGTCGGCCAGTGAGCCGGCGGCTAAACCCACCAGCACTACCAGACGTAAAAAGACGCCGCCTAAACGCTAAATCAGTACATTAGCTCATTGCGCCCCCGCCTATTTGGTGGGGGCGCTTTGTTTGCCTGATTACCTTTTGGGTTGCTGTAATGTCGGTGGCAGTCTAGTGTCTAGCTACTATTTGTCTGAAATATAACCCTGGTTGTCTAAAGTCTATGGATTCTCCCTACGGCTTGGTTGCCACTGGCGCTTAGCTAAGGGCTGGGGTAGGGTAGGCGCATTTTTTCATCCGTATCTTTTTTAACGGGCAGTTTCAGCCCGTCGATACGGCACCGAATTCAGAGCACGCGCTAGACAGTCCGTGCATTAGGAAAGTGGAGCACTATGGGCAAGTCACTGGTCATCGTCGAGTCGCCAGCGAAAGCGAAGACGATTAACAAATATCTCGGCAACGATTTCATCGTGAAGTCGAGCGTGGGCCACATTCGTGACCTGCCGACCAGCGGCTCAGGTAAGGCAGCCTCCGACCCCAAGGAGCGCGCGCGCCAGGCCGCAGCGACACGCAAGATGTCGGCGGAAGAGAAAGAAGAATATAAAAAACGTAAAAGCCAAGATCAGCTGATTCGGCGGATGGGGATTGACCCCAACAACGGCTGGGAAGCCCGCTATGAGGTGCTGCCTGGAAAAGAGAAAGTCGTTGCCGAGCTAAAGAAGCTGGCTGAGAAGGCTGACGCTGTCTACCTCGCAACGGATTTGGATCGCGAAGGGGAAGCCATTGCTTGGCACCTGCGCGAGACCATCGGTGGCGATGACAGCCGTTACAAACGCGTGGTGTTCAACGAAATCACCAAAAACGCGATTCAAGACGCTTTCAAGGCGCCTGGCGCGCTCAATATCCCCCGGGTAGAGGCGCAGCAGGCAAGGCGTTTCCTGGATCGCGTTGTGGGCTTTATGCTTTCGCCTCTACTGTGGGCGAAAGTAGCGCGCGGGCTGTCGGCTGGCCGCGTACAGTCAGTCGCGGTACGTCTAATTGTTGAGCGCGAGCGCGAAATCCGTGCCTTTATTCCTGAAGAGTTTTGGGATGTGCACGCGGATTTGGCCTCTCCTGAGGGTGAACTGGTGCGTTTTGCCCTGGTTCGTCAGGATGGCAAGGCCTTTAAGCCTACCTCCGAAAAAGACACCCTTGCGCGTATTGAGCAGCTTAGAAAAGCCAAGCTGGCGATTACCTCACGGGAAGACAAACCCACCAGTTCAAAGCCCACGGCACCCTTTATTACCTCTACGCTGCAGCAAGCGGCGAGTGGCCGGTTAGGTTTTTCTGTGAAGAAAACCATGACCATGGCTCAGCGCCTCTATGAGGCGGGTTACATCACCTATATGCGTACCGACTCCACCAACTTATCGAAAGATGCGGTTGAGGGTGTGCGTAGCTATATCGGTGAAGAGTTCGGCGAACGCTACCTGCCCGAAGCACCTAATCGTTATAGCAGCAAAGAGAGTGCTCAAGAGGCCCATGAGGCGATTCGCCCTTCCAGTGTCGAGCGTAAGGCTTCCGATCTGGCCGGAATGGAGCGGGATGCCGAGCGTCTCTACGAGCTGATCTGGCGTCAATTTGTGGCCTGCCAAATGACCCCTGCAGAGTACCTTTCAAGCACGCTGAGTGTTGAAGTCGATGGCTACGAGCTACGTGCCAAAGGACGTGTACTGAAGTTTGATGGTTATACCCGGGTGATGAAGCCTAGTGGTAAAAATGAAGATCAGAGCTTACCGGACTTGCCAAAAGGTACGCCTATGGCACTGGAAGCGCTCGATCCTCAGCAGCACTTTACCAAGCCAGCACCACGCTACACCGAAGCAAGCCTGGTCAAAGAGCTTGAAAAGCAGGGCATTGGCCGACCGTCAACCTACGCTTCAATCATCTCAACGATCCAGGATCGCGGCTATGTGAAGCTGGAAAACCGTCGTTTCTATGCCGAAAAGCTGGGCGATATCGTCACCGAGCGGTTGAAAGAGTCCTTCCCTGATTTGATGGACTTCTCGTTCACTGCCCGCATGGAAGATAGTCTGGATGAGGTCGCCGAAGGCGAACGCAACTGGCAGGCGCTGCTGGATGCCTTCTACGAAGAATTCCGTGAAGAGCTGGCCAAGGCTGAGAGCGAAGATGGCATGCGCCCCAATCAGCCGGTGCCAACGGATATCGACTGCCCAAGCTGTGGTCGTCATATGCAAATTCGTACCGCTTCCACCGGGGTTTTCCTGGGTTGTAGTGGCTACAATTTGCCGCCCAAAGAGCGTTGTAAAACCACCATTGACCTGATTCCTGGTGAAGAGGCGGTGGCCGAAGACGCGGGAGAAGAGGCCGAAACCAATGCGCTGCGTGCCAAGCGTCGCTGCCCCAAGTGTGGCACGGCGATGGACAACTACCTAATCGATGAAACGCGTAAGCTGCACATCTGTGGTAACAGCCCCGATTGTGACGGCTACGAAGTTGAAAGCGGCAAATTCAAGATCAAAGGCTACGACGGCCCGATCATCGAGTGCGATAAGTGCGGCTCTGAGATGCAGTTGAAGTCAGGCCGCTTTGGCAAGTATTTTGGCTGTACCAATAGCGAATGTAAAAACACCCGTAAGCTATTGAAAAGCGGCGAAGTGGCGCCGCCAAAAATGGACCCGATCCCGATGCCGGAACTGGCTTGCCAAAAAGTTGACGACCATTACGTGCTGCGTGATGGCGCAAGCGGGCTGTTTTTGGCTGCCAGCAAGTTCCCTAAAAATCGTGAAACACGGCCGCCGCTGGTGAAAGAGCTGAAAGCGCACGCCGATGAGCTGCCCGAAAAGTATCACTTCATTCTTAAAGCGCCGAGTGAAGATCCGGATGGTCGCCCGGCGCAAATCCGCTACTCGCGGAAGAGCAAAGAGCAGTACGTGATGACCGACGAGGAGGGCAAGGCCACAGGCTGGAAAGCCATGTTTGATGCCGGTAAATGGCACGTGGAGGACAAACGCAAGTGAATGCACGGTCACGAACCAACCAGCTGCTCTATCAGGCGGAGCTATTAGTCACCTTGCCCGCGGGAAGTGATGAGCATGCTTCTGCGCGGCAGATGGCGTTGGAAGAGAGTGCGCTGGCGCTTTTTGAGCTGGCGCTTGAGTCGTTACTGCGCGAAGTTACTGAACACGCTCGGCTGTCGGAGCATCGCTGGACTGTATTGCTGGCCCAGGATGGCCCTGCCTTGGCCGAGCTGCAACGTCTGCGCGACTTGAAAGCCCAGCCGGAAAGCTGGCTGAACTGGTTGGAGGGGCAACTTGAGCGCCTACATAGTGACGAAGGTGCTGCGCGGCGCGAAACTCACAACCCCGCTATGATTGCCGTGGGTAATCAGGCCGGTTTGCGCCAGCAGTTACTGGATAATCTTCAGGCGGCCAAGCGTGAAATAGGCGCGCTGCGCGAAACTAGCCTGGAGTGGTAGTGTTTATTGTTATGCATCGCTCAAGTCGTTAAGAAAGGAGATCATGATGCGCTATAACCAGGTGAAAGATTTAATCGAATGGGCGGCGGGTTTTCATGCCCGGATGGCGCGACAGTATAGCGAAGCCGCTGAGGATGCTGAGAATCAGCGCTTAGAGATGGCGTTTAATTACTTGGCCAGCCGTGAGCTAAAAATGAAAACGGGGCTTGAAGATCTCTTCCACGATGGCTCTGACCATTCAGAAGTGCTGGAGTTATGGTTCGATGATTCCAGCGATTTCCCCCAGCCGCCTGAGTTGGATCGCTTGTCGGAACAAACCATCACCGGCTCGATAGAGGATGCGATGAGAACTGCCACATCGTCGCATCAGCGCCTTCAAGCGCTCTACGAGCATCGCGCGGCACGAGCGAAAATTGAGCCTGAAGAGGAGTTTTTCAATGCCCTGGCTCAAGGACATAATTCCGAGATACGCAATATAATGGCGAGTATGGAAGAGTTTCAGGGCGTTTGATGGGGTCTCTACTAGTGGATTATCGGTTACTGCTCTTCGGGGCGTCAGTCGTGTACATGACGAAATTGCTAACGGCGAATGTGGGAATAGGGTATAACAGCCACCAGACGCGCAGAGTCGGTCAATCGCGGGCTAACTTGTTTCGAGAGCTGTCATGTTTTTAGTTAATCGCCGTCGATTTTTAGCCATGGTGTTGAGCTTGCCAGCCGTGGCCAGTGCTGCTGTTACTGCGCCCAGTCAGGATACCGCCACTGATCTCGTAGAAACGATACTGAGTCGCGCTCATGTGCCGCGTCATAGCAACGAACTGTGGGTGCTGGTGGACGATAAAGAGGCCACCCTTAGCGTGTTTCGGGGTAACGCGCTGCTGGAGCGGTTTGCGCCCATATCACTTGGCCGTGCTGGGGCTAAAACCCAACGGGTTCGCGGCGATAATGTGACTCCCATGGGGGAGTTTCATGTCAACCGTTTTAATTACGAAAGCCAGTGGCGTACCTTCATAGGCATTGATTACCCAACCCCAGCGCACGCTAGAATGGCGCTGGAAAAAGGGATTTATACCCAAGCTGATTATGATGACTACTTCGACTACTATCGACGTTATGGTCACCCCCCGCAAAATACCGCACTGGGTGGGGCGATTGGAATTCATGGCCTGGGTAGCGCAGACCCCGATATTCATGGGCGCTATCACTGGACCCAGGGGTGTGTTGCCGTTACCAACGATCAAATCGATCGCCTGGCAGCGCTAGTGGGTGTTGGCACTCGGGTAGTGATCCGTTAAGCTAACGCCGTTGATGGAAGTTCGAGGTTTTAAACAAGTGGCTATAGACAACCGCTGTGGTCTATTATAAAACAGCGTTTGACTTGCGTGCTTTGCAGCACAAGTCACTGAAAAGAACCTGCACCGCAGGTAGACAAATTTAAGCTAAGAACTTATTCTAATTTAAGTGACTAGCCTTACCTTTGTCATACCCTTAACGTAGTACCCAAGGACGACTCAAGGAGAACATTATGACTCTGAAAACTACTCTGAAGATGACTGCTGCTGCCGCTTCTCTGGCAATTCTTGCTGGTTGTGCTTCTACCAGCGCGCTGGAAGAAGTTCGCATGACTGCAGAATCTGCACAGGCTGACGCTGCAGAAGCACGCAGCATGGCTTCACAAGCTATGAACACTGCAAACCAAGCCCAGCGCGACGCGCAGGCTGCTCTGCAGATGTCTGAGCAGAACCGTGAAGAAATGAACCGTATGTTCCAGCGTTCCATGCAGAAGTAATTCTGCTTGGGCTGCTGAGGGAGTCGTCTGACTCTCTCAGCAGCTGCTGGAAGAAAGCTGTAGTTAGTTAATATGCCGTAGTAAGGCGCTGTACGTTAAAGCGTCAGACCAGTAGGTTTTGATACTAGCTACGCAAAAACCCCGCCTTGGCGGGGTTTTTTGTTGCTAGGTGTTCGGTTAAGCGTCTTTATCGTCGTCAGTGGCGGCGCTGAGCTTAAGCTCGTCAATCAGCTCAACAGGCTCTGGTTCTGGCTCGGGAGCCTGAGGGCCATATAGCGCGATAAATTGGCCGTCAGGAGCTTCTACGGCGCGCTGAATCTGATCCGCGTCTATTTCAACGTCACTGCCAGTTAGCTCAGTGACGCGTTCAAGGGCATTAAGCAGTGGCTCAAAGCCTTCCGCGTTCTCTTCCAGCTGTGGGAAAGATTGCACAAACAGCGTGCCATCGGCTGCAAAGCCCGCTTTGAACGGTGCATCCATCAGGTTGACCTGAGTACCGCTAGGCAAACGCTCGTAGAGCGATTTGATATCTTCCGGGTACATGCGGATACAGCCACGGCTAACGCGCATACCGACGCCATCAGGGCGGTTGGTACCGTGAATGAGATAGCTCGGCATGGCCAGCAGAATTGCGTGCTCGCCCAAGGGGTTGTTAGGGCCGGGCGGTACCACGGAAGGCGCTGGTTCGCCGCGTTCGGCTGCTTCGCGACGCATAGATGCCGGTGGAGCCCAGGCGGGGTCTTTAACCTTAACCGTGGTGCGGGTGATGCCTACGGGGGTAGCGAACTCTTCACGCCCCACGCTAACCGGGTAGGTTTCGACGATGCCGGGTTTGTCGGCAGGGTAGTAGTAGAGACGTAGCTCAGAAAGGTTAATGACAACGCCTTCCCGCGGCGCAGGCGGAAGAATGTATTGGGCGGGGATCACCACTTCGGTACCTACGCCAGGTACCCAGAGGCTGACACCCGGGTTGGCCATGCGAATCTCTTCATAGCCAATGTTGTGGCGTCGGGCGATATCGATCAGCGTCTGCTTGGGGTCTTCGACAACGACGGTGTAGCGCTCGCCAATGACATCGCCTTCTTCGGGTAGGCGGAAGTGACCACGGGGTAGCTCATCCTGATCAGCAACCTGAGCGGCGCTATCGACGGCGTCTATGCTGATTTCCTGTGCTTGCGCCTTTGGCGATTCTTCTGAGCTTTCTTGAGTCTGCTGCTCTTGCGCCTGTGTTGGGCTGTCGGCTTGCTCGTTAGCTGGTTGCGCAAAAGCGGGGCTCACCAGGCTAGCGGCGAGTAGCACGGCCAAGCTGGTAGGGCCCCAAAGGGTAAAGGTATTGCGAATGTTCATGATCGTTCCTAATGTGTTAATTCACTGCTGATGCGCGTTGCTGGGCCACTGGGATCAATAAACGGCTGTTGATCAACTGGGCCATGGCTACTGGCAAGTTTGCCCCAAGCTTCACGCCGCCGCTACTTTTTGGTTAAGGGTGCTAAGTAGGTTTTCAAGTTGCTGGAAGCGCTTGTCGACACTTTCCATTGGTAATTCAAACCGTAAGGTGTCAGAGCCATCTAAACGATAGTGCTTTGGTGACGTCTGAATGAGGGTCACCAGGGTTAAGGGATCCACCTGGGTGCTGCTATCAAACAATACTCTACCGCGGCTCTCGCCAGCCTCGATTTTGCTGATTCCCAGTTGCTCGGCACGGTGGCGCAGCTTGGTCTGGCGAATCAGGTTTTTCACCGGGTTGGGCAGCAAGCCAAAGCGGTCGATCAGCTCAACCTGTAACTCTTTAAGTTCGCTATCGCTCTGGGTGTTGGCAATCCGCTTGTACATCACCAGGCGCTGCTGAACATCGTGAATATAATCACTTGGAATCAGCGCAGGCAGGTTGAGGTTGATTTCCACGCCGGTATTGAAGGGGGCATCGATATTGGGCGTTTTACCCGCGCGAATGGCCTTCACCGCTCGATCCAGCATCTCCATATAGAGGGTGTAGCCGATGGTTTCCATCTGGCCGCTCTGTTCATCCCCCAGCAGTTCACCCGCGCCACGGATTTCCATATCGTGGCTGGCCAGGGTAAAGCCAGCGCCTAGATCATCCGAAGCGCTAATTGCTTCCAGACGCTTGATAGCATCACGGGTCATCGCTTTGGGCGGTGGCGTTAATAGGTAGGCGTACGCCTGATGGTGACTACGGCCGACCCGGCCCCGCAGCTGGTGCAGCTGGGCCAAGCCAAATTTATCAGCACGTTCGATAATAATGGTGTTGGCGCTGGGTACATCAATGCCGGTTTCAATGATGGTCGAACACACCAGCACGTTAAAGCGTCGGTGGTAGAAGTCCGACATAATGCGTTCCAGGCTGCGCTCGGGAAGCTGGCCGTGGGCAACCGCTACCCGCGCTTCGGGGATTAGTTCACGAATCTGTTCGGCACTGTTTTCAATGGTTTTGACTTCGTTATGCAGTACATAGACCTGCCCACCACGCAGTATTTCACGTAGCAGGGCTTCCTTGATGATACTGGTGTCGTGCTGCTGAACAAAGGTTTTAACCGACAGACGACGGGCGGGCGGCGTAGCGATAATCGACAGATCACGGATGCCGCTCATGGCCATATTGAGCGTGCGCGGAATAGGGGTCGCGGTCAGCGTCAAAATATCGACTTCGGCACGCAGCGTTTTGAGCTTCTCTTTTTGCGCCACCCCGAAGCGGTGCTCCTCATCGATGATCAGCAGGCCCATTTTGGGCAGCTCAACGCTTTTGGCGAGCAGTTTATGGGTGCCGATGACGATATCCGTTTGGCCGCTTTTAATGCTCTCTAGTGTCTGGGTGACCTCTTTGCCGCTGGTAAAGCGCGAGATCAGGCCAATATTGACGGCGGTGTCAGCAAAGCGGTCACGGAAGTTCTCGAAGTGCTGGCGCGCCAACAACGTAGTGGGCACCAATACCACCACTTGGCGGCCAGACTGTACGGCCAAAAATGCCGCGCGCATGGCCACTTCGGTTTTGCCGAAGCCGACATCGCCGCACACCACGCGATCCATGGGCTGCGGGGAGGTCATATCGCTGATGACCGCTTCAATCGCCGCGTGCTGGTCAGCGGTCTCTTCAAATGGGAAGTTACCCGCAAAACGCAGATACTCCTCGCCTGGCGCCTCATAGACCACCCCTTGCTGGGCTTCCCGGCGGGCGTAGACATCCAGCAGCTCTGCGGCGGTATCGCGAATTTTTTCGGCGGCTTTGCGGCGGGCTTTTTCCCACTGGTCCGAACCGAGCTTATGCAGCGGGGCCAGTTCGTCACCGGCCCCGCTGTAACGGGAGATCATATGCAGGCTGTCGACAGGCACATAAAGCTTGGCACCATCGGCGTAGGAGAGCGCCAGGAACTCATTTGCCTGGCCACCGGCCTCTAAGGTTTCCAGCCCTAAATAGCGGCCCACGCCGTGGGCCTGGTGAACCACTGGCGCACCTTCGCGCAGCTCCGACAAGTGGCGTACTGCAAGCTCATTGTCATCCGTGGCTTTTTCGCGCCGACGGCTCTGACGTACCACGTCACCAAACAGCTCGGTTTCACTAATTACCGCAATACTTGGATTATTTAGCCATAAGCCGCTGTCGACCAAACCTTCCGTAATTGCATAGGTATGATCGCTAGCGAGAAAGTCGTGGAAGCTATCGGTATGCGGAAGCGAGAGCTGAAGTGGCGACAGGATCTCTTCCAGGGCTTCCCGGCGACCCCGCGACTCCGCCACAAACAGCACCCGGGTTTGGGCATGGGAGTGCAAAAATGCTGACAGCTCCGCCAATGGCTGCTTGGCGCGGGCATTAATAGAGAGTGTGGGAAGCGGTGCGGCTTCAGGCTGTTGCGCATGGCGCTGCTCGCTATCCTCGGTTAACTCTATTCGCGGGCAGGCTTTGATTGCCGAGAATACATCGTTGACCGGGAAAAACGCTCGGTGCGGTGGCAGCAGCGGGCGGGTTGGGTCAACGCCCAAGTTTACGTAGCGAGCGTCGATCGACTGCCAGTGCTGCTCGGCGGCAGCAAAAACTCCCGGCAGCAGTGCGACTCGTGTATCGTCGGTCAGGTGGTCAAACAGCGATGCGGTGTGTTCAAAAAACAGTGGTAAATAGTGCTCAAGCCCCGGTGAAGGAATGCCTTTCAACGCATCGTTATAAAGAGGGCATTGCCGCGGATCAACGTCGAACAGGGTTTCAAACTGCTCACGAAAACAGGCAATCGCGCTGCGGCTTAGCGAGTACTCGTGGGCGGGTAGCAATTCTAGCGATTCAAGCTTATCAGTCGAGCGCTGGCTGCCAGGGTCGAAGTGGCGCAGCGAATCGATCTCGTCATCGAACAGATCAATACGGATCGGCTCATCCATACCCATCGCAAACAGGTCAATCAGCGCGCCGCGCATGGCGTATTCGCCGGGCTCATAGACCGTTTCGACAGCGCGATAGCCCGCTCGGGAGAGCGATTCCCGAAACGCTTCGCGATTCAAGCGCTCGCCAGTTTTGAGTGTCATGACCCGCCCGGCAATGTACTCAACCGGGGGCAAGCGCTGCATCAACGTGTTGATCGGCACCAGCACAATGCCGCGCACGCCATCTTGCAGTTGGCGCAGGGTACGCAGTCTCGCCGAGACAATATCCTGATGGGGTGAAAAGCTGTCGTAGGGCAGCGTTTCCCAGTCGGGGAAGGGCAGTACCGGTACGTCGCTATAAAAATAGAGATCTTGTTCAAGACGCTGCGCGCTGGCCGTATTGGGAGTGATCACCAATAGCGGAGCTTTCGCAGCAACGCGGGAGAGTGCCAGCGCAGTCGCGCTACCCGGCGGCGATGTCCAGTAGAGCGTATCGCGAGTCCCTTGGGGCTGGGGCGGTTCGAGCAGAGAGAATGTCGGCATAAGCAAGATATCGTTTTGCGCTGAAACGGAAGGGAGATCATACACGATCACCCGTTTCAGTTAGAGTGCCGCGGCTTAAGGTAGCGGGTTAATCTGTACTGAAAGAGGTTTTGTAGTGAGATTGGCATTTCTGTAATACCCCTACATGTTGTGCGACTATCCAGTCATTGCGACCGCTGCGCTTGCCCCGGATAATACACTCTCCGTTCCCACTACCTGATGAGGCCGCACGTGAGTCAGCAAGCGCTCGAAAACGTTTTTCAAGAATGGCAAGGCAACGAAGCCTTGGCGGAGCAGATGATCCCGTTAGTAGGGCAGCTCTATCGTCAGAATAACGTCGTTGCCACCATGTTCGGGCGTTCACTTATTAAACGGTCGGTCATCCGCATTCTTAAAGACCACCGCTTCGTGCGTAAAATAGAAGGGACTGAGCTCTCCGTTGAGGATACCTACTCTATCGTGAAGGGGATGGTCGCTTTGAACCTTGGCCCCGCCCATGTGGATGTAGGTAAGCTGGCGGTGATGTTCAAGAACCGAGGCGGTGGCGATGTCGAAGCCTTCCTGCGTAAAGAGCTGCAAGAGGTTATTGATGGCTACCAGCCGGGGGCTAGCACCGGTGAGCCGCAAGACGTGGTGCTCTACGGTTTTGGTCGTATTGGTCGTTTACTGGCACGAGTGATGATAGAGAAGGCCGGGGGCGGTAATCTGCTGCGTTTGCGCGCTATTGTGGTGCGTGGCCGTGGCGATGTGGCTAAAGACCTTGAGAAGCGCGCCAGCCTGCTGCGTCGTGACTCAGTACATGGGCCTTTTGACGGCACCATCATGGTCGATGCAGAGGCCCGCACGCTGACGGTCAACGGCAATGTTATTCAGGTTATTTACGCCGATTCGCCCAGTGAGATTGACTACACCGAGTATGATATCGATAACGCGGTGATTGTTGATAATACCGGTATCTGGCGCGATGAAGAGGGCTTGGGCCAGCATCTGCAGTGTAAAGGTGCTGCCAAAGCGCTGCTAACGGCACCGGGTAAAGGCGATATTAAAAACATCGTTTACGGTATTAACCACGAATCCATTGGCGACAGCGATCTCATCGTCTCTGCTGCCTCTTGCACTACCAATGCGATCGTTCCGGTATTGAAGGTACTCAACGACGAGTACGGTGTGGTGAATGGGCATGTGGAAACCGTGCATGCCTATACCAACGACCAGAACTTGATCGACAACTACCATAAAGGTGACCGTCGTGGCCGTAGTGCGGCGCTGAATATGGTATTGACCGAGACAGGAGCAGCCAAGGCCGTATCGAAAGCGCTACCTGAGCTAGAGGGAAAGCTGACCGGCAACGCCATTCGTGTGCCAATCCCTAATGTCTCTATGGCCATTCTCAATCTGACCCTGGATAAAGCGACAGATGCTGTAGCGCTAAATGACTACTTGCGCCGTATGTCGATCGAGTCTGCCTACCAGAAGCAAATTGACTTTGTCGATTCAGCAGAAGTGGTGTCGTCAGACTTTGTGGGCAATCGTCATGCCGGTATCGTGGATGCTAAAGCTACCATCGCCAACGGCCATCATGCGGTCATTTATGTGTGGTATGACAATGAGTTCGGTTATAGCTGCCAGGTTGTACGTATTTTGCAGCAAATGTCTAACGTACGGTTTTTAAAACTTCCTCGCTAGTTAAACTTAGCAAAGCCCGCATGCCGGGTGTTAGAGCTAAGAGAATGCGTTGACGCCACCTTCGGGTGGCGTTTTTTTGGTCTCAATCTCATCTTTTGCCAATGTATATAGCACTTTTGGTGGTCATCAGGGATGTGGTCATTGGACGCGCTTATCTTTATAATACGATGGATTTTTCGGGGTGGTTCAAGTGCTGCTTGGGCCGGACTGGTAACAATCTGAGCAGAAAATAACAATTCGCTGAGCAGAAAATAAGCATTCGAACCCCATACCTTCGTATATCCGATCCAACAACTGGGCGAGACTATGATCGAAGTCAAAAAAGGCCTGGATCTCCCCATCACGGGAGCGCCCGAGCAGCGTATTGAAGATGCGCGGCCTGTGCGCCACGTGGCAATCCTGGGTACCGACTACGTTGGCATGAAGCCGACGATGGAAGTCCAGGAAGGGGATAAGGTCAAACTGGGCCAATTGCTCTTCACCGATAAGAAAATTGATGGTGTGCGCTATACAGCGCCCGCTGCCGGTGAAGTGCTTGCAATAAACCGTGGCGAAAAACGTCGTTTACTGTCTGTCGTAATTAAAGTAGACGAAACTGAGGAAGCGGTCGAATTCGCTGCTCATGATCGTAATGCCTTAGCGCAGCTTGAACGTCAGGTCGTTGTCGACCAACTGGTAGAATCGGGACTCTGGACAGCATTGCGCACTCGTCCTTTCTCGCGCACCCCGGCCATTGATAGCACCCCGGCCGATATTTTTGTAACCGCCGTGGATACCCATCCACTTAGCCCTGACCCTGCGTTGATCATTAACGAGCAGTCGCAGGCATTCGAGGATGGCCTCAAGGTGTTAGCGCGCCTGACCGAGGGCAACGTCTTCTTATGTACGGGCGAAAATGCCTCAGTCCCGGGTGGCGATGTTGACGGCGTAAAAACCGAAAGCTTTGCCGGCCCTCATCCTGCGGGACTTGTCGGCACGCATATTCACTACCTTTCTCCAGTCGCACTGCACAAAAAAGTGTGGCATATCGGCTACCAGGACGTTATTGCGTTCGGTAAGTTGTTTGTAGAAGGGAAGCTGGATATGAACCGTGTGGTTGCCATTGGTGGCCCGCGTGCTGAAAATCCGCGTCTGATTCGTACCCGTGTCGGCGCTAGTACAGATGAACTCCTGACCAACGAAGTCATCAAACCCGAGGACACTCGCGTAATTTCTGGTTCGGTATTCTCTGGCTTTGCCGCTGAAGGTAAGTTGACCTACCTTGGCCGCTTCAGCAATCAAGTGAGTTTGCTGGAAGAGGGCAACAAGCGCACGTTTATGGGTTGGTTGTCTCCTGGTGCTAATCGTCACTCGGTCTTGGGTATTTATATCTCCAAGATTAAGGGGCTCAGCAACTATGCTCCGACGACCTCTACCAATGGTTCCGAGCGTGCTATGGTGCCGGTAGGTGCCTATGAGCAGGTGATGCCGCTAGATATCATGCCGACTCAGCTATTGCGTTCGTTGATCGTGGGCGACATTGAGGTTGCCATGCAGCTTGGGTGTTTGGAGCTGGACGAAGAGGATCTGGCGCTGTGCACGTATGTTTGCCCTGGCAAATACGAATATGGCCCCATCCTGCGTGATAATCTCACCATGATCGAGAAAGAGGCCTGATAATGGGTATTCAACAGACACTCCAAAATATCGAGCCGCATTTCCACAAAGGCGGAAAGTACGAAAAGTTCTATCCGCTGTTTGAAGCGGTAGATACTATTTTTTACACGCCACCGAGCGTGGCTAAAACCACCGCGCATGTGCGTGACGGTATCGATCTTAAACGCATCATGATTACCGTGTGGATGTGTACTTTTCCGGCGATGTTTTTCGGCATGTGGAGCGCTGGTTGGCAGGCCAACACGGCAATTGATGCGGGCTATGCCTCTATGGGAGGCTGGCGCGAAGCGATTATGATGACGCTGTCGTCCGGTCATGATGCGAATAGCCTGTGGGCTAACTTTGTCCTTGGCGCTACCTACTTCCTACCTATCTACCTGGTCACCTTTGTGGTCGGTGGTTTCTGGGAGGTGCTGTTCGCTATCAAGCGCGGTCACGAAGTCAACGAAGGCTTCTTCGTCACTTCCGTACTCTTCGCGCTGGTACTGCCCGCCACCATTCCCCTTTGGCAGGTTGCCTTGGGTATCACCTTTGGTGTGGTGATCGGTAAAGAGATCTTCGGCGGCACGGGTAAAAACTTCTTGAACCCCGCGCTGACCGGTCGTGCATTCCTTTACTTTGCCTATCCCGCGCAAATCTCTGGTGACTCTGTATGGGTTGCCGCTGATGGCTATACTGGTGCGACTGCACTCTCGCTAGCGTTCCAGGACGGTATGTCTGCGTTGACCGACACCTTTAGCTGGTGGGATGCCTTCATCGGTTTTATCCCTGGCTCGATCGGGGAGGTCTCGACACTAGCCATCTTTATCGGCGGCGCTGTGTTGCTGTGGACGGGAATTGCCTCTTGGCGAATCATGCTGGGGGTACTCCTGGGCATGGTGGTGACCAGTACGCTGTTTAATCTAATCGGCTCTGATACCAACCCAATGTTTGCCATGCCGTGGTACTGGCATCTGGTGATCGGCGGTTTCGCTTTCGGTATGGTCTTCATGGCAACCGATCCGGTGTCGGCGTCGATGACCAATCAAGGCCGTCTGCTGTTTGGTGCGCTGATTGGTGTGATGACTGTTTTGATTCGCGTTGTGAACCCGGCTTTCCCGGAAGGCATCATGCTGGCGATTCTGTTCGCTAACCTGTTTGCACCGCTGATTGACCATTTCTTCGTCCAGGCCAACATCAAGCGTCGCGTGAAGCGAACCGCCGTACCGGCCGAGGAGACTGCCTAATGGCACAAGGTAACAACTCCATCAAGAAAGTCCTGATTGTGGCGTTTGCACTGTGTATCGTGTGCTCCGTCATTGTCTCGACCGCGGCGGTCGCCTTGCGACCCATGCAGCAGCTTAACCAGGAACTCGACCGTAAAACCAACATCTTGAACGTTGCCAAGCTTTATGAGCCGGGTATGGACGTTGAAGAGGTGTTTAGCGATGAGATCATCGCACGGGTCGTTGACCTGGATACGGGTGAGTACTCCGATGAGTTCGATCCCGATACCTACGATAGTTTTGAGGCTGCCCGTGACCCGGCCTCGGGTCGCACGCTTTCTGGCGATCAAGACATCGCGGGCCTTTCACGGGTTGAAAACTACGCGACTGTTTATCTGGTCGGCAGTGAAGACGATCCGGAACAGATCGTGTTGCCGATTCGTGGTCAGGGGCTTTGGGGCTTGATGCGTGGCTTCCTGGCCGTAGAGGGTGATGGCAATACTATTGTCAGTATCACCTACTACGAGCACAGTGAAACGCCAGGTTTGGGCGCAGAAGTTAACAACCCGCGCTGGCAAGCCCAGTGGGAAGGCAAGAAAATTTACGATGAAGAGGGCGACCTCTCACCGGAGATTCACCTGACCAAAGGCGGCGCCAGTGACGAATACGAAGTCGATGCGCTATCTGGCGCTACGCTGACCAGTAACGGCGTGACTAATATGCTGCAGTTCTGGTTGAGCGAAGAAGCTTTCGGTCCCTATTTGGCTAAATTCCGCAGTGGCACTGAGCCGGAAGACGCCGAAGAGACCGATACCAACTTCGAAGACGTTGAGGGGGCCTGATCATGGCGGACGTAAATGCAAAAGGCGTTTTAACAGCGCCGATTTTCCAGAACAACCCTATTGCGCTGCAAATTCTGGGGATCTGTTCGGCACTTGCGGTAACCACCAGTATGAGCGTATCGCTCGTTATGGCGCTGGCGGTTATTTTCGTAACGGCATTCTCAAATTTGTTCGTATCGTTGATCAGGAATCATATTCCCTCTTCGATCCGTATCATCGTGCAGATGACCATTATTGCCTCGCTGGTTATCGTGGTTGATCAGATTCTCAAGGCGTATGCCTATGAGATGTCTAAGCAGCTCTCAGTATTTGTGGGTTTGATCATTACTAACTGTATCGTCATGGGCCGCGCTGAAGGCTTTGCGATGTCCAATACGCCGGGCATGTCGTTTTTAGACGGTATTGGTAACGGCCTAGGCTATGGCTTTGTACTCATGGTGGTGGGTTTCTTCCGTGAGCTGCTGGGTTCGGGCAGCGTATTTGGCATTACCATCCTCCAGACCGTGCAAAATGGTGGCTGGTACGTGCCTAACGGCTTGCTATTACTACCGCCTTCAGCGTTCTTTATTATCGGTCTACTGATCTGGGTAATGCGTTCCGTTAACCCTGAGCAAGTAGAAGATAATGAGTTCAAAATGAAGGAAAACACCAAGCCCAAGGAGGCCGTGTAACATGGAACATTATCTGAGTCTTTTTGTTGCCTCGGTGTTTGTTGAAAACATGGCACTGGCCTTCTTCCTGGGGATGTGTACTTTCTTGGCGGTGTCCAAAAAGGTCTCCTCAGCGATTGGCTTGGGCATTGCGGTGATTGTGGTATTGACCGTCACCGTGCCGGTTAACAACCTTGTCTATACCTTCTTGCTACAGGAAGGTGCGCTGACCTGGACCGGTATTAGCGGTGCTGAAAACATCGACCTCTCCTTCCTTGGGTTGCTCTCCTACATCGGTGTCATTGCGGCGCTGGTACAGATCATGGAAATGTTCCTTGATAAGTACGTACCGTCGCTCTACAACGCGCTAGGGGTCTTCCTGCCGCTGATTACCGTTAACTGCGCCATCCTGGGTGGCGTACTGTTCATGGTGGAGCGTAGCTATAACTTTGGCGAAGCCGTGGTCTATGGCTTTGGCGCGGGCACCGGTTGGGCATTGGCCATTGCCGCCCTGGCGGGTATTCGTGAAAAGCTGAAGTACAGCGATGTGCCGGGTGGCCTTCAAGGGCTGGGCATTACTTTCATCACCGTGGGGCTGATGTCGTTGGGCTTTATGTCCTTCTCGGGCATTCAGCTTTAATCGGAGCCGGTTTTTCCCGGCGGTGGCAAACATCGCCGGGTAATAGAAAACCTCCAGCAATAGGAAACCGACATGGTTGATACAACAGTCATCTTGCTCGGTGTTGTCATGTTCACGGTCATCGTTATTAGCTTGACGGCGATCATTCTGGCAGCGCGCAGCAAGCTTGTGAGTAGCGGGGACGTGACCATTGAGGTCAACGGCGACCCTGAGCACACTTTGAAGACCCAGGCTGGTGGTAAGCTGCTAAACACGCTTGCCGCTAACGGCATTTTCCTCTCGTCCGCCTGCGGTGGCGGTGGTTCTTGTGCCCAGTGTAAGTGTCGGGTTGAAGAGGGCGGCGGCTCTATTCTGCCGACCGAAGAGTCGCACTTCACGATGCGTGAGAAAAAAGAGGGCTGGCGCCTCTCTTGTCAGGTACCTGTGAAGCAGGACATGAAAGTCGAAGTGCCTGAAGAAGTCTTTGGGGTGAAGAAGTGGGAATGTGAGGTTATTGCCAACCCCAACGTTGCCACCTTTATCAAAGAGTTAAACCTGAAACTGCCAGAGGGCGAAGAAGTCGCCTTCCGCGCCGGTGGCTATGTACAGCTCGTTGCACCGCCTTACGATATCAAGTTCTCTGATTTTGATATCGACGAGGAGTATCGGGGTGATTGGGAAAAATTTGATATGTTCAAAATTTCCCACAAGAACAACGAGGAAGTGATTCGCGCATACTCCATGGCGAACTACCCAGACGAGAAGGGTATCCTCAAGTTTAACATCCGTATTGCCACGCCGCCTCCCGGCACTGACCATCCGCCTGGCTTGATGTCGACTTATGTCTTCAGCCTTAAAGAGGGCGATAAGGTCACCGTAATGGGACCGTTCGGTGAGTTCTTTGCCCGTGATACTGACGCCGAGATGATCTTTATCGGTGGTGGTGCGGGTATGGCACCGATGCGTAGTCACATCTTCGATCAGTTGAAGCGCTTGAAGTCTGATCGCAAGATTACCTTCTGGTACGGTGCTCGCTCCTGGCGTGAAACCTTCTACAACGAAGAGTACGACCAGTTAGCCGAAGAGTTCCCTAACTTTGAGTGGCACCTGGCGCTATCTGATCCTCAGCCGGAAGATAATTGGGAAGGGCCGACAGGCTTTATCCATAATGTGCTGTACGAAAACTATCTGAAGGATCACCCAGCACCTGAAGATTGCGAGTACTACATGTGTGGGCCGCCGATGATGAACGCATCGGTTATCAAGTTGTTGCTTGATATGGGCGTTGAGCCGGAAAATATCCTGTTGGATGATTTCGGTGGCTAAACGGTCGGCGTAAGTCGATAGTAGCGTTAAGCGGGGCTGGCCTTTTGGGCTGGCCCCGTTTGTTTATATAACCTTGTGAAGGGAATGACTTATCACCGCGCTGATAAGAGGGGCTTGGCTAAGGTATAATCACTTTAATGATGAATGACCGTGAGGCACTTATCACGACGACTGTTGTCGTCAGGTAAGACCAATAATTTAAAGCGAAGCAATGTGAAGCGGGGAGGTTGATATGACTATTTGGCTACTGGTATTCGGTTTCATGGCACTGATTATGGGTGCGATGGCTGTGGGCGTCATCATGGGCCGCAAACCAATTGCCGGTTCTTGCGGCGGTTTGAATCAAATCGGCATGAAAGATGGCTGTGATATTTGCGGTGGCAAAGATGAGGTTTGTGAAGAAGAGAACCGCAAGCGCGGAGGTGTGCGCCGCCGTAGCGATGAAAGCCGTGGTGCCGATTTGGGCTATGATGCTACACGTCGCTAACAAGACTGCGTTGTATGCAACGGGATGATTGACCAAAAATAGCAAGGGGACGCAGAGAGCATGGCGGTTCACAATTACGATGTTGTGGTGATCGGTACGGGGCCTGCAGGAGAAAGCGCTGCTATCAACGCTGCAAAGCATGGCAAGCGTGTAGCGATTATTGAGAAACAGGTTCAGGTAGGTGGCAATTGTACTCACTGGGGTACCATTCCTTCCAAAGCGCTGCGCCATCAGGTGAAACAGATCATGGCGTTCAACACCAACCGTATGTTCCGCGATATTGGTGAGCCGCGCTGGTTCTCCTTCCCCAAAGTGATGGAACGCTCAAGGGGTACCATCGATAAACAGGTAGAGATGCGTACCACCTTCTATGCGCGCAACCGCATTGATCTGTTTCATGGCGTCGCCCGATTTAAAGATGAGCACACCTTGTTGGTGCGTGACCGCCAGGAAGGCATGGAAGAACTGGTGGCGAAGAAAATCGTGATTGCCACTGGTTCTCGCCCTTACCGCCCGGCGGATATTAACTTCCGCCATCCGCGTATTTACTGCTCTGACACCATATTAAGCCTCTCGCATACCCCGCGCACGCTGGTAATTTTTGGCGCCGGGGTGATTGGCTGTGAATATGCATCGATCTTTTCGGGCTTGGGCGTCAAAGTTGATCTCATTAATAACCGTGACAGCCTGCTGTCGTTCCTGGACGATGAGATTAGCGATGCACTCTCCTACCATTTGCGTAAGCACGGTGTGCTGGTTCGCCATAATGAAGAATACGAGAGCGTTGAGGGCGATGAGTCAGGCGTCGTCGTGCGTCTCAAGTCAGGCAAGAAAATTCGCGCTGATGCATTTTTGTGGGCCAATGGGCGAACCGGTAATACCGACAGCTTAGGCCTTGAGAACATTGGCTTAACCGCCAATGGGCGTGGCCAGCTAAGCGTTGATGAGCACTACCGCACTGCGGTTTCCCATATCTACGCAGCGGGCGATGTAATTGGCTGGCCGAGTTTGGCGAGCGCGGCTTACGACCAAGGCTTGAACTCGTGCAATGAGTTGCTCGATAAAGAGTATCGCTTTGTGAGTGATGTACCTACCGGAATCTACACCATCCCTGAGATTAGCTCGTTCGGCCCCAATGAGCGTGAACTTACCGAAGCCAAAGTGCCCTATGAAGAAGTTGCCTTTGTCGTAGACGTTTAAGAGTCACTGGATTCGCGAATAAGCGTATGGCCGTAAGCTTGTGGTTTGTTATCAGGTGACGGCTCAGTGGGGGGCAACAGTTTTTCAACGCGGTTGCGCCCCAGTGCTTTAGCTTGATAGAGCGCTTTATCGGCAAACGAATAAAGCTGCTCAAACGTCAGCGAGCCGACTTGGCACGTCGTCACGCCAATGCTAATAGTCGGGTTGGTTTGCTGCTCTATACCGCTCAGCGTATTAACTTCGACCTCTCGGCGCAGCCGATCTGCTACCTGAAGTGCATCATGGGTAGCGGTGTTGGGCATCAATAAACAAAACTCCTCTCCACCAATCCTCGCTAATGTATCCGATGGACGGCTAAGCTCGCGAAGCTGCTTACTGATCTGGCGAAGTACCTCATCGCCGGTTGGGTGCCCGTAGGTATCATTAATTTGCTTGAAGTGATCAAGATCTAACAGCAGCAGGCTAAGCGGTGCTCGATCGCGCTGGGCTTGGGTAAGCGCAGCGGATGCTATATTGACCAAATGGCGCCGGTTATATAGCCCGGTCAGTTCATCGGTTAGCATTAGCTGATGCATGACGTTGCGCTGACGGTGGAGATGAATAACCGCTAGGCAGAGTGTAATTGCAGCGCTGACCATTAACACCAATAGCGCACTCACCGCAATCGAGAGTCGCTGCATCACCAAACGTTGCTGAACAGAGGTGTCGCGCACTTCTTCTAGCAGCTGGTTGTATAGCCAAGCCTGAGCGCCGCCTACCTCCATGGCAACCCGTTGTAACGGATCAATCAGCTCTGGGCGCTGTTGGGCTTGCTGTGACTGCTGGGTTAAGTCTGAAAGGCGATTGTTAAGCTCGCTGAAGTGATTATGCAGGTATTCAACGTCCGAGATGAGATATCGGTGGCGTTCAATACTGCTCTGTATGTTATTTAAATGCTGTTTGGAAAGTGAAATAAAATAATCGATGTATTTAATGTGTTCGCTGCTAGGCTGGCGGCTGCCTTCCTCTAATGCGGCCCGTAACTGAGGCGTGGCCTGTTGGGCTAGAACAATATCACTCACTAGCGTGGTGTAATCGGCGCTAGCTTTTTGGCACGCACTGTAAACATAGCTGCCCATTACTGCGGACATAGCGCAAAGAAGGACGGCAAAAATGGATGCTAAGCGCCCACCGGGCTGACGAAGAAAGTGGCGCATCATCATGAGATAATCAGCAAGCAGGCAGTGATGCCGCCCCTCTCTGTATACTGCCGAGCAGGCGAGAGTACGTTTGGTAAAAACACGTAATCATCAAAAGAGTGCTTCCGTTGCAAAGGGCAGTTCTGCATGGCACCTCTCCGTTAATGGGTAGGTAATCCAATGAACAGCTTAAAGACTTCATCCTTATGCAACTTAAGCACTCACCCGCCGAGTCTGCCATCCCACAACTTTACTAATTGCAGGATCATACTTGTGCTCGTTATTATTAATAACGCTGTTAGTGATTGATATTTAATCGTTATTTAGAGAGTCTAAGGCTAAGCTTGCTTTTTCTCGCCAGCTACCATCAAGGGAGGCAGCGTGGGTTAATGCTTCGCGCGCGTCTTCAGGCGCATCGCTTTGCAGTAGTAAAAGGCCTAGATTTAGCCATGCAGCGCCCATTGACTCATCCAGCTCGGTTGCCCGTTCAAACGCCTTGCGTGCGTTGTCGGGTTGTTGATCTGCGTAAAGCGCATTGCCTAACGTAAACTGCCCCATAGCGTTAGTGGGATGGCGTTTTGCAAACGCTTGCCAGCTTGAAAGCGTGGCGCGTGGCCCATGGGCCTCTTCGTAGGCGCTAAGCGCTTCTAAGGCGTTGCGGGCAGTAATACCTGTAGGCAAAGTACCTGGTTCGGCCACCACAAATCCCCAGCGCTCTGTGCGTGCCCAAGTGGCATCGAAACGGCTGAACGACATGGTATGGCGCTCAATCTCGCCGCTGCGCAGAATAAGCGTTTCACTGGGCAAATCGTAACCAATGGCCACAGCGTAGTGCCACATTGGATAAATCGGCAGCGACAAATTCTGCATAACGACCACCGGGTCGCCCGCTGCCAAATGGTTTAATAGGGCGTCCATGGTGCCGCGAATAGGAAACGCGAGCTGCTCATGCCGTCTCACCGTTGCCAGCATTTCTGGCTGCACACTGCCATCGCGTCCGGGCAGAAATACTTGAGGAATCAGCTCCTCAACGTCGGTGTCGACACCCTGGTGATTGAGTACCATTGCCAGCGTGGCAGGGCCGCACTGAAATTCTGTTTGGGCGTAAAACGGTACGCTGGTGATTTCTGTATGGGGCGGTAGGGCTTGATAGGTGCTTTGCAGTAATACCGGATTTCGCGCACAGCCGCTGAGCAGTAGTAGCATAATAAAAACGCCCGCAAAGCGGGCGTTGGAAAACAGGTAGGTCATGAGCGGCCTTGTATTAGCGAGTAAACGGGTAAACGTCGGTTAGGCCGAGAATGTCGGTTACCAGCAAAATAATGAAAACGGCAAATAAAGCGCCTACAACGCCGGCACCGGCTGGCAGTTGCTCAAGCTGATCGGCCATTTGCTGTGCTTCAGCATCACTGAGTGATGCAACGCGAGCCTCGACTTCGTCCAGATCAACACCCTGTTTTACCAGCTGATCTTGCACATCGGCGCGGGCCAGGATCTCGTTAATCCGTTCGCGATCAGCGCCAGCACGGTCAGCTGCCAAAACAGATTGGGTGGAGACTAAATCCATTGATTGGGGCGCAGTGGGTGCAGCGGCAACGGGTAAGCTGGTAATAACCAGCGCTGCAATCAGTAGGGTAGAGAGGTAAGCACGCAATGTTTTCATCGTCTTCTTCCTTATAGACTAGTCGGGGTGGTAAGGAATGAGTATAGAAACAAATGGTTTGATTTTTAAGCGTAATATGCAAAGTGCTAATTATTTGCACTAATGCGATAGGTCCAGGCGGATTCTGAGAGCAGCCCGCGGCCCCCGGCCATGGTCATGGCTAAATCGTGTAAGCCGGGCCATAGTGGCACCGCTGCTGCCCCCTTGACGGCTAAGTCGAGCCGCTGGGCCATTAATAGCAATTTATGTAAGCGCTTCATGGGCAGGCGGCCAATGGCTTTCTGGTAAGCGGGGCGGCGCTTATCAAAAATCATCGGCTTTTGGGTTTTGCAGGCGTGCTCAAAACTCTGCCCTTGATCCAGGTGCTGATGCAGCGAGAGCAGCGTGCGTAGCTCTCGGCTAAGCGCCCACAGCACGATAGGCGCCTCAACGCCTTCACTGCGTAAGCCATTCACAATGCGCGAAGCGCGGCTGGGTTCGCCTTTCAGGCAGGCATCGGCCAAATTGAAGACATCAAAGCGGGTGCTGTCTTCTACTCCCTGGGCAATACTTTCCACGTTCAAGCGGGTGCCTTGGGGGTGAATCAGCGCCAGCTTTTGCAACTCTTGGTCAGCGGCCAAAAGATTGCCTTCGGTGCGCTCTCCCAGCAGGCGAGCGGCTTCCAGATCAATTTGTAGACCGTGCAATGAAGCACGATCCCGTAGCCAGTAGCCCAAGCGGGAAGCGTCCACGGGCCACACGGGAACAAACAAGCCGTGCTTATCCAGCGCTTTGAACCAAGCGCTTTTTTGCTGCTTGGCATCAAGCTTGCCCATACCAATGAGCAGAACGTCATCGCTGTTATCCAGAGTTTCGGCGTACTGCGCTAACGCTTTGCTGCCTTCTTGCCCTAACTTGTGATTGCCTAAGCGCAACTCCAGTAGCTTGCTGGTCGCAAACAGCGAGAGGTTGCTCGACATTTCCATCAAGCGACCCCAGGCAAAATTGGGCTCGACATCGAGTACTTCACGCTCCTCGACACCACCCCGGCGAGCTGCGGCCCTTACAGCATCGCAGGCGTCGCGATGCTGTAAGGGCTCATCCCCCGCTACGATCACTACGCGGGGTAGCTTTTTTGCTAACGCAGCGGGTAGCTGATCAGCAAATACCTTCACTGCATGCCCTCAACGTAAGTAAGGCGCTCAATGATTTGCTGAGACAACTGGCGTGCAAGCGTCTGTTCTGCTTCCATCATGAGCGTTTCGCGGTTAAGCAGGTCGTCATCGCTAACGCGAATGCGGGTATCCGTCGACAGCGTTTCATTATTGATGTGGTAGGCATTCGATGCTCGCTCCTGAACTGAGAGTCTGGCGCTGAGCGTTAGCTCGTGCTCGCGGCTTGCTCTGCCATCACCGCCGAGTCGACGCTCGGTTAAAACAGGCGTGCCCAACGTGACCCTCCAAGGCGCATCAGCGGCGACCTGGGTGCCTAACTGCTGAAGACGTGAGGCGATCTGCTGAGCGACGGCACTGTTGGTGTCGCCTTCTAAAGCAAGGGGGGGCAGCGTAGGCAGCGATTCAGAGCCGCGTAGCCGAAACCCACAGCCGCTGAGCAGCACCGCCGCCGAGGCGGCGATGCTAGCGGTTAAAAATGTGCGTCGGTTCATCCACTCACCACGATATTAACCAGTTTGCCGGGCACTACGATCACTTTACGTACGGTGTTGCCCTCGAGGAAGCGCTGAACGTTTTCATGCTCCATCGCCAGCTTTTCAATAGACGCCTTATCTGCGCTTGCCGGTACTTCAAGTCGAGCACGCAGTTTACCGTTGACCTGTACCACCAGCTCAATGCTGTCGCGGGTAAGGGCGGATTCATCTACTACCGGCCAGGTTGCTTCAATGGCCGGGCCTGAATGGCCAAACGCTTCCCAGAGACTATGGCACAGGTGCGGCGTAATCGGCGAGAGCAGCAATACGCAGGCTTCCAGCGCTTCACGGCTAACCGCCAGGCCAAGTTCGGAGCTATCGTCGAACTTACCGATAGCGTTGGACAGCTCCATCACCGCAGCAATGGCGGTATTGAAAGTGGTGCGGCGGCCAATGTCGTCGCTGGCTTTCTTGATAGTCTCGTGGGTTTTCCGGCGCAGCGTCTTTTGATCGTCGTTAAGTGCATTGACGTCCAGCGTGCCGGGCGTGCCCGCTGCCAAGTGCTCATTGACTTGACGCCATAGGCGCTTCAAGAAGCGGTGCGCGCCCTCTACACCTGAATCCGACCACTCCAGGGACTGCTCGGGGGGGGCGGCAAACATCATAAACAGGCGTACGGTATCGGCACCAAACTTGTCGATCATCGACTGCGGATCAACGCCGTTGTTTTTCGACTTGGACATCTTTTCGATGCCACCCATTTCCACCGGCTCGCCGTCGCTCATAAGGATTGCGCTCAGCGGGCGGCCTTTCTCATCACGCTTCACTTCCACGTCAGCGGGGTTAAACCACTGCTTGCCACCGTTATCAGTGGAGCGGTAGAAGGTTTCCGCAATGACCATGCCTTGGGTCAGAAGCTGCTGGAAGGGCTCGTCGGAATCCACCAAGCCAAAGTCACGCATCAGCTTGTGGAAGAAACGCGCATACAACAGGTGCAGGATGGCGTGCTCGATACCGCCAATGTAGAGGTCAACCGGCAGCCAGTAGTTGGCGCGCTCATCCAGCATTGCTTCGGTGTTATCCGCACAGCAGAAGCGCGCGTAGTACCAAGACGACTCCATAAAGGTGTCGAAGGTGTCGGTTTCGCGCGTCCAGCCATCGCCCAGGTCAGAAAACGCTGGCATCTTCTTCAGCGGCGAGCCCGAGGCGTCTACGGTGACTTCCATGGGTAGCGATACCGGCAGTTCATCATCGGTGAGCGGAACGGTTTGACCTTCCGGGCCGTATTTGACCGGAATTGGCGCGCCCCAGTAACGCTGGCGGGCAACGCCCCAATCGCGCAGGCGGTAGTTGGTTTTGACTTCACCACGACCAAGCTCAGCTAGTTTGGCGGCAATGGCATCAAAGGCTTGTTCAAAATCAAGGCCATCAAATTGACCTGAATTAACCAGCTTGCCGTATTCGGCGTAGGCCGCCTCAGAAACGTCGGCAGGCTGGCCGCTTTCATCGGCGATGACCGGTTTGATGGCAATCCCGTACTTGGTGGCAAATTCCCAATCGCGCTGGTCGTGGCCGGGTACCGCCATCACCGCACCGGTACCAAACTCCATCAGTACAAAGTTAGCCACGTAAACGGGCACTTCATCGCCCGTTAGCGGGTGAACCGCCGTATGCCCGGTGAGCATGCCTTTCTTCTCTTTGGTGGCCATCTCGGCTTCGGAAGTGCCACCCCTGGCGCACTCATCGCAGAAAGCTGCAAGCTCACTGTTCTGCTCCGCCGCCTGCTTGGCCAGCGGGTGGCCAGCGGCAACCGCCACATAAGTAACGCCCAACAGGGTATCCGGGCGGGTGGTGTAAACCGCTAGCGGCTCATTGGCTTGGCCATCAGCGCCTTTAACATCAAAGGTCAGCTCGACACCGCGGGATTTGCCAATCCAGTTGCGCTGCATGGTTTTGACCTGTTCTGGCCACTCCACTTTATCCAGGTCAGCCAGCAGTTCATCGGCGTAATCGGTAATCTTCAAGAACCACAACGGGATCTCTTTACGCTCAACCAAGGCACCAGAGCGCCAGCCGCGACCTTCGATAACTTGCTCATTGGCGAGCACGGTTTGATCCACCGGATCCCAGTTAACCGTCGACATCTTCTTATACACCAAGCCTTTTTCTACCAGCTTGGTGAAGAACCACTGCTCCCAGCGGTAGTAGCTGGTATCGCAGGTGGCGAACTCGCGGCTCCAGTCATAGGCAAAGCCCAATGCCTTCAACTGATTGCGCATGTAATCGATGTTTTGGTAAGTCCACTTGGCAGGCGGCACCTGATTCTGAATGGCGGCGTTTTCTGCGGGCATGCCGAAAGCATCCCAGCCCATGGGCTGCATGACATTTTTACCCTGCATGCGCTGGAAACGGGACACAACGTCGCCGATAGTGTAGTTACGCACGTGGCCCATGTGCAGCTTGCCGCTGGGGTAGGGGAACATGGAGAGGCAGTAGAACTTCTCGCGGTTGGCGTCCTCTACGGCTTTGAAGCACTGATGTTTGTCCCAGTACTGCTGGGCGTCGCGTTCGATATCACGAGGGCTGTAGTGTGCGTCCATCGGTTTATTAATGCCTTGGCGTATTCGCCCAAAAGGGGCGCAAAGTGAATGTTAGATGACATCTGTCAGATAAGTGAGGTCGATTGTATCCTATGCGGGTGTATCCTTGAACGGTAAGCCGATGATAGGTAACTGCACGCGTCGACAAAAGGAGAGGCACCATGAGTGAACAGCAGAATGACAATCGCCTACGCGAAGGCTATGAGCGCTTGCTAGAGCGGATGCAGGGGGGCGCCAATGAGCTAACCTGGGAAAACTTGCAGAAGGATTTGGACGACGCGGTCGAGTTTGAAGCGGAGCTAGAGGAGTACACCAAAGATGAGCTAGCCCTGCTGCGCGCCTGGGTAGAGCGTGACCTGAAAGATATGCGCTACTACATGGCAGATACCGGCAAGCAGGTAGCCAGCTGGCTGGGCATCGACATTGACGGCCTTTCGCGCCGCGTGGCGGAGTCGCTGCTTTCGATTGCTGACCGCAGCGTGGTCGAACGCGAGCGCTTCGAAGAAGATTTAGAAGCTGCCCGCGCTGACTACTGCGAAGGTGAGATGGCGGCGCCTGGCCTAATGGCCTGCACACACTGTGATGCCCAGGTGATGCTGCCTACCGTTGCGCGCCTGGAGCCTTGCCATCAGTGTGGCCATCGCTACTTCTACCGTTTTCCCAATAAAATCATTGAGACCTGATCGATTAGGTAACCAGTAAGCTGACGCCTGCGATCGCCCCTAGCGAGAGCAGGCTCATGACTGCTGCATAGAGCAGGTTATTTTTCATCATGCGGTAGCCGCTCACCCCATAGCGCCCCTGCAGTGACAGGTTGATCCCCGAAAGCGGGCCCACGCTGGTGCCCACTGCCCACGAGGTTAACGCCACAAACGCAAACACGGTCTGTTCTCCGTTCTGCAGGTTCAGTATCGAGGCCAACACCGACACCCCAATAATGGGATGAAGCCCTGCCAGTGCGCTTAGGGTAATCGCTGCAAAGCTAAGCATCGCCTGAGGTGTGCCAAAGCGGGTGAACAGCGTCCAGTCGCTGCCAGCTGCCGCTGTTACCAGGGTTGAAAGACCAATCGTTAATAGCCCCGCGGCTAAAAACAGCGAAATTTCCCCGCGCATGGCGGGTAGCCGCGTGGTGGTGTGCTGGCGAATGCGTCGCAGGGTAAAACGGGGCCCATGGGGTAGGTTGCTCAATACCGCCACGCTGGGCAGCAGAAAGGTAATAATGCTGACAATGGTAAGGGCAGGGGTGAGCACAAAGTGAAAAAGCATCACCAACGCTGCCATACCCACTGGCATAAACAGGCTACGTGGCGCCAGGGAATAGCCATCCACCTCGCTGAGATCAAACCGGCGCCGAAGTTCCAGCGTGGTTAATAGCCCTGACAGCATCGCCATGGGAAAGCCCACCACGGCAATTTGCGCGTACTCAACGTCGGGCACCAGCGCAATCACCACGCCCATGGAGGCAAAAAACGGCGACCACAGCGCCGCGCTGCTCAGCCCACGGTTAAGCGCCAACAGCTGCGGCGTAGTGAGCGGCCCACGCCGGGATAGCTTATCGCCCACCATAAACACGGTAGAGAGATTTAAAATCGTGCCCAGAAAGTGCACTCCCAGCCAGGTACGTAAAATACCCCCCGCCCCAGTCACTCGGCTGCCTGTCGCGCCCTTGTTGCCTTGCTTCCCAATCAGCGAAATAAAACTAACGCCCACCAGCATCGCCGCCACAAACGAATTGCCCTGCAACATAGCGGGCCAATCCACCTCGGCGCCATACACAAACCGCGCCACCAGCAGCATGCCAGCGCCCAGCGCAATCAGCACGCCCGCCTGTATACGCGAACGCTTAGGAATATCCCGCCACAGCAACACAACTGCCACCCACAGCAAATAGCTCACCGCATTCGCAGTGCTCAACCAACTGGTAAAACCGATAATTTGTGCGATAAGCCCAAGCAAAATCAGCACGCCCGCCAAGCGCTGCCGAGAAGTCGTCTCTTGCATGCCAACCCCTTAATAGTGAATTAGCAGGCTAATAGGATTTGCAAAGGAAGGCCAGCGGCAACGAGTTATGAGGCAAGAGCATTTTGTACACTGGCACCATTACTTGCGTAGCCACATTTCGTAGCGCGTGGTAACGAATCTGCGAGGAACGAGCAAATGAGGCACCCGCGGGAGCATCGCGAAGCGATGCCAGATCCATGCAACTAACGAGCCGTTGCCCTCAGAGAGGAAACACTTTTTTTCATCGATACGTGACCTAATCCAAATTTATGAATAAGGTATGATTAATTAGTCAGATTCGGTCGCAGCTGGAGCGTTTTATCGTAATCTAGGTGCGCCTTGGCGGTAGCGTGGTTTCGTTTAAGCTCATTAGCCTAAAGGGCAGCGCACACCTGCAAATTCCTTCCCTATTACATGCGTATAAATTTGCGTTGTCTCGATACTTTTGTGGCCTAGCAATTCTTGTACTGTGCGAATGTCCGTGCTTGGGCTCAGTCATTGGGTAGCGAAACTGTGCCGTAAGGTATGGCAAGAGCCAGGACGTGGCAATGATGCAGATTTCATCGCCTGCTTCACGGCCTTTTGCACAGCCGATGAATGAATATGGTGAAGAACGACGTTCCCGGCATCATCACAGCAAGGGCGGCTGGCAGGAAACAGCCATTGCCAACCTAGGGAAATGCCGGCGTTTGGGTACTTACGATCCAGAGCATGAGGTAAAGTTACTGGTACGCGACCACGTGCTAGCCGATAGGCAAGTTGCCGTTCAGCCGACTCAATTTGCGCCTCTAATGCGGGAAGACAGACAGCGGGTTAAAGTGGTTCGGTCTTTATCACCTTTCCCTGCCCTGACGGTGATGATATGGCGTTCGGTATCAATATCTCTTACGCGCAAACGACACGTTTCGATGAGTCTCAGTCCTGAGCCATACATCAGGGTTGCCATCAAATTCATAGGCCCAGACAATTGATTTAATACGCGCATAACCTCTTCGTGAGAAAGCACGACAGGTAATCGACGCGGGCGTTTAGCTCGTGAAAAGGTACCAATATCACCTAATGGCATATCAAGGATATGGCGATACAGAAATACTAAAGCATTAAGCGCTTGGTTTTGTGTAGCTGCAGCCACATATCGCTCTACGGCAAGGTGCTCCAGAAAAGCCTGCACTTCAGAAGGGCCCATACTGGCAGGGTGACGCACCCCATGATAACGAATGAAGTAACGTATCCAGTAACAGTATGTTTTTTCAGTACGCGGGCTATAGCGCTTTACCCGCATAACAGCTTTCACACGATCCATTAGTTTAGGAGGCCTGCTTTGCATATCCATTTGGTTTCTATCTCCTGATGGTGGATATGCATACAGTATTATTGGGATTTGCAAAATGCGCAAGAATGCGAATTCTGCAAATAGAGTCTAATTGATATTAATTTAATTTAAAATCATGTGGTTATGCACGAAAAGGTAGGCTACATTTGCTAAGTAAACATGCTGGCACGTTCATCCAATCATAGGACGCGCCGTCTAATACCTGTTGAACTAAACCGCTTCGCGGTAGCTGTCGACGAACCACGTTTTTTGCCTCATCGGGCCACACTGTTGATTGACCCACGTGGGTCATACAACAGGAGTGACGACGATGACTGCCTTGCGACAGA
>NZ_VCQL01000207.1:0-388 GCF_005937175.1 Halomonas sp. ATBC28 | reverse complement strand
AAGATAAGTCAGGCTGTCAGTTTCAAGGTTGGTATTAAGCTCACCTGTCAACGTCACACCATCGGTGGCATTCACCAGCGTCCCATCGCCGTTAAATAGTGAGGCATTAAGGGCGACGGAAGTATCCTGCCCGGTCAGGCGCAAAACCGTACCATCGCTGATGTCGATAGTGCCGCTAGAAATAGCATCAATTGACTGAATATCCTGATCCGCGCCAGTAACGAACGTTGCCCCATCACCAACCCACAGTGACGAAGCATAAGGAAGGATATCAGCAACATCACCTTTCAGGGTGCCTTCTTCGACACGTACCGCCGACTGCGTTGTACCGCTGGCGGTCAGCTCCAGTGTACCAGCCCCCGTTTTAGTCAATGTGCTACCCTCATCC
>NZ_VCQL01000206.1:0-388 GCF_005937175.1 Halomonas sp. ATBC28 | reverse complement strand
ATTGATTGGCGTCGCACCAGCAGGCTTCGTGGTGAACATGAATGCCACTGGCTACGAAATCACCCGTACCCGTGATGCCATCAACAACGTCGAAGCTTACTTTGAGCAGCATCCTGCACTGCTGAAACAAGCGACCGGTGCTGATCAGTTAGTACCGGCTCCGGAAGCTGGCGCAACGCAACCCGCGGAGTTCCATTGCCATCCGTCGAATACCATTAACGCGCTCAACCGCCTGAAAGGCATGTTGACTACCGATGTGGAAAGCTACGACAAGCTGTCGCTTGATCAACGTAGCCAGATGCGCCGCATTATGCTGTGCGTTTCTGACACTATCGATAAAGTGGTGAAAATGCCTGGCGTGAGTGCTGACGATCAGCGCCTGTTGAAG
>NZ_VCQL01000205.1:0-389 GCF_005937175.1 Halomonas sp. ATBC28 | reverse complement strand
CTACAGCGACCGCGCGCAGGCGATCTTCGCAAAGCACCATTACCGCCCGATCCGCCGCGAGGCGGCGGCGCCGGCCGACCTCGCCCAACTCCCCGAGATCAAGCTGTTCAAGATCGAGGACATGCAGGGGTCCTGGGACGACATCCAGAAGCGGAACTTCGACGCCGGCGGCCTGTTCGACCGGTTGAGCCGGGCCGGCCGCTGAGGCGGGAACCATGGTCGAGACACCGCGTCGCAAACGGACCTTCCGCCGTCCCAGCGTGATCCCGGGCTTCGGGCTCAGCTTCGGCTACACGCTGACCTGCCTCGGGCTCGTCGTGCTGCTGCCGCTCGCCGGGCTCGTGGCCAAGGCGTCCGGCCTCGGGCTCTCGGGGATCTGGTACGTGGCC
>NZ_VCQL01000204.1:0-389 GCF_005937175.1 Halomonas sp. ATBC28 | reverse complement strand
GTCTATCAAAGAAGGCGTCGTTGCCGTGGACGATCGCGGCGAGGTAACGCTGATCAACGATGCCGCACAAGAATTGCTGAATTACCGTAAGTCGCAGGACGATGAGAAACTGTCGACGCTAAGCCACTCATGGTCACAGGTGGTAGATGTCTCGGAAGTGTTACGCGACGGTACGCCGCGCCGCGACGAAGAGATTACGATTAAAGACCGGCTATTACTGATCAACACCGTACCGGTGCGCAGTAATGGCGTTATCATCGGTGCCATTTCAACCTTCAGGGACAAAACTGAAGTTCGTAAACTGATGCAGCGACTCGACGGTCTGGTCAACTATGCTGATGCACTTCGTGAACGATCCCACGAATTTATGAATAAATTGCATGTGATCC
>NZ_VCQL01000203.1:0-389 GCF_005937175.1 Halomonas sp. ATBC28 | reverse complement strand
GTCTGTGTCAGCGGAAGCTTACCGTCAGGCGTCAGCCCGGAAGCGTTCACCGACTGGATGACTCGCCTGCGTAGTCAGTGTCCTTGCATTATCTTTGATAGTAGCCGTGAAGCGTTAGTAGCAGGTTTGAAAGCGGCACCGTGGCTGGTGAAACCTAACCGCCGCGAGCTGGAAATCTGGGCAGGCCGTAAACTGCCTGAAATGAAAGATGTGATTGAAGCTGCACATGCGCTACGTGAACAAGGTATTGCGCATGTTGTTATTTCACTGGGTGCCGAAGGCGCGCTTTGGGTTAATGCCTCCGGCGAATGGATCGCCAAACCACCGTCAGTCGATGTCGTAAGCACCGTTGGCGCAGGGGATTCTATGGTTGGTGGCCTGATTTATGG
>NZ_VCQL01000202.1:0-389 GCF_005937175.1 Halomonas sp. ATBC28 | reverse complement strand
CTCAACAGACATTTACCCGCGCATTCAAGAAGCAGTTTGCCCAGACTCCTGCACTTTACCGCCGTTCTCCTGAATGGAGCGCCTTTGGTATTCGCCCGCCGCTGCGTCTGGGTGAATTCACTATGCCAGAGCATAAATTTGTCACCCTGGAAGATACGCCGCTGATTGGTGTTACCCAGAGCTACTCCTGTTCGCTGGAGCAAATCTCTGATTTCCGCCATGAAATGCGTTATCAGTTCTGGCACGATTTTCTCGGCAACGCGCCGACCATTCCGCCAGTGCTCTACGGCCTGAATGAAACGCGTCCGAGTCAGGATAAAGACGACGAACAAGAGGTATTCTATACCACCGCGTTAGCCCAGGATCAGGCAGATGGCTATGTACTGACG
>NZ_VCQL01000201.1:0-389 GCF_005937175.1 Halomonas sp. ATBC28 | reverse complement strand
TTAATGAAGTGCCAGTGATGTGGCGCATCTTCCATATCCGGGCCATGATCGGTGATCGCAAAAAGTTTAATGCCCTTTTGTTTGGCCTGGGCAATGTAATCACTCAATGTGCTATATGCATGTGTGCTGGCAACGGTATGCATATGAAGGTCGACGGGATACATAACTCTCTCCTGTATTCAATTCCCGCCAAGGATAGCAGGAATCCTGATGCTTTATTAGTAGCCGCGTGCGCGGTCGACTTGCCCGCAGACCTTCTCCCCTTTTTCGAGCTGGGCAATAGTGCGAGAAATGTACTCCACAGCTTCAGCGGGACGGGTAATCGCGGCGACATGTGGTGTTATCGTCACGCGTGGATGTTGCCAGAGCGGACTTTCAGGCGGTAAGGG
>NZ_VCQL01000200.1:0-390 GCF_005937175.1 Halomonas sp. ATBC28 | reverse complement strand
TCCAGGCACGGGTGCAGGCGTGGCGCGACCGCGGCGAGGTGGCCATCCTGCGCGAGACCGGCTACCTGATGCTCCAGCTCATCTTCGGCCTGATGGGCATTCCCGCGCGGGATCTGCCGCGGTGGCACCGCAAGTACCGGCAACTGCTGCAGCTGATCGTTGCGCCGCCGATCGACCTGCCGGGGTTGCCGCTGCGCCGTGGCCGCGCCGCGCGCAGCTGGATCGACGCACAGTTGCGCCAGTTCATCCACGGCGCACGCACGCAGTCCGCGCGCACCGGCCTGGTCCACGACATGGTGGAGGCTTTCGATGCCAGCGGCGGGGCGCTGGCCGACGACGTGCTCATCGCCAACATCCGCCTGCTGCTGCTGGCCGGGCACGACACCACCG
>NZ_VCQL01000199.1:0-391 GCF_005937175.1 Halomonas sp. ATBC28 | reverse complement strand
CATTACGCACCGACGGGTAGCGTCCCAGCCATTTGCCGATCGAACGAAGCAGCAAGACTTCCGCCGAAATAACCACTGCGCCTAATACCGCTGCAACCATCGGATTCGGCGAGAGATAGCCCACCGCATAAACAAAGGTAAAGCCCGCAACTGCATATACGCCGGTGGCTAACGCGGTGGTGGCAATCAACGGCACAAAACCCAGTCCGCGCATAAACTCCGCCAGAGCAGCCTGGTTGATCAGCGTTTGCGATTGTTCCGGCGTTACGCCTGCGGAGTACGCTTTCTCCAGAGTGAAGATCGACACTTCACTGCCGGCGAAAATCTTCATACTGGCAACGGCGGCAATCAATGCTCCCACGATGGCGATATAGGGTAAGTTCTGTCTCCT
>NZ_VCQL01000198.1:0-391 GCF_005937175.1 Halomonas sp. ATBC28 | reverse complement strand
GCCGTGTTCGGCGGCCTTGGCGTCCACCTGCTTCTGCACCAGCGGGGTGAGCACCCAGCCCGGGCAGATCGCATTGCAGGTCACGCCCGTGGCCGCGGTCTCCAGCGCCGTCACCTTGGTGAAGCCGACGATGCCGTGCTTGGCGGCCACGTAGGCCGACTTCTGCGCCGAACCCACGAGGCCGTGCACCGAAGCCACGTTGACGATGCGGCCCCAGTCGGCGGCCTTCATCGCCGGCAACGCGAGCCGCGTGGTGTGGAAGGCGCTGCTCAGGTTGATCGCCAGGATCGCGTCCCACTTCTCCACCGGAAAATCCTCGACGTTCGCGACGTGCTGGATGCCGGCGTTGTTCACCAGGATGTCGACGCGGCCGAACTGGGCGGCGGCGTAC
>NZ_VCQL01000001.1:0-450820 GCF_005937175.1 Halomonas sp. ATBC28 | reverse complement strand
TACTCACCCGTCCGCCGCTCGTCAGCGGGTAGCAAGCTACCCCTGTTACCGCTCGACTTGCATGTGTTAGGCCTGCCGCCAGCGTTCAATCTGAGCCATGATCAAACTCTTCAGTTTAAGATCTATGTGATCCTTACATGTCACCCGAGGGCAACAAAAGCGGATCAAACTTGGCTCAAGGTTCAAACGAATTCATTCAAAACAGATCCCAAAGGACGAATCCTTTAAAACCTTATTGCTTGAGTCGCTTGCCTTGATATTCGGTGATTTGTCACCAACATCAGCAAGCGCCCACATGAATTACCTGATCAAATTGTTAAAGAGCTGTTTCGCTGTTAGGTTGCTGTGAAAGCAACCGGGCTGCCGTTGACTTGGCTTGCCTCAGCGAGGAAGGAGCATTCTACGCATTTCCTGGTGTTTGTCAAGGGCGTTGTTTTCGATGCAAACCTGACCACATCCAAAACCGCTAACTCTTTGACAAACCGAAGCTTTTACACTTCATTCACCGCTGGTAACGCTTGGCGTCCCCGGCAGCGGATGCGTACTTTACGGATTCGCTGACGGGTTGGCAAGGGCTGTTTTGAAATAACTGTCAAAAAAGTGGAGAAAAGTACTATCTACTCGTTTTAGCCTTACGCATAACGGCTAATACAGGGCCTGAAGCCACGTAGGTACCAAACAGCAATAACAGCATCACTGAAGGCTCGACCGAGATCAACACAAACGCCAGCACTATGGCTAGCAGCACAACAAAAGGTACCGGCTTTTTAAAATCGAGATCCTTGAAGCTGTAGTAACGGATATTACTCACCATCAACACACCCGCCGCAGCTACTACTACTAACATCAATAGTTTGAAACCAAAGGCATCAGCATCAAAGCTATGGAACGTCCATACACTGGCCGCCACTAGCGCGGCTGCAGAAGGGCTCGGCAAACCGATAAACCACTTTTTATCAACACTACCAATTTGTACGTTAAAGCGCGCAAGGCGAAGCGCCGCGCAGGCAACATAGAGAAAGGCCACTACCCACCCCGTCTTACCGATGTCCTGAAGAATCCAGGTAAAGGCAACTAAGGCGGGCGCCATACCAAAGGAGACCATGTCAGCCAAGCTGTCGTACTCAGCGCCGAATTCGCTTTGCGTATTGGTCATACGGGCGACACGGCCATCCAGACCGTCCAGTACCATGGCAATAAAGATCGCAACGGCAGCCGAGGTAAACTCACCATTAATGCCCGCCACTACTGCAAAAAAACCGGCAAAAAGCGCCGAAGTGGTAAATAGGTTGGGCAGCAAATAGATGCCTCGACGGCGAATCTTTTTACCGTCCTCTACGGCCTCTTCGACTACTTCGGTTTCACGCAAAAAGGCAGCCGCCAAATCTTCATTGTCGCCCACTTCTGACTGATGAGCACTGTCTGGCTGCTCAGCTTTATCAGACGGAGCCGAGCCTGGCTGGCCTGGGTTTGACTGATCAGAGTTTGAGTGCTCTTGGTCGCGAGCGTCCTGTGTCATAGTTTTCATCCATTAAAAGAGAAGTCACGGGAACCGTAGTCGCTTTCATTCTACACGGTGAGTGCCACTCAGCCAGCCAATTGCTGCATTGATGCCCTGCGTGGCCTGCATCAACGAGCGCTAACAGGTTAATAACTAAAAAGCGCCGCTCCGGGAAAGAAGCGACGCTTATGTTTACATTTAAGTGCTGACTATAAAGGCTAAGTACTTTCGTGCTTAAAGCGACAACACCTTATCGCCCCGGGCAATACCCGAGACCCCAGTACGGGCGACCTCAAGAATACCCACCGGCGCCATGGCCTGAAGGAAAGCATCAAGCTTGCCCGCATCACCGGTGATCTGCACGGTATACAGGCTTGGCGTTACGTCGACGATCTGCGCGCGGAAGATATCCACCGTGCGCTTCACTTCATCACGCGCCGCGCCTAGCGCTTTCACTTTAACCAACATCAGCTCGCGCTCGATATGGTTGCCTTCGGTGAGATCCACCAGCTTAACCACATCGATCAGCTTATTGAGGTGCTTGGTGATCTGCTCGATCACCCGGTCATCGCCTATGGTAGTGACCGTTAAGCGCGAGAGCGACGGGTCTTCCGTAGGCGCCACGTTAAGCGTTTCGATGTTGAAGTTACGCTGGGAGAACAGCCCGACTACACGTGACAGCGCACCCGGTTCGTTTTCTAACAGAATCGAGATGATATGACGCATCAGGTACGCTCCGTTTTAGACAGCAGCATGTCGCGCATGGCACCTAACGGCACCTGCATCGGATAGACGTGCTCAAAAGGGTCGACCTTCACGTCAAGAAAGACCAGCTCGTGCTTATCAGCAAAGGCACGCTCCAGTGCAGGCTCCAATTCATCAAGCGTATTGACGGTAATGGCGGTAAACCCATACGCCTCAATCAGCATATGGAAGTCCGGCAGCGACTCCATATAGGAGTGCGCGTGGCGTGACTTATAGTTCAAGTCCTGCCACTGACGTACCATACCCAACGACGCATTGTTAAGGTTGACGATCTTAACGCCCACCCCGTACTGCTTACAGGTGGAGAGCTCCTGCATCATCATCTGGAAGCTACCTTCACCGGTGACGCACACTACGTCATCATCCGGGTAGTTCTGCTTGATACCCATGGCGGCGGGGAAACCAAAGCCCATGGTGCCCAAACCACCTGAGGTGATCAGTCGGTTGGGTTTATCAAACTTGTAGTACTGCGCTGCGAACATCTGGTGCTGACCGACATCGGTAGTCACGTAGGCTTCGCCTCGGGTTACCCGACAAAGCGCTTCAATAACTTCCTGTGGCTTAAGCGCTTCACCCACCTTGGAAGGCTCATAAAGCTTGCCTTCACGGTCGGCACGCCAGCCATCAATCTTTTCCCACCACTCAGTCAGTGCTTCAGGATGGGCAATTTTATGCCCCTGCACCAAACTGATCATCTCATTGATAACGCTGGAGGCCGGGCCCACGATCGGTACATCGGCACGTACCGTTTTAGAGATCGAGCTCGGATCAACGTCGACGTGAATGATCTTTGCTGTGGGACAGAACTTCGATGTGCTGTTGGTCACGCGGTCGTCAAAGCGCGCCCCAATGGCAATGATCAGATCGGCGTGGTGCATGGCCATGTTCGACTCATAAGAACCATGCATGCCCAGCCAACCCAAACATTGCCGGTCACTTTGAGGATACGCGCCAATGCCCATCAGCGTGGTGGTAATCGGGTAGCCCAACTGCTTGACCAGATCAGTCAAGCCTTCGCTGGCTTTGCCCGTGACCACGCCGCCACCGGTATAGAACACCGGGCGCTTGGCTTTGAGTATCATCTCAACGGCTTTTTTGATCTGCCCTGTGTGGCCACGCGTGACGGGGTTGTACGAGCGCATCTTGACCTTTTTCGGATAGATGTACTCATAACGCTCAGTGGGAGCCGTCATATCTTTTGGGATATCGACCACCACCGGGCCCGGACGCCCTGTAGCGGCTAAATAAAACGCCTTTTTGAGCACTTCCGGGATTTCAGACGGGTGACGAATCGAGAAGCTGTGCTTCACGATGGGCCGCGTCACGCCGACGATATCGGTTTCCTGGAAGGCGTCTTCACCGATCAGATGACTTGCCACCTGGCCACACAGCACTACCATGGGAATGGAGTCCATGTAGGCGGTGGCGATGCCGGTGACGGCGTTGGTGGCACCGGGGCCTGAGGTAACCAGTACGCAGCCGGGCTTGCCTGATGCACGGGCATAGCCATCGGCGGCGTGAGTAGCCGCTTGTTCGTGACGCACCAGAATGTGCTTCACTTTGTCCTGGCGGAAGAGTGCATCGTAAATATGCAGCGCTGCACCGCCGGGGTAACCATAAATGTATTCGATGCCCTCATCTTGCAAGAAGCGGGCGATCATATCTGCGCCGGAAAGCAGTTCCACTGTATTTCTCCCCTGGAGGTCTCGAGTGCGATCCGCAGGACATCCTGCGGTGTCGAGTGCGGCGGTATGCCGCTGCCGGCCCTTGCCGGCACCTGATGCCAAACCCTGGCAGATGGCCCGGTTAGGGCCTGCACTCTTGTCGGGAGAGGGTGCCTTATGTCGACATAAATCACCCGCTCCCTTACACGGCAGTTCGCCGTGTCGGGGCGTTGGCCAGGTTGGGCGGTTAGCCCAAGCCCGGAAGTCCTTCGGCGGGTAGAGGCTCTCGCCTACCCTTCGCGCGGGAATTAGGGGTTGCCCGTTGGATCCGCGCCCGCAAATCAGGAACTGACAAGATTCCATTAGCAGCCCCACCCTGTCAACCGCCATTACTCGCTGAATGCGCCCATGAGCCCCTTTTCGGCTCAGAGTTGCGGTAATCCAAATACGATTCTCGACGCACGAGACCAATGTCTAAGCCGAGAAATTCGCATATCGTCTGTGCGGCTGTGTAATATTTTAGGTGACACGATTCATCTAAAGTTTATTTCTGATACTCACAGCATTACCTGGAAGTGCAACTCCGAGGAAACATCGCCAGCATTTCCTTGCTTCTCATAGGCTTTCTAAATTCAGCCTATTTGGAGACGGTTAGCACTTATTAGGTGAATCGATTCATCAAACAACGAAGGGTCAGCCAACTGACCTACTACAGCAACAAGTAGCGCGAGGAAAAGCTCATGTCACGCATTGTGCAATGGTCCGTTACCGTGGCACTAGCCGGCTTCCTGTTCGGCTTTGATACGGCAGTAATTTCTGGGGCCGACAAGCCCATTCAAGCACTCTGGGGCCTCAGTGATCTGCAGCATGGTCTGTTGATCATGTCGATGGCTTTATGGGGCACTGTACTTGGCGCCATCTTCGGTAACTGGCCTACCGACCACCTTGGTCGACGCATGACTCTGCTGTTGATTGGTGTTCTGTACTTGGTATCGGCGATAGGATCCGCTGTGGCCACCGACCCCTGGGTCTTCGCCCTCTTCCGCCTCATCGGTGGCATTGGTGTGGGCGTCTCTTCAGTCGCCGCCCCGATTTATATTTCCGAGATTGCCCCACCTCGACATCGGGGTGTGCTGGTGGCCATGTACCAGTTCAATATCGTCTTCGGTATCCTCATGGCGTTCGTTTCCAACTATGTCATCGGCAGTATGATAGAGGGGGATATCGCCTGGCGCTGGATGCTCGGCATCGAGGCCATTCCGGCTCTGATTTATACTCTGATGATTACCCGTGTTCCGCGTAGCCCACGCTGGCTCATCCTCAAGCGCAATGACGTCAAAGAAGCAAGTCGCGTGCTGCGGATGATCGACCCAGACGTGGATGTTGATGCGGAAATTGCCACCATGCGAGCCGCCGAGAACGAGGAGCGCTCCGCTAATGCACGCTTCTTCTCTCGCCGCTATCGGCTGCCGATCCTACTTGCCTTTCTGATCGCCTTCTTCAATCAGTTATCGGGCATCAACTTCATCATCTACTACGCGCCACGCGTGCTTGAGGCCGCTCAGCTCGGCAGCCAAGCGGCACTGCTGTCCACCGCGGGCATTGGTTTAGTCAATCTGGTCTTCACCATGATCGGGATGTCGCTGATCGACCGGTTCGGACGGCGCACACTCCTGTTCATCGGTTCCGCAGGGTACCTGTTGTCATTAGTTCTGATCTCACGTGCCTTCTTTACCGATTCCCTGGGCGGTATCGAGGTGCCGCTGCTACTGGCCCTGTTTATTGCTGCCCATGCTATCAGTCAGGGGGCGGTGATCTGGGTCTTCATTGCAGAGGTGTTCCCCAACCATGTGCGTGCTCGCGGTCAATCCTTTGGCAGCTCAATCCACTGGGTCTTCGCAGCTTTGATTACCCTGGTCATGCCTTGGGTACTGGGCACTTTTAGTGGTGGCCCGGTGTTCGCCTTCTTCGCCATCATGATGTTGCTGCAATTAGTATTCGTGCTGATCCTGATGCCGGAAACACGTAATGTTTCTCTTGAAGAGCTGCAAAAACACTTGGTAGGTAACGACGTCAAACTACGCAGGGTTCATCTATCAGGCGCCCGAGTTAACGTCTGATAACCTCCCACTAAGAGAAGCCAAAAAAAGCCTCGCCAGCAAAGCTAGCGAGGCTTTTTACCTACTCAATTACCCGAAGTGACAGCTCAATTATGAGCTAAACACCAACTTACCTTCTTCTGCGCTGATATGGATGGTATCACCAGGGGCAAATTTGCCACCCAGCAGGTCTTGCGCCAGCGGGTTCTCGATACGGCTCTGTATAGCCCGCTTGAGTGGCCGCGCCCCGTACACAGGGTCGAAGCCCACCACCGCCAGTTGCGCCATGGCCTCTGGGCTGACCTCAAGCTTCAGGTCGTGCTCGGCAAGGCGCACTTTCAAGCGCTCAAGCTGAATACCGGCAATGGCTTGAATCTGCTCTTGGCCCAGGGCGTGGAACACTACCACTTCATCGATGCGGTTGATGAGCTCAGGCCGGAAGTGGTTACCCACCACCTCCATGACCATGTTTTTCATCGACTCATAGTCGCTGTCTTTATCAGCACTGACGTCACCACCCATGCGCTGGATAATGTCAGAGCCCATGTTCGAGGTCATCACGATCACGGTGTTGCGGAAATCTACCGTGCGGCCCTGGCCGTCGGTTAAGCGGCCATCTTCCAATACCTGCAGCAGGATGTTGAAGACATCCGGGTGGGCTTTCTCCACCTCATCCAGCAGCAGCACCGAATAAGGCTTGCGGCGCACGGCTTCGGTCAGGTAACCACCCTCTTCGTAGCCGACGTAGCCAGGAGGCGCACCGATCAAGCGGGCCACGGAGTGCTTCTCCATAAACTCCGACATATCGATACGCACCATCGCCTCTTCGGTATCGAACAGGAAGTTGGCCAGCGACTTACACAGTTCGGTTTTACCCACCCCGGTGGGGCCGAGGAACAGAAACGAACCGTTGGGGCGATTAGGGTCAGAAAGCCCGGCCCTGGAGCGGCGTACCGCATTGGCCACCGCCTCGACGGCCTCATCCTGGCCAATCACACGCTGGTGCAACGCCTCTTCCATACGCAGGAGCTTATCGCGCTCGCCTTCCAGCATTTTGGAGACCGGAATGCCCGTCCAACGGGAAACCACCTCGGCGATCTCCTCTTCGGTGACATTAGAGCGCAGCAGCTGATGGCTTGAGGTATCCGCCTCGCCTTCCCCGCTTTCGGCAATCTTCTTCTCTAGCTCTGGAATCTTGCCGTACTGAATTTCCGACATCCGACCTAAGTCGCCCTGACGACGGGCCTGTTCAAGGTCAATGCGTGCCTGCTCAAGCTCAGCTTTAAACTGAGCAGCCCCTTGAATACTGGCTTTCTCGGCTTTCCAGATTTCATCAAGATCAGCGTATTCGCGCTCTAACTCGTGAATCTGGGTATTGAGTGCCTCCAGGCGTTTTTTGGTAGCCTCGTCGGTCTCTTTCTTAAGCGCCTCACGCTCCATTTTGAGCTGGATCAGGCGGCGATCAAGGCGATCCATCGCCTCTGGCTTGGAGTCCAGCTCCATACGAATCCGCGAGGCGGCTTCGTCGATCAGGTCAATGGCCTTATCGGGCAACTGACGATCAGTGATATAGCGGGTCGAGAGCTTGGCTGCGGCAATAATCGCCGAGTCGGTAATATCCACGCCGTGGTGCACTTCGTAGCGCTCTTTCAAGCCGCGCAGGATCGCCACGGTGTCCTCTTCAGAAGGCTCATCAACCAGCACTTTCTGGAAGCGGCGCTCCAAGGCGGCGTCTTTCTCAATGTACTTGCGGTACTCATCAAGGGTGGTCGCACCCACGCAGTGCAGCTCGCCGCGGGCCAAGGCGGGCTTGAGCATATTGCCCGCGTCCATCGCACCTTCGGCTTTGCCTGCGCCGACCATGGTGTGCAGCTCGTCAATAAACAGGATCACCCGGCCTTCTTCCTGGGAAAGCTCCTTAAGTACCGCTTTCAAGCGCTCTTCAAACTCGCCACGGAATTTGGCACCCGCCAATAGCGAGCCCATATCCAGCGAGAGCACGCGCTTCTCTTTTAAGCCTTCCGGCACTTCGCCGTTAACGATGCGCTGGGCCAACCCCTCGACAATGGCGGTTTTACCCACCCCCGGCTCACCGATTAACACCGGGTTGTTCTTGGTACGCCGCTGCAGCACTTGAATCGTACGGCGAATTTCGTCGTCGCGGCCGATCACCGGGTCGAGCTTGCCGTCCAGCGCGCGCTGGGTAAGATCCATGGTGTATTTATTGAGCGCTTCGCGCTGATCTTCGGCGTTGGCATCGTCGACGGTAGCACCGCCACGCAGGCTGTTAATAGCGGCTTCAAGAGATTTACGGTTAATCCCCGCGTCTTTAAGCAGCTTGGTAATCGCTGAATTCATTTCCAGCGCTGCCAATAGAACGAGTTCACTGGCGATAAACTGATCACCGCGCTTCTGCGCTTCGCGATCGGTTAAGTTAAAAAGCTTGATGAAGTCCCGCGATGGCTGCACTTCGCCGTCGAACTGCCCCACCTTGGGTAGGTTATCCAACTGCTGCACCAACCCATCGCGCAGACGCGAAGGATTGCCCTCGGCTTTTTCAATCAGGGCTTTAATACCGGTGTCTTTGGTGTCAAGCAGGGCCAGCAGCAAGTGCGCTGGGTCTAGCTGATTATGACCGCGGCCAACGGCCAGCGACTGCGCTTCGGCAATCGCACTTTGAAGCTTGGCGGTAAATTTATCAAAACGCATGGAATTCCTCCTGGGGTAGCCGTGCGTTTGGACGCACCGCGTGACCCGATAACGTGTCATTAGACGTGCTAAATCACTATTAGCTTGACAAGTTAAATGGCGTCAGTTCCATGCTTTTCAAGAGGTGGCAGTGTAAACCGCTGACTTATGGAAGCTTTAATTCACATTAATTGATCCAGATCACGCTTGCCATTCGCCCGGTTTTGCCACCATCACGACGGAAGGAGTAGAAGCGCGACTCGCAGGCGGTACAGAAGTGGCCGCCGCTTATGTGATTGACGCCCAGTGCCTCTAACCGAAAGCGCGCCAGCCGGTATAAGTCGGCCATATAATGCCCCAACCGGTAAGGGCTATGGTCAAAGGCGTCAGCGGTATCCGGGTGAACGGCAACAAAGGCGCCGTAAACTTCCGGGCCAACCTCAAATTGAGCGTTGGAGATAGCAGGCCCTAACCACACCAGAATATCGTCTGGGTCAGTGTTCATCGCGGCAATGGTTGCTTCCAGCACACCGCCCGCCAAACCGCGCCAACCGGCATGAGCAACCGCCACCTGGGTACCCGCTCGATTGCAGAACATCACCGGCAGGCAGTCTGCCGTCAGTACGACGCATGCGTACTCATTGGAGGTCGCAAGAGCTGCATCCGCGTCGGCAGCCTCGGGCTGATAACACTGCTGCACACGGGCGCCGTGGGTCTGGTTCAGCCACAACAGAGGCCGCTCATCGCCAATTTCCTTTTGCAGCAAACGACGACACAACGCCACATGGTCAGCATTATCGCCGACATGGGAGGCGGTATTGAAAGCAGCAAAATCACCCTGGCTAGGCCCCGATTCACGGGTCGTCACAAAGGCACGCACGTTGGTCGGCGCTGGCCAGTCGGGCACTAAAAGCGTTGGCCGTAAATTAATGGCATCGCTCATCGCATAGTCTCATTATCTTCGCGCAGGTAATCCAACAACATTAACAAATCATCAGGGAGGTCTGCCTGAAACGTTAATGTTTCGCCGCTTACCGGATGTTTGAAAATCAACTTACGCGCGTGAAGGGCCTGACGAGGGAACTCACGCAGGATCTCTTTCAGCGGCTCAGCAGCCCCCGGTGGTAATTTGGCACGACCACCATACATGGGGTCACCAATTAACGGATAGCGAGCATGGGCCATGTGCACGCGAATTTGGTGGGTACGTCCCGTTTCCAACTTACAGCGCACATGAGTGTGAGCACGGAAGCGCTCAACCACGCGAAAATGGGTAATGGCAGGTTTACCCGAAGCCGTCACGGCCTGGCGTTTACGGTCTTTAGGGTGACGACCAATGGGTGCGTCAATGGTACTACCCGACACCGGCTTACCAATCACCACAGCATCGTACTGACGCGACACACTGCGCGCCTGCAACTGTTCAACCAGAGCCGTTTGGGCGGGCAGCGTTTTCGCTACCATCATCAAACCGGTCGTATCTTTATCCAAACGGTGAACAATGCCAGCCCGGGGCACTTCGGCAAGCGACGGCTGGTGATGCAGTAGTGCATTCAATAGTGTGCCATCCGGGTTGCCTGCGGCAGGATGCACCACCATACCGGCAGCTTTGTTGATGACCATCACCGTGTCGTCTTCGTAAACGATATCCAGCGCCATGTCCTGGGCTTCAAAGCGCGTATCGTCTTCGATGGTGGCCTGAAGCGCCAACACTTCATGGCCATGCAGCTTGGCTTTCGGCTTGGCTTGCGCGCCGTCCACCGTCAACTCACCAGCGTTAATCCACGCTTTTAAGCGTTCGCGGGAGTAATCGCTGAACAACTCAGCCGCCGCTTGGTCTAATCGCGCACCGGCCAACGTAGCGGGCACGCGCTGCGTGTCTTCAACTGTTCGAGACATGAAAAACCTCTTTTTAGACGCAAAAACCCCCAGCCCTGACATGGAAAAATAAGCTGTGACGACACCCGACGAAACGTCGCTAAGCCTGCGTTTTGAGCCGAGGTGTTTTATAGTGGGCGGACTGCGACCTATTCTACCATTTCTACTTATGGCCATCGTCGCTTTTTGGTGATCGAGGCTTGTTTGCAACGAGGATGATGATGCGCGTTATTTCAGCTGCCAACCGCTTTGGTGCTCTAGCCCTAAGCCTTGCCCTTCTAGCGGGCTGTGCGAGTAACGATACAAGTGAAGAAGAGGACGATGAATTTGCTGGGGTTCAGGAGCGTGAGCTCTATGAGCTGGCCCGCACAGCCCTCGACAGCAACCGCTACCCGATTGCGATAGAGCGTTTAGAAGCACTCGATACCCGCTACCCGTTTGGTGTCCATGCTGAGCAAGCACAGCTCGAGCTGATCTATGCCTACTATGAAAACAGCGATTGGGAAGAAGCCCGGGCAGCTGCTAGCCGCTTTATTCGCCTTCATCCTGACCATCCCCAGGTGGATTACGCGTACTACCTGCGTGGTCTTTCCGCCTGGCAAGCAGGCCGCTTCAGCCTGGAGCGCCTACGCCTGATTGATATTTCCAAGCGTGATTTGGGCGCTTCCCGTGATGCCTACAATGACTTCCGCGAGCTGATTCAGCGTTATCCGCAGAGTGAATACGCTGCTGATGCCCAGCAGCGTATCGTCTACTTACGTGAGTTGATGGCCCGCCATGAACTGCACGTTGCCGATTACTACCTGCGCCGCGGCGCTTATCTAGCAGCGGTTGAACGCGGCCGCTGGGTAATCGAAAACTACCCAGAGTCGAACGCTACCCGGGATGCCCTAGCCACCATGGTGGAAGGCTATCAAGGCCTAGACATGGATGACCGCGCCAATGAAGTCCTCGCAGTACTGCGCGAGAACGCGCCTGATCATGAGCAATTGCAGGGCAGCCGCTTTGTTCCCAAGCATTTAGGTCAAAATGATTAAACCATTGCGAGCTTTCAATCGCTAAAAGCTGTACAACACTTACCTACCAAACCACGCCTCGGCGTGGTTTTTTTTATTCAAAAAGAACAGTAAGCGAATAACTTTAAAGGGGAAAATAAAAACAGGATGGCAATATTATACAGATAACACTATTTTCTATACAAATATTGTACAACAGGGCATAATTAGCTCGTCTTACATGATAAAGCGTCTTAACGGCGCCTAAGGGAGCAATCAATGCCACTTCTTAACGCCGGTTCCAGCAACACCAAAATAAGCACGCGTTTAACGCTCGGTTTTTCTGCCTTACTCGGGCTGTTGGTTTTGCTAACAGCCGTAGGTATTTACCAAGTCAATCAAATTGATCGCGACTTAACGACCATTAATGATGTTAACGGTACCAAGCTTGGGTTTGCAGTAGATATGCGCGGCAGCGTGCATGATAGAGCCATTGCTCTGCGCGATGTGGTACTCACCCAAGACGATACTCGGTTAGATGCTTTACGCAGTGAAATGGAGCGCCTAAGCAGTGACTACGTGACGGCATCCGAAGGCGAACATCAAGTGTCTAGCGAGTACCCCAGCGGTCAAGAAGAGCGAAACATTCTAGACAGCATTGACGCCCAAGCCGCCACAACCCTGTCACTCACCCAGCAAGTCATGGAGTTTCGCCAAAAGGATCAATTTGCCGATGCACAGACACTGTTACTCGAAGAAGCGGGGCCTGCTTACGCCGAGTGGCTTAATCGCATTAATCAGTTTATCGAGCTTCAGCAAGCACTGAACGACACCACCACGGCAACAGCCCGCGATACCGCCTCCGGCTTCCAGATGCAGATGCTGGGGCTAACACTGTTCGCTTTACTGGTTGGCGGCTTGATTGCAGTGTTTTTATCCCGCCAGCTACTGCGTGAACTGGGCGCAGAGCCCCACGAAGTCAAAGCGTTTGCGGAAGCGATTGGCCGCGGCGAGCTAACCAGTCATGGGCAGCTTAAGAAGGGCGACACCCGCAGCATCATGGCGTCACAGGTCGCGATGGCGCATCAGCTACAAACCATTGTGACCCAGGTGCGCGCCTCAGCGGAGGCGGTGGCCAGCAACAGCGAGCAAATTGCTGAAGGCAATAACGACCTCTCTTCACGCACCGAGCAGCAGGCAAGTGCACTAGCGGAAACGGCCTCGGCAATGGAGCAACTCAACAGCACGGTAAAACTGAATGCTGATAATTCCGAGCAGGCCAGCCAACAGGCTACCAGCGCGTCCAGTACAGCCAAGCAAGGTGGTGAAGCGGTTAGTCAGGTCGTTGCTACCATGAATGATCTCAACAAAAGCTCACAGGAAATTGCCGGTATCATCTCCACTATCGATGCAATTGCTTTCCAAACCAACATTCTGGCGCTTAACGCCTCGGTCGAAGCCGCCCGTGCAGGCGAGCACGGCCGGGGGTTCGCAGTAGTCGCGGAAGAGGTACGCAGGCTCGCCCAGCGCAGTGCCGATGCGGCACGCGAAATTAACGCTCTGATTTCCAGCAACCTTGAGCGGGTAAACCACGGCAATGAGCGCGCTGAAGAAGCCAGTAAATCGACTGAAGAGATTGTCGCGGCTATCGAGCGGGTAACCAGTATCATGAAGGAGATTAGTTACGCCAGTGCTGAGCAGAGTACCGGTGTACAAGAAGTGGGCCGGGCGGTGACCGAGATGGATCAAGTCACTCAGCAGAACGCCGCACTCGTACAAGAGAGCGCCACCTCCGCCAATAACCTACGTCAGAATGCTCACTCTCTACTGCATGCCATGGAAGTCTTCAAGCTGCCGAAGACCCTTCAAAATGCACAGCCGCAGCACACTGCATTGGCACCTGCACCAGCACGCATTCCAGGCACTAACAAACCTACACTCGCGGCTGCGAAACCTCAGCCAAGCGAACCTAAGTGGGAAAACTTCTAAACTAATAACGATTTTGGCCGTTTATAGTGTAGAGAGAAATGGCTCCTAAGGGTTAGGAGCCGTTCTTTATTGCCTTGCCCGAGGTTGTAATGAAATCCACCCAAAGCCTTTTAATGGTTTTTTTGTTACCTATTTTAATGGTGGTACTACCTGCCCTGCTGATGGTGACAATCGCCATGAAGGTGCTGGAAGAACAGTCGCAGCAAAGCAACCTTTTACAGACCAATGATTTAGACACTTTGGTTCAAATGGCGACCTTTGATCGCCAGCTTAGCGACTTACACCAACGTATCACTGCTTTATTGATCGACACTGAAGTAACAAAGCTAAGTACTTCGCAATGCTATACGGCCTACAGTCAGATTGCGCAAGAGCTTAACCAGATCGGCCAAAGCGTGGACACCCTGGCGACCTCCCCCTGCTTATCGACTTAAGCCAGGACAGTACCGCCGCCCTTCAAAGTGCGTTCCGGCAATATCAGCGTTTTGTCAGTATGGCCAATGAGTCAGCAGCACGAGAACTGGGCGACCCCGCCCTCTTCCTCAAAGAAGCGCAAAACCACTTCAACACCTTTACGCTATTCTCCCAGCAAATATTCGAAGCCTTAACCCTGCGTGCCAAGGAGCGTCATGACCTTTCATTTGATGCACTTACACGCTCTCATAGCACCACCATCTGGCTGGGCATTGCCATGATGGGTGTGCTTATCAGCGCAGCATTTTTTGCTTCCTGGCGCATCAATAAACGGTTGATGGTAGTGGGAGACGCTATTTTATCGCTTTCTAAGCGCCGACAGCCGTTGCCGGACTTCCACGCTATTGAGCAGATGAGACAGCAGCATAGCGGCCCCTTGAAGCGGATTGCCACCGCATTGATCGCGCTCAAGGATTCCGAGCAGCAGCGCCGTGAAGCCGAGCAAAAGATTCACCGGCTCGCCTATTACGATACGCTAACTAAACTACCTAACTGGCGCTTGATGAAAGAGCATCTACAGCATTCGTTGGATACCAACCAACAGGCCAGCACATTTGGCGCGCTAGTGTATCTGGGGATGGATAACTTCAAGCGCATCAACGATAGCAGCGGCCATCGCGTGGGCGATAACCTCCTCAAGCTTATTGCCCAGCGCCTTACCGACCTACAAGTCGAAGGCGCCACCATTGGCCGCCTTGGCGGCGATGAGTTCATGGTCATATTAGACGGCCTGGCTGGAGAACACCTAAAAGCGGCCGAAAAAGCCGAGGCATAGGCCGAACAGATACAGCACAAACTCAATCAGCCTTTCCAGCTAGAAGGGCAAGAACATTTTCTTAGTTTGAGCATGGGTATTGCATTGTTTAACGGGCCACAGCACACGGTCGACAACTTGTTTCAATATACCAACGCTGCCGTTCACTTAGCCCAAAAATCAGGCCCCAATAACATTCGTTTTTACGACCCAAAGGTACAAGCCGATTTAGAAGCCCGCATTGAGTTAGAGCATGATATGCGGCTGGCTATTGAGCGAGATGAATTTATACTCGTCTATCAAATGCAGGTAGACAGCCTTGGGCGGGCGATTGGCGCAGAAGCATTGATCCGCTGGCAACACCCGCGTCATGGGTTTGTCTCGCCGGGTACTTTTATCCCCCTAGCTGAGGAAACGGGTCTAATCATGCCGATTGGCAACTGGGTACTCGAAACAGCCTGTGAACAGTTAGTCATCTGGGCAAATGACGAAAACACGCAGCATCTAACATTAGCAGTCAACGTCAGCGCCAAACAGTTTCAACAGCCCGACTTCGTGGACACCGTTTGCGGCGTGCTAACCAAAAGCGGCGCTCCGGCCCACCGGCTAAAGCTGGAGCTGACAGAAAGTACTATGATTGGCGAAATAGATGACATCATTGCCCGCATGCACCAGCTGAAAGCGCTGGGAGTTAGCTTTTCCTTGGACGATTTCGGCACTGGCTACTCGTCGCTGCAGTACCTCAAACGGCTCCCTTTAGATCAAATCAAAATCGATCAATCGTTTGTGCGCAACCTGCATAAAGACACGGACGATAAGGCCATCGTACAAACCATTATTGCCATGGGGCGTTCGCTCGGGTTGCAGGTTATCGCCGAAGGTGTCGAAAACCAAGAACACTGGCGCCACCTAAACGAACACCAGTGTCATGCCTTCCAAGGATATTATTTTTGCAAGACGGTATCCGCTGCAGAGATGATACAGCGCAGTTTGGCTGCACCACCAATGATCGCCTAATACGGAGGTAGTCCCCGTCATAAAGGCTTACTCACCGGGCTGCCAACCATTGACGATCGGATAGCGGCGGTCGCGACCAAAGCCCCGAGGCGTCACCCGGACACCAATGGGCGCCTGGCGGCGCTTATACTCGCAGCGGTCAACCAGCTTCACCACTTTATAGACGTCTTCAGCGTCAAAGCCACCAGCGATGATCGCTTCAGCGCTCATGTCGCCTTCGATATAGCTTAATAGGATAGCGTCGAGCACGTCGTAATCGGGTAAAGAGTCGCTATCCTGCTGATCCGGCGCCAGCTCCGCACTGGGTGGGCGCTCAATGACCCGCTCGGGGATCGCAGGTGATTGCGTATTGCGCCAGCGAGCCAAGCGATACACCCAGGTTTTATACACGTCTTTGATGGCATTAAAACCGCCCACCATATCGCCATACAGCGTGGCGTAGCCCACCGCCATTTCGCTCTTGTTACCAGTCGTCAGTACCATCAAGCCTTTTTTATTGGAGATCGCCATCAGCAGTACGCCGCGACAGCGGGACTGTAGGTTCTCTTCGGTGGTATCTCGCTCAGTTCCCGCGAAGCTCTCTGCCAGCGTGCCCATAAAGGCTTCTACCATGGGCTCGATCGGCATGATCTCATAGTGGACGTCGAGCATTTTGGCCTGTTCTGCGGCATCCTGCTTGGAGATATCCGCGGTGTAGTGGTACGGCATCATCACCGCCTGCACCCGTTGAGGGCCCAGTGCGTCAACCGCAATCGCCAGCGAAAGCGCTGAGTCGATACCGCCGGAAAGCCCCAACACCACGCCCTCAAAACCACTCTTGTTGACGTAATCGCGCAGCCCGGTAACTAACGCACAGTAAAGGCTCTCTTCCGGTTCTACCTCGGGGTCAATCTCTCCGGCTTGGGGTTCCCAGACCGTCGCGCTGGTTTGCAAAAACTGAACCGGCATCAGGCCCGCCTGCCAATACGGTGCCAGCACCTGCAGCTCACCGCTGGCGTTAACGCAGCAAGAGCCGCCATCAAAGACCAGTTCATCTTGGCCACCGATGGTGTTTACATACACAATTGGAAGCTGCGTATCCTGAGCGTGTTTCTCCAACAGGCGCAGCCGTTCCGCGGGCTTGTCCTGGTGATAGGGAGAGGCGTGCAAGGAAACCAGTACCTCAGCACCCGCTTGTGCAGCGGCCTTAACCGGCGCGCCATCCCATAGGTCTTCGCAGATCACGATGCCCAGTTTGGCGCCTTTATGCTCATACACCAGCGTTTCAGTGCCGGGCGTGAAATAGCGCTGCTCATCGAACACTTGGTAGTTAGGCAGCGCCTGCTTGGCGTACTCAGCTTCCCACTGGCCGTTGTAAAGTAGGCCCGCCAAGTTGTAACAGCGGCCTTCCCGCACGCCGGGATAGCCAATGATCACCAACACATCACTAGCGACCTTCGATGCCATTAGCGCGCGAGCTTCACGCAGGCGGGTTTCCATTGAGGGGCGCAGCAGCAGGTCTTCCGGTGGGTAGCCTGACAAAAAAAGCTCTGGAAAGACAACAATATCCGCCCCATGCTCAATCCGCGCTTCGCGCACTGCTTCAATCGCGCGTGCGGCATTGCCGGGAATATCCCCGACCAGAGGATCGAGTTGGGCCATTACCAGCGTTAAGTCTTGCATGGGCGTCAAAATCTCTTGAGAATCTTTAAAATAGGGTTACACCAACATAGTCGTATTGTCCCGCAAGGGCCGCCAACTGGCAAAGGCTGCGGGTCTATCCTAACGCCTTGTGCCTAGATTCCCACTTTGGGAGACACAAAAGGATGAACCTCTTGATCATTCGGCTGATTATCTTCGCCGTTATATTCTATGCCGGTTTAAAGCTATACGGCATATACCGGCAACGTAAGCTTGAGCATGAAGCGCAGCATAAAAAAGTCAACCGCCACGAGGGTGGCAAAATGGTGCGCTGCCGCTGGTGTGAGGTCCACGTTCCTGAAGACGAAGCACTGCGTGACCAGGAGCAATGGTTCTGCTCCAGCGCCCATCGCGACCGCTACCTGCAGGAGCAGCAGGATAAAGACGGCACACCTTAAGCCTGTATTAGCCGTTCTGGCGTAAGTTGGTAAGGCGCGGGGTCAATTAGTGGCTCGCGCCCCAGCAGTTGATCCACCAGTAAATGGGTCGAGGCAGGCGCCAGCACCAAGCCGTTGCGATAGTGCCCGGCATTGACGAAGACGTTACTCCATTCAGGCAGCGCACCGATAAAGGGAATGCCCGTTGGGGATCCAGGCCGCAGGCCGGCCCACTGGTGCGCTACCGGGTACGTTGCCAAAGCGGGCAGAATAGCTTCAGCACTCTGTTTTAGCGACGCCAATGCCGCCTCATCGGTGCGCTTGTCAAAACCCACCTCTTCCAGCGTAGAACCGACCAATAGCAAGCCATCTGCACGCGGAATAATATAGCGTCCATCTTTTAACACCACGCGCTGCACCAACCCTTTGGGTGTTTGGTAAGCGATCATCTGACCTTTAACGGGTCTTACCGGCAACTGCACATTCAACTGCGACAAGAGCTGCGCAGCCCAAGCGCCGCCGCAAACAATAATTCGTTCAGCCGTTATCGGCCCCTGAGACGTCACCACACCTTCAACGATGCCCTCTACTTTGCCACCCTGTTGAATAAAACCACTGACCTCGCACTGCTCTTTCAGCGTTACCTGGGGCATCGCAGCTAACCGCGCCTTCAACGCCTTGGCTAAACGTGGATTGCGCACACTGCCCAGCGTCGGCATCCATAGCGCGCTATCATCAGCCATTGCCACACCAGGTTCTTTAGCGTGAACAAAGTCTGCCCCTACCCGCTCTAGCGGTTTCCCCAACTGGCGTGCCCATTGCAGCGCTTGGTCGGCATCGTCCACATTTAGGTAGAGCAGCCCTTTTTGACGATATTCGGGGTCAATACCGGTCTCTTCCAATAAGCGCAGGGCTAAAGAAGGGTAAACGCCTTCCGACCAGCGGGAAAGTTGCGATACCGCGGCATCGTAGCGCCAGGGATAGAGCGGCGAAACGATACCACCGCCCGCCCAGGATGCCTCTTTACCGCACTCACCACAATCAACCAGTGTGACCTGGTGACCGGCATCGGCTAACTGCAGCGCTGTCATCATACCGATCACGCCGCCGCCAATAATTAAGAAATCGCTCACAAAATTGTCCGTTTTGGCTTACATAAAAAAAGCGTAGCGCCGCCTAGAATGACCTATTAACGACGATATGTTCGCTACTGGTAAAGGAGAGTGAGCATAGCGCGGGCGATAACAAGGTCAAGTGAGGAAAGGCGATGAGCAGTTTCCATATCAAGACGCACACCACACCTGAAAGCGGGTTTACGCTGCTCGAGCTACTGATCACCCTACTGTTGGTTGGAATCATCGCCGCCTGGGGGCTACCCAATTTTCAAGCATTGGGGGAGCGTACCGCACAGACTAGCGAGGTCAATCGATTCCAGAGTGCGTTTTCATTCGCGCGTAATACAGCGATTAGCCAACGCCGCCAGCTGACGCTTTGCCCAGCCTCGCAGAACCGTGAGGCTTGCGCTAATGACTGGGGTGGAGAGCTTATGATTGTGCGGGGCAATAAAACCGATAGCATCACTGAAGAAGACATTTTGCGCATTGTGCCCGCGCAACAAGGCACACAAGTGACCTACAACCGGGGCTGGTCGCGCATCCGTTACAGCCCGCTGGGCTATACCAGCGGTTATAACGGCAGTTTTGCTATTTGCTCAACCAGCGGCGCCGTGGGCTCTAAGGGTAAAAAGCTGGTACTTAGCCAATTAGGGCGGCTAAGGATTGATGAAGCGCCTATCGACTGTTAATCATTAGGCGCTTCAACTCATTCACGGCGTTGTGACAATGGTTTTAAGCAATACCGTCTAAATAGCGCTCGGCATCCAGCGCTGCCATGCAGCCGCTGCCAGCTGAAGTGATTGCTTGACGATAAATGTGATCCATCACGTCGCCGCAGGCAAATACGCCCGGTACGCTAGTCGCGGTTGCATTCCCTTCAAGGCCTGAATGCACTTTGATATAGCCGCCGTTCATGTCCAACTGACCCGCAAAGATCCCCGTGTTGGGACTATGGCCAATGGCAATAAACAGCCCAGGCGCATGGATCTCTTTGCTTGAACCATCTTTAGTGGATTTCACCCGAACGCCTGTAACACCGGAGTTATCGCCGAGCACTTCTTCGACTTCCTGGAACCACTCAAGAACGATTTTGCCCGCCTCAGCTTTCTCGAAAAGCTTATCTTGGAGGATTTTTTCCGCCCGCAACGTGTCACGGCGGTGTACCAGGGTCACTTTGGAAGCAATGTTAGAGAGATAGAGCGCCTCTTCCACGGCGGTATTGCCGCCGCCCACCACAATGACTTCCTGATTGCGGTAGAAAAAACCGTCGCAGGTAGCGCAGGCCGACACCCCTTGACCCATAAACTGCTGCTCAGTGGGCAGACCCAGGTAACGGGCACTGGCGCCGGTGGCCACGATCAACGCATCGCAAGTATAAATACCGCTATCGCCTTTTAAGGTAAACGGTTTTTCGCTTAAGCTAACCTCATTGATGTGATCAAACAGCACCTCTGTATTGAAACGTTCGGCGTGCTGCTTCATGCGCTCCATCAACTCCGGCCCCTGTACGCCTTGAGCGTCGCCGGGCCAGTTATCCACATCGGTTGTGGTGGTCAGTTGGCCACCCGCCTGAATACCGGTAATTAGCAGCGGCTTCAGGTTGGCCCGAGCAGCATAGACGGCAGCCGTATAGCCTGCGGGACCGGATCCAAGAATAATCAAACGCTCATGACGAGTTTCCATGACACCACCTTGTAAATATCTGACTGATAGCTTTGTCGCTAGCTGTGTTAATAGCTTTGAAAAAATTAGCCACAGAGTCTGCCTGAAATGGTGCCAAGTACAAGCTATTGCAAGGTTTCATCTACGCTATTAGGCGAAGAAACCTTGAAAGCCTCTGTGCAAAGACCCATGTGTTATTACTAAATCAACGCCATACTGGGGGGAAATCTATACTAAAGAAAGATCGTGACCGTCATGCTGAGCGCTGCGCTCAGCAACCAGAGGAGAGAGATATGAGCAAGATACCCGATACGCTAAACACCCTAGAGGTTGGTAGTAAAACCTATCACTACTACAGCCTGCCCCACGCGGCCGAGACCCTGGGCAGCATTGACCGCCTTCCCAAGACGCTCAAGATTCTACTCGAAAACCAGCTGCGCTTCGCCGACGACGAAAGCGTAGATCAGGAAGATATGCAGGCCCTGGTCGACTGGCAGGCCGAGGGCAAATCCAGCCGCGAAATCGGCTACCGCCCGGCACGGGTACTCATGCAGGACTTTACCGGCGTGCCCGGCGTGGTGGATTTAGCCTCCATGCGCGCCGCGGTAGAAAAGCTGGGCGAAGACCCGGCGAAGATCAACCCGCTTTCCCCCGTCGATCTCGTTATCGACCACTCGGTAATGGTCGATAAGTTCGGCAACCCGGCGGCGTTTCAAGAGAACGTCGATATCGAAATGCAGCGCAACCGCGAGCGCTATGAGTTTCTGCGCTGGGGCCAGCAGGCGTTTGATAACTTTAGCGTCGTTCCCCCCGGTACCGGTATTTGCCACCAGGTCAACCTGGAGTACCTAGGCAGAACGGTATGGACGAAGGACGAAGACGGCAAGACCTTTGCCTACCCCGACACCCTCGTTGGCACTGACTCTCACACCACCATGATCAACGGCCTGGGCGTGCTTGGCTGGGGCGTGGGCGGTATTGAAGCCGAAGCGGCCATGCTCGGGCAGCCGGTGTCGATGCTGATCCCCGAAGTGATTGGCTTTAAATTAACCGGCAAGCTACGCGAAGGTATTACCGCCACTGACCTGGTACTCACCGTTACCGAGATGCTGCGTAAAAAAGGCGTGGTGGGTAAATTTGTCGAGTTCTACGGCGATGGTTTGAAAGACCTGCCGCTGGCGGATCGTGCCACGATCGCCAATATGGCCCCCGAGTATGGTGCTACCTGTGGTTTCTTCCCAGTGGATGAAGAAACCCTGAACTATATGCGCCTGACGGGGCGTGAAGATGAGCAAGTCGCCCTGGTGGAAGCCTACAGCAAGGCCCAAGGGCTGTGGCGTGAACCTAATGACGAGCCGATCTTCACCGACGCCCTAGCACTGGACATGACCGAGGTAGAGGCCAGCTTGGCCGGCCCCAAACGTCCTCAGGATCGCGTGGCGCTGAAAGACATGGCGGCGGCCTTTGACAAGTTCATGCAGGAAGACGTCAACGCGGATGCCAACGCAAAGGGGGAGCTCTCTTCTGAAGGCGGCCAAACCGCCGTGGGGGTGAGGCGCAGCTTCGAGCATGACACCAGCCAGGCCGTTAAGCTTGATAACCATGATTTCAGCCTTGACCCCGGGGCGGTGGTGATTGCGGCGATTACCTCGTGCACCAACACCTCCAACCCCAGCGTGATGATGGCCGCTGGGCTGCTGGCACGTAAAGCGCGTGAAAAGGGGTTAACCACGAAGCCCTGGGTGAAAACCTCCTTAGCACCAGGTTCCAAAGTGGTCACCGATTATCTGGAAGCCGCTGAATTAAACGATGACTTGGATGCACTGGGCTTCAACCTCGTCGGCTACGGCTGCACCACCTGTATCGGTAACTCCGGTCCGCTGCCTGATGAGATCGAAAAAGCGATCAACAGCGGCGACCTTGCCGTGGCCTCGGTGCTCTCCGGTAACCGTAACTTTGAGGGCCGTGTACACCCGTTGGTCAAAACCAACTGGCTGGCCTCGCCGCCCCTGGTGGTGGCTTACGCCCTGGCGGGTAATGTCCAGCTTGACCTTACCCAGGCGCCGTTGGGCAAAGATAGCAACGGCGACCCGGTCTACCTCAAAGATATCTGGCCCAGTCAGACCGAGATTGCCAGCGCCGTCGAGCAGGTCAACACCGCCATGTTCCGTAAAGAATACGGCGCGGTGTTTGAGGGTGACGATGTCTGGAAAGCCATCGACGTGTCAGAAAGCAAGGTCTATCAGTGGCCTGAATCCACCTACATTCAGCACCCCCCCTTCTTTGAAGGCATGGGCCGCGAGCCGGATGCCATCGAAGATGTGCACAGTGCCCGCGTGCTTGCCATGCTGGGTGATTCGGTGACCACCGACCATATCTCCCCTGCCGGTGCCATCAAGCCTGACAGCCCCGCCGGGCGCTATCTGCAAGAACACGGCGTCAGGCCGGTCGACTTCAACTCCTACGGCTCACGCCGGGGTAACCATGAAGTCATGATGCGCGGCACCTTCGCCAACGTGCGGATCAAAAACGAGATGCTCGACGGCGTGGTCGGCGGTGAAACACGCCACGTACCCAGCGGCGAGCAGATGGCCATTTACGATGCGGCCATGAAGTACAAAGAGGAAGGCAAACCGCTCGTCGTGATCGCCGGTAAAGAGTACGGCACCGGCTCCTCACGGGATTGGGCGGCCAAAGGCACCCGTTTGCTGGGCGTTCGCGCGGTGATTGCCGAATCCTTCGAGCGTATTCACCGCTCTAACCTGATCGGCATGGGTGTTGTACCGCTGCAGTTTGCCGAAGGCGAAAGCCGTAAAACGTTGGGGTTAACCGGCGATGAAGAGATTTCGATTGCCGGATTAAGCGACCTGACGCCAGGTGGCACGGTCAAAATCGTGATCAAAAATGCCGACGGGGAACGTAGCGTTGATGCCAAGTGCCGAATTGATACGGTAAACGAGCTGGCTTACTACCGTCACGGTGGTATCCTTCACTACGTGTTGCGCAAGATGATCGGCGCAGCCTAAAAGGGTAAAACCTACCAATGCTTGCATGCCCCCACCTCGGTGGGGGCTTTTTTTAGCCAAACGTTTAAAAAGCGCGGCGGCGATAGGTGCGATAATCTGGCGACCAGGACGCCTTTTCAATCAGTTCCCGTAGCGTCGTACCACTGGTTTTCAGTGCCACGCCATTCTGCTGTGCCTGGGCAGCCACTTCAAAAGCAATCGACTTGCTGATATCGCGAATACGCGATAGCGGCGGCAGCAAAGCACCCTTGCCCTCTTTAACCAGCGGCGCTTCACGGGCCAGCGCCCGCGAGGCGCTCATCAGCATCTCGTCGGTGACTCGATTGGCACTGGCAGCAATCACGCCCAACCCAATGCCTGGGAAGATATAGGCATTGTTGCACTGGGCAATCGGATAAGTACGGCCGTTGTAAACCACCGGCGCAAAGGGGCTACCGGTGGCGACCAGGGCTTGGCCATCCGTCCAGCGGATGACATCCTCCGGCACGGCCTCTGCTTGGGAAGTAGGGTTAGACAGCGGCATGATGACCGGGTGTTCACAACCCGCGTGCATGGTGCGCACCACCTGCTCGGTGAAGATACCGCGCTGGCCGCAGACACCGATAAGCACTGTTGGTTTGATCTGAGCGATCGTCTCTTCCAGCCCCTGGCCATTCCACTCGGCGACTAGCGAAGGGTCGTGGGCTAAACGGCGCTGGAAGTCACGCTGCCACTCTTGATCGCTGGTCATCAAGCCTCCGCGATCGACAATGTAAATACGCGACCGTGCTTCGCTTTCGGTCAAGCCCTCCGCTTCCATCGCTACGACCACTTGCTCGGCGATTCCACACCCCGCCGAGCCGCCACCCACAAACACCACACGCTGCTGGGCAATGGTCTCTTCCCGGGCCTGACAAGCCGCCATTAACGTACCCACCACCACAGATGCAGTACCCTGCACATCGTCGTTGAAGCAGCAAAGTTCGTTGCGGTAGCGCTCTAGCAGCGGCACCGCATTGGCCTGGGCAAAGTCTTCAAACTGCAGCAGTACGTTAGGCCAGCGGCGCTTCACAGCAGCGATAAATTCTGCCATGAAAGCATCGTACTCTTCCTGCCCTACCCGCTCGTGGCGCCAGCCCATGTACATGGGATCATCCAGCAGCGCTTTGTTGTTAGTGCCCACATCAATCATGATCGGCAGCGTGTAGGCGGGACTAATGCCGCCACAGGCGGTATACAGCGCCAGTTTACCAATCGGGATACCCATGCCCCCGATGCCCTGGTCGCCTAGGCCTAGAATGCGCTCACCATCCGTCACTACGATCACTTTGACGTTATCTTTGGTGGCGCTGCGCAGGATATCATCCATATGTTCGCGGTCAGGGTAGCTAATAAACAGACCGCGGTGGTTACGGTAAATGTTGGAAAATTCCTGGCACGCTTGCCCCACAGTGGGGGTGTAAATAATCGGCAGCATCTCTTCCAGGTGCTGGGAAACCATACGGAAGTAGAGCGTTTCGTTGTCGTCTTGAATGGCGCGCAGGTGGATGTGCTTTTCGAGGTCGCTATGGCATTGTTGGTACTGACGGTAGACCCGCTCTAGCTGATCCTCAATGGTTTCCACCTTCTGCGGCAGCAAACCAATCAGGTTAAACGCCAAGCGCTCCTGCTGAGTAAACGCGCTGCCTTTGTTCAATAGCGGCATTTCGAGCAAAGAAGGACCGGCGTAAGGAAGGTATAGGGGGCGTCTACTCTGGGTAGTCATAAGCACTCTCTTTTTCATGTCAATCACTGCTGCAATGCAGCAATGTCGGGCGTTTGCGGCGTTTGAGCGTAATGTAACATGCTCCTGCGACAAAGGTGGAAGAGAGCGACCATGTTGATAAAAAAACGCCTCGGTTTAGGAAGCCTAAACCGAGGCGTGATGGCGCAATTAACTAGTGATCTAACGATGCCCTAGCAAGTTTTAGCGGTGGGTTTGCGCCCCTCCACGCCAGCGAAGAAGAACGACCGCAGCTTAACGCCAAACATGTTGCCCGCAAACGCCGCTACCAGCCATACCCAACCGTGAAGGCTGCCAGAGGCAATGCCACTGAAGTAAGCACCAATATTGCAACCAAACGCCAAACGCGCGCCATAACCTAGCAAGATGCCGCCGATGACCGCGGCCAAGATAGATTTCAACGGGATTCTGAAGTTAGGTGCAAAGCGACCCGCCAAGCTGGCGGCAGCCAGCGCGCCCAGCATAATACCGACATTCATTACCGTAGTGATGTCGCTCCATACGCTGGCTTTAAGGGCCGCTGCGTTGCCAGGGGACTGCCAATAGCCCCACTGGCTGACATCGCCGCCCACCAGTTCAAAGCCTTTAGCACCCCACAGCGCAAACGCAGAGGTAATTCCCCAAGGGCGGCCTGCCAGTGCCAAGGTGGCAAAGTTGAGCAGCGCCAACGCCACCGCGCCCGCCACTAACGGCCAAGGCCCAGTCAACCAACGCTCATACCCATGCTTATCGACCATGGGCGCCTGTTCTAACTGACCATGACGACGCTTCTCCATCACCCAGGTAAACGCCGCAATAGCCGCAAACAGCACCAGGCTAATAGCTATACCCCCACTGACCCCGGCGACGTTAACCAGCGATACCGGTTGAAAGGCCGGTAAGCTCTGCCACCAGGCAAAATGTGCCGAGCCAATCACCGAGCCGACAATAAAGAACACCAAAGTAATTAGCATGCGTGCGTTACCACCGCCCGCAGTAAACAGCGTGCCAGAGGCACAGCCGCCGCCTAACTGCATGCCCACACCGAACAGGAACGCCCCTACCAATACAGAAATACCAATGGGCGCCACAAAGCCCGACACCTCGTTACCAAACAGCGTGCCCGCCCCCAGGGCAGGGAAAAACAGCACCACGGCAATGGCCAGCATCACCATCTGCGCGCGTAGGCCACGCCCGCGCCGCTCAGTAATAAACACCCGCCACGCTGAGGTAAAACCAAACGCAGCGTGATACAGCACCATGCCAAACAGCCCACCGACAATCATCAGCAGGCCAATGTTGGCGTCAAAGACAACCCCAATAAGCAACGCGCCTAACACAATCGCCGCCGTGGCGATCAGCGGCACGCAATAGCTCTGCGGCGCAGCAACCGTCGTTGTAGACATGCATTCACCTTTAGCAGCACCAAAAGCGCCTGTTAACAAACAGGCGCTTTTGGTAGACATGGACAATAGTTGTAAGCCTAACGATAGCTGTAGAGTGCGGGAAATTCTTTGTTGAGAGGTGCTTATGTCTTTATGGAATATATGGATGCTGGAGCCACACAGCAGCTTGGCACTATGTCCTACTCCACCTATTAAACTGGTAAATCGGATGCCAGTGTGAGTTTTTTTGGCGCAAGCGGGTAAGACGGTGTATTGGACGCATGGTAGGTGCGCCCGGTGATCAGTGGCTGGCCCGGGCCAGCTTCCAAATGTGATATTATAACCTCATGACCAATCCTGTGGGTCGCCATGCTGCCATAGTCGCCGCTTAGGCAACCCTCATCCAGGGGCGTATCGAACGAAAAAAGAACTACTCGAAGTTTTCCCTCTTAGAATAAAGTGCTTAACAATTTGTAGAAATCTCCCTTGTTTAATCTATATCGACCTTCACCCCGGAGAACGGGATCTCCGGCGGGGCCATCTGGCGCAGGATGGTCAGATGGATATCTAGGTTCAGTTTGGCCAGGTTGTTAACGGACCATTCACCGCCTGCAACTAGGGCAGGCTCAAAGCCATAGACTTCGTCCGGCCTCAGCGGGCCCAGCTTCTTCAGGGCCTGGGTGAACAGCGGCTTTTCGCTCATGTCGGTGAGGATCATCAGTTCGTCACCACGCAAGTAGTCGGGGGCGATCAGATCCGCCGGGGCGCTGTGGTGAAAGCGATAGTCGAAGTCTTCGGGCCAGTAGGGCAAACGCTGGGTTTTCCAGTGGTTGTCGAAGGTGCCTTGATAACTGACCCGGGGCTCCCACCAGGGGGCGATGGGCCCAAAGCTTGCCGGGGCCGGACGGTCAAAGGGTGAGGTGACCAGCCAGTCCGGGTCTTCCAGTTGGGGGGCGGGTAGCCGTGTCACAGCGTTAAGGTCGGGTTTGAGGTACCGGATGACCTCGCTGGACACCCGCTTATAGTCAGCGCGTGATGGCAACCAGCCCCGCCCGGCGGGGTTGTCGGGGTAGTAGAGCGTGTTAGCGAGGTCGTCCCCGTCGGGCAGGCTGTAGTGGCCGCCGAAGGCGTAGCGGTAGTCCAGCGGCACTTCGCTCACCGGTGAGGGGTCAGTGACCCGCCAGCCACCGAGCAGTTGCCAGCGGAACTCCCGTGGCCCACGCACGATCAGGCGTTTGTCCAACGGGCCTACCTGTACCCGCACCTGCCAGGTGCTGCGCGGTTGCCCGGTGGGCGAGCGCAGGGTGCAACTTGCTAATAATAAGAAACTAAATGAAAAATTAGAAATCTAAAAATGAACCTGAATCATCCACTTCTCTTTTATTTTGACCTTGCATGTCGTCAATTATCAGTGAATTAATAAAGCTATTGAGACTATCCGACACTACAAATAGAGAGCCATCATCAGTTTCAGCCTCATGAAACCAAAAATAAATACCACCGCCAGCGCTTGACACGCATATCTGACTGCCTCCAATGGATTCACCAATTGTTACAAAACCAGCCGGAATCTGATCTTTATACATCACATTTTTCTTTATTAAATTATCCTTTCCACTTAAACCATAAAGAATTTCCAATGACTGAAAGCCATCTTCAGAATCAATCGGAGTTTTTTGTTTTGGCTTAAACATAGCCCCATTATCAAAAACAATTGAGCCATTATAATAATTTAACAGCGACACATAATCATCTGGGAGTCTTATACCTAGCTCTGAGCGTACTTGCTCATAAGAACATTGTTCAACTGAATCATCTTTCAATGCCCTTGCCCCAAGGTTCTTTAAAATTTCACTGTACATTAAAATCCTCCTCTAAGGTCTGATGCAGACCCTATATGCGGTATGTTTCCGTGCAACTTTGTAGGAATAAGCTGTATCGTCACATTATCCAAATGATGGGGTGTAAGGCCAGCCTCTTTGAGATAGTTTTTAGCTGCATTTGGGCTTGCCAGATTTCGTTGCCTAGCAACGTAGCCATATACTGCGTCAAAGTCTGCTTTACTTCCATCTAGTTGACCTGGCATAAATTTCACCTGACCTTTGGCCCAAGGAGTGAAAACAGGACGTCCATTTACAAACTCAATGGGCCTTCCCCCTGTAATAGCGTTGACTTCATCAATATCTGAGTGCCAGAAACCATTTCCAGGTTCACCATCCCAACGCCCGTTTGTTCTTGGCAATCTAGTTCTCGGATTTACATTTGGATTGTCCGGAACGCCCTCTCCACCACCTTCCATATTAGTGGAATTTTCCTCCACCCGCAGCCCGTCATTGTTTCCTGACGTCCCGCCCCTATTAGCACTTCCCGCCGTATCTCCTGCCCTATCAGTATTCCGGGCAATGTCCACGACGTCATCCGCCTTACGTAAAAGCCTGACACCTGGGAAAACCGATACAGCCGTCAGCAGGGTCATGCCCGACGCGGCGAGTACTCTACCTTCGCCCCACAATGCCATGGTGTCTTGTATATCCACAATGGTGCCATATGGCGTCGCGGCTTCGGCCATAAACACCCCCGCCGCACGGATATTGCGACCACTTTCTGAGGAATAACGCACTTGGCGCTCGGCTTCTTGCTGCATATCGGCGGCACGATTAGCAGCCTCGTCGACCTCAAAACTACTCTCGATATAGTCGTTACCGCTGATACGCCCTTCCCTTAGCGCATCCATAAGGGCGTCTTGTTGAGCTCGGGTCTCGCTGGCTAATTGCTGAACCTCCGTATAGAGCGCTTCGGCCTCGGCAGCGGTTTTGCCGTTGGGATTATCGTGCAGGGCGTCGCGTAGCTCACCCACTCGCTCTAGGTTGGCTTCGCCTTGTTGCTGAAACAGTTCAGCCTCGCTGAGCGCCTCGCTGGTCTCTTCGGGCTGGCTGTTGACGGCCTCGGTGTTGGTGTGGACATAACCCTTGGCGCCGCCTGTCCCGGCGGCGTTGCAGTTGATCATGCATTCGCTGCCGTCGCGGACGACCGGTTGCCCGTTGGCTTTGACGTTGTCGTGCCCGGTTAAAAACAGTACGTGGCCGCTGCCTTGGGAGGTGCCGGAGCCCACCCCCGACCCGGCGTTACCCTCGGTGCCTTGGCACAGGTCGCCGACCCGGTAGGTGCGCTGCCCGGCGGTGATCACGTTGGGGGAGTAGTTCACAGGGCTGCCCAGCGTCGCCCTGGAGTCGAAACCCACAATCTTGTCGCTCACCTGACAAAAATCAGGATAGCTGGTCAACGCTCTCCATCGGGCTTCCGCATTACCAGCGTGACGAGCCTGACCGTTAAGGGGTTCGCCTTGAGGGGCTGCCGCGGGGGTGTCTTCGGGCGTGCCTGCGTTGGTGGCCTTATCATCACCTTCACAGGGGCTTTGATCGCCGATGCAGATGGTTAGGCTACTATCCGACATGGCGTGCCCCTCCGGTGGATGAGGTCGCCGCCATCGGTGTGCGCCGGATGCGTACCTGCTTGAGCGGGTCATCAAGCGGGAACAGCGCCCGCCAGGTGAGGCTGACGTCCTCCCGATCCAAGTCGATGACCACACTGTCGAGGGCCAGTGGGGTATTGCCGCGCTGGCCGCTGACGTGCTCGGTGAGGGCGTGCAGGGCGATGCCCGGTAGCCGGGTGCGGTGGCGAAAACGTTGGCGGTCCCCCACCATAATCGCCTGACTATTGGGTAGGCAGTTGGTGAGGATCATCAGTTCGTCGCCGCGCAAGTAGTCGGGGGCGATCAGATCCGCCGGGGCGCTGTGGTGAAAGCGATAGTCGAAGTCTTCGGGCCAGTAGGGCAACCGCTGGGTTTTCCAGTGGTCGTCGAAGGTGCCTTGATAACTGACCCGGGGCTCCCACCAGGGGGCGATGGGGCCAAAACTCGCTGGAGGAAGACGGTCAAAGGGCGAAGTGACCAGGGCATCGGGATCTTCAAGCTGGGGAGCGGGTAGCCGCGTGACGGCGTTAAGGTCGGGTTTTAGGTATCGGGCGACCTCGCTGGACACCCGCTTATAGTCAGCGCGTGATGGCAACCAGCCCCGCCCAGCGGGGTTGTCGGGGTAGTAGAGCGTGTTGGTGAGGGTGTCCCCTTCGGGCAGGCTGTAATGCCCGCCGAAGGCGTAGCGGTAGTCCAGCGGCACTTCGCTCACCGGAGTGGGATCAGTGACCCGCCAGCCGCCGAGCAGTTGCCAGCGGAACTCCCGTGGCCCGCGTACAATCAGGCGTTTATCTACCGGGCCTGCCTGTACCCGCACCTGCCAGGTGCTGCGCGGTTGCCCGGTGGGCGAGCGCAGGGTGCCATGCACGTGCACTTCGGTGCTGAGCTTGCCGAGCAGCACGTCGCGGTCATCGGTGATGACCTGGGCATACAGGTTGTCGCTGTCGCCTTCCAGCGTGGTCTGCCAGCGAATTGGCTGCTGGTGGCTGGATTCGAACAGCGGCCAGTTGTCTTCGGTGAACTGGTAGGTGGCGCGTACCACCACCACATCATACTCTTGGTCGCCCGGGCCGAGCTTGCGATACAGCGCATGGGGGAACGACGTTGGATTAATCACTTGCGCCATGTACTACCACCCCGGCGACTTAGCGTCGCTTGGTTCAGGGCCATCGCTTTCCTCGGCACTTCCCGGTGCGGGTTGGGCGGTGCCGGTGTTGAGCAGGACGTCATCGGGGCCGTCGACATGCACCTTGGTGCCCGCCTTGACGTGGATCTCGCCCGCATCGAGGTAGATGGCGTCCTCTGTGAGCACCAGCCGGCTGTTGCCTACCTGCAGGGTGATCTGGTTGCCGGCCTTGAGGGTGATGTTGCGCCCGACATTGAGCGAGTGGTTGAGCCCCACCTGGGTGCTCTTGCTGAGCCCGACCAGGGTATTCATTATCGCCCCGACATTAAGGCTGTAGCCCAGGCCGACGTTTTCCATGCGACCCATGCCGACGTTCTGCAGGTACGCCTTACCAACGGTTTCAGTTTTGTTCTTGCCGACTTTGCTCGACCAGTTTTTGCCGATGCGGTCGGTTTCGTTGCCATCCACCGTCTTGCGGCGGTTCTTGTGCACGGTAAAGGTTTCGTTACCGTCCACGGTATGGGTCTCGTTGCCGTGTACCGTATGGACTTCATGGCGGTGGACAGTGCGGGTTTCGTCGCGGTCGATGTCGGTGGTGCGATCACGAAAGACGTGCAGGGTGCTATCGCGCTTGATGTCCTCGGTGCGGTCGTTAAGGGTCAGCAGGTCGAGGTCTTTTTGGGCGTGCACCCAGATTTGCTCTTCGCCCGCTTCGTCTTCAAAGCGCAGCTCGTTAAAGCCGTCCGCCTTGTGGCTTTGGGTGCGGATGACCGTGCGGGTTTTGTAGGCCGGTAGCGGATAAGGCGGCCGGTTAACCGCGTGGTAGGTGCGCCCCGTGATGAGCGGCTGGTCCGGGTCCCCCTCCAAGAACGACAAAATGACCTCATGCCCGATCCTGGGGATCGCCATGCTGCCGTAACCGCCGCCTGCCCAGCCCTGGGCAACGCGCACCCAGCAGCTGGCGGTTTCATTGGGGGCGGCGTAGCGATCCCAGGGAAACTGCACTTTGACCCGGCCATACTTGTCGCAGTAGATCTCTTCGCCTGCTGGCCCGACCACAAAGGCCACCTGGGGCCCATCGACCCGGGGTTTGGGGTTGGGTATCGGGCGGAAGGTCTGATCCCGGGGCATGATCACCACCTCGTTGTGGTAGCGGGTCATCAGCTCGCCTGCTTGCGCTGAGCTGCTCCCCCCATTGCTACTGTCATAGCCACCCCGCGCCATGCCATCCTCTTCTAACGCCTGGGGTTGCTCGCCGTGGTGCACCACCGATACCACCTGCCAAGCACGGTTGAGGCTATCGATATCGTGGTCGGTGAGGGTAAAGCAGGTGCCGGGGGCGAGTTCAGGCAGGTCGCTTTCCGCTTCGGCGGTGGTGGCATCGGCACGTAGCGATTCTAGTCGGTGGCGGGTGAACGGCTTGCCGGAGGCGTCCTTCTTATAGCGCCCTGGGTAGTCGTAGTGTTCGTAATCCTCTCGCTGAGCGTGCTCCCCTAGATTGGGCGCCTGGTGTTCGTGTAGCTGGGCGTAAGGCGGGTTCTTGAAGCTGTAGTCTTTAAGTGTGGCCGAGGCGGGGCGTACCCGGCTGACCTGGCGTAGCTTGCGCAAGTGACGTCGGGGCGGCGTGCCACCGGCGCGGCCGTGGTAGGTACGCTCGCCGATGTTAGGCAGTACCACCGTGGTATCGGCAAACACCAACTGATGGGCTCCGCCTTCGGCGTTCTCAAACTCATGGAAATAGAAGCAGCCCTCTTCGGCGGCCAGGCGCTCGATAAAGGCCAGATCAGTCTCCCGATACTGCACCAGAAACTCCCGGTCGAGGGGATTACGGGTGGTGGCAAACTCAATATCGGTGAGGCCGCGCTCGCTAGTTAACGTCTTGATCGCATCATGAGGAACGGTATCTTGAAAGATACGCGAGTTATGCCGTAGCGATAGCCGCCACAGCGCGGGGCGAATCTCCACCCGATAAAAGCTGCGCCGGTGCCCGCGATCGCCGCGGTGAAGCTCACTTATAATGCCATGGACTCGGCGCAGCGGCTCGCCGTCCTGCCAAATGGTGAGCGTGGCATTTTGATCCAAACAGTCGCTGGGCGACAGGTCGTGGGTGCGGCTGGCGAACTCAACGGTGAGCGCAAACGTCTCCGACAGCGCTTCGCGATGGGTAAAGCTCACCACCGCCGTGTCAGTCGCCCCGGGAAGGGTCAAGGTAAACTGAAGGCCCGTATTATCAGCCATGGTAAGGCCCCTCTTCGCTGCCACTGCCGATTAAGGTACCGCCGCAGACCGTTGCCTGATCGGTCAATACAACCGGCTTAGTGTCCAGCGTGATAATTAAGCGACTAGCCACTACCATTTTTTGTCCCATTACTGTTCCTCCGCTGCTGTTTTTCTAGACTGGGTGACGACAGTTGTGGCTATCAGCAGCGCTTCACACTCGGCGCTTAAAAGCCTTGGCTGCCGCTGCCTTACTCATCCCATTTTGCTGGGGCTTCGTAGCTCGCCACCTCAAAAGCATCGACGTACATGCGCTGAAACCCCGCCGCTTCCAGGCTTTGAATCGCCGTGTGGCACACCAGGGGTAGCCGTGTTTGTAGCGGTACGCCGCTTAAACTCAGCCGGGCAGCGGTCAGCAGGCGTGCGCCATGGCCGCTGCCTTTCCACTCTTGGCTGATAAAGAAGAAGCGAAGCTGCCAGGCGGCTTCGTCATCGGGTCGGCACGCCAACACCATCCCCAACGGCGGGCCATCCCCATGGCGTAGGGCGAGTAAACGCCCCTGCCAGTGCTCAACGTGCTCTTGCTCGCGCTGCAACCACACCTGGCGATGCAGGGTAAATTCCAGCGCGCGGCGCAGCGTATCCAGGTAGGCCTTATCACGCAGTACCCAGGGCGAATGCCCTTTTGCATCGGCACGCTGGACGGCTTCGATAAAACTATCGATATCCCCTTCGCGGGCGCTTTCAAGCGCGCGGGAAGATGCTTGGCCATTAACATCAGGGCCGCTATCCACATGACCACCTGGGTGGTCATGGGTCGTGCTAGCTGAGGGGGAGAGCCACTGCTTAAGTTTCGTCAGCATAGGGCCCTCGTTCTGCATAGAGTGCCGACGGTAACTGGAAGCCTGCGGCGGGCGAACGGGTAAAGGGGTTGGGGGCGCTATCGGTAAATAGGCGATAACGCATAGCGCCCCCGTCCACGTTGAAACGTAGCTCTAACTCACGCTCATTAACGCTGGTGATGTTTGCCTCTTCCAACAGCCGGAACCAAGCCCAGGCGCCATCGCGGGTTATACTCCGCGGCGAGTGATTTACCTGGCTGGGCACCATGGTGATGCGGCTATCCGTGCCGCCACGCAACGTATTTGGCCAAATCATGGAGACCCGACTACTGGCGCTGTGAGTGTAATCAATGAGCTGGCCATCGGCACTGATCACACTGCGCCGCTTGTCGGGGCTTAAGCTGATCGGCTCAAGAGCGAACTCGACGTCTAGCGCACCATCAGGGCCAAAATAGGCACGGCGAATTTGTTCCGCCTGTGACACGGCGGCAAACACGCTTTCACGCAGTAGCGAATTACCCTGGGTATCCACCAGTTGCTCAGGCGCACCTTCGATAAAGGGCTGCAAGTTATCCTGATAGAAGTTGTCGAGGATACCTTCAGGAGCAAAGAAGGTTTCAAAGTCGCTTAGCGAAGCATCCCGGCTTGCACTGGGCACCAGCGGATAGCGCCCGGCTAAACGCTCTTGATAGGGTGCCACTACCTCATCTATCCAGATATTTTCCAGGTGACTGATAGCGCTTGCCATGATGAGCTGCCAGCTTTGATCCGCCAGGCTTTTCAACATGCTTGCGACAGGCTCGGGCGAGCTGTCAGCAATACGCTGCAGGCGATAAATAGGGTCATCACCGCGCAGCGATAAGCGGTCACGCGCGCCTAAGAAAGCGGCGCGCCCTGGGTCGCTGGCCTCGTCTATCTCTAGCAGGTAATCACGCAGTTCCGTTACCGCCGATTTGATCTCTTCCAGGGAGGAGGGATCCCCCTCCTGAGGATTGGAGAGCTTGTTAATCGCGGTAAACTGCTGCTCGATATCGTGAGCAAGCTGATAGCGCGGTGAGCGCTGCAGCGCTTCACGGGCTTCCTCATCATCTTCAGGCAGTTCCGGATAGAGACGGGTATTCTGCTCGACCGCGGCTAACAGACGGTCTAGCGGGCGCTCGGCGCTGACCAGCGCATCGGCGACCACCGCTGCCTGATGAATGTCCGGCAGGGGCACAAGCTGGGTATTGCGCAGGGCATCACGCCAACTCACGCGATAGTCACTGACATAATAGTCACGCAGGGCGTTTTGCAGTTGCTGACGGTCAGCGTTGCTGAAATTGATGTCTTCGCGCTGATCCAATACCCACAAGTCGATAAGCGCTAGCTCGGTTGCCCTATCCAACTGCTGCAGGAAGTGATTTTCGAAGCCACCCCGGGTAACCAGATACGGCAGTTGCACATACGAGGGCTCATCGTTACGCGCCATAAACACCGTGTTGAACATCGACCCCACCTGACGGCGCAGGTCGAGAGGATCTCCGCGACGGCTACTGTCAGCTTTCATGGTGGCGTAGACCCGCTCATCCATCGGCAGGCGTGATAGGTCGTCAATCGCGGCGACTAAGCTGCCGCGTAGTGGCGCCATGGCATATTCAGCGCGCCGATTACCAGCGGCAACCCGGCTTTCCAAATCGCTGTGCTGCAGGGCGTAATCTAAATGAGCCAGTAAGCGGTCTTGGATTTCACCACGCTGGGGGAAATCCGACTGCCAACGCTGCGCCATAAAGTCGTGTACGCGTTCGGGCTGGCGGCCACTGGCGTCAGACATCATGCGCAAAATGCGCAGCAGCGCCAGCTTGGCGTTACTGCCCTCTTCTTCGCGGTTCATGTCATCCATGATGCCCACCATCAACGCCGGCAGGAATTGGTACTCCAACATGGCGAGGTAAGCATTCTCTAACTGGCCACCAATAATGTGGCCTTGATAAAGCCCCATATCGGCAAGGAAAGGTGTGTGTGTACGGTAGCCCTCGAAGGTTTGCATCGCATCGCGTAGGCGATCCAACGGCGCCAGCATTTCGTAGCCCGTTGGGTCGTCGCTCTGGAACTCTTCCGGGTGAGTGGCCAGGAAAGTTTCCGCCCGATGCTCGACGGTGGAAAGCGAGGTCGCGTTTTTCTGGTAGAAATGACTCCACCCACCGATCATTACCGCAGCCACTAACATGCAGCCAACAATGCATGCTTGGCGAATACGCTGTCGGCGATGGGCGACTTTGGCGTTATCACCGGCCAGCCCCGCTTCTGGATAAATGACTTTCTCAAACAGTTCTTCAGTGAAATACAGCGCGCTGCGCGTCGCACGGTGCGCTGGCTGAACGCTTTCGGACATGCCATAACGGCGTGCCGCAGCATCCACGAAAGGATCTTCAGGCACCCCCTGCTGATAAACCGAGGTGAAATAAGTGCCGCGTACAATCGCCGCGGTGGAAAAGCGGTCGCTGGAAAGCGCCTCGTTGAGGAAACCGAGCAGCACATCGCGCAACCCTGCTAGCTGGCGCACAAAGCGAAACACCGACTCCCGTTCTTCCCGGTCACGGCACTCTGCCAGCATGGTGGGCATTGCGCGGTTAAGGCGTTCCAGCATATTGTCGTAAGCGGCGGCGAACTCTTCTTCCCACTGTCCCGGTGTATCGATGGATTTAGCCGAGAAGGTAAAGCCTAACGGCGCCCGCCGTGCAGCACGGGAGTAATGGCGGAAGAAATCGTCAAAACCGTGCAGCAAATCCATTTTGCTGAAGGTGACGTAAACCGGTAACCGGCTGCCGTGGCGCTCCATCAACTCGCGCAGGCGGCTACGTAACAGCGTCGCGTACGCTTTACGAACGGCTACCTGGGCGTGGCTAAGACGGGCTAGATCCAACACCAGCACAACGCCGTCCAGCGGGCGGCGTGGGCGGTTACGCTCTAGCCATTCGGTGAAGTGATCCCATAGGCGGCTATTCAGTTCGACAGGCTCGCCCGTTTCCAGTGCGCCTTGGGTCAATAACTCGCCATCAGGGTCGATGAGTATCGCTTTATCGCCAATCCACCAGTCAAAACCAAAGCGGTTTTTCTTGCTGCTGATGCCAGAGGCTTTCATGACATTGGACAGCGCAAAGTTTTGCCCAGAGCGGTTGACCAAGCTGGTTTTGCCCGCGTTTTCGACCCCCATGACCAAATACCAGGGAAGGCGATAGCGGCTGCTGTCCCCACCGCCAACGCTATCAATGATTTCGGATAGTACGCTGTTCAGCGAGGTTTCCTGCTGGTCGATACTTTCCTGTATGGGGTCTGACTGCTGCGACTCCATATCCTGCGCGAGTTCATCGGCTTTGCGCAGTCGACGGGAAAGCCGAACGCCCCAAATCACCGCCACTAACGTTGCCAGCGCCAAGGTAGCCAGTAACCGGTTTACCCAGGGGCCTAATGGGTAGCTGTCTCGTACCTCCCAGCTAGGCCCTAACCACCAGATAGCCACTAATAGGAGCACGATTAATACGCCCCACATGGCCATGGAAAGCCGCCCTAACCCCTTGACTCTGTTAGCTTGCGCTTTGGCGCGATTGTGAGTGCTCTGTGCACGTGAAAAGCCGGGCACCCAGCGGCTCAGCTTTGATTTCAATGTTCCCCACATGAGCCTTTAATCCTCGTCCCTAGTGATAAAGTCGATCATCGTTGTCATGTCCTAAGCGATGCCTGAAGCCGCGAAACCAGCGCTGGTTCCCACTGCTCTAAATCAAGTTCATTAACAGTTTGGTGCAGCGTGCTGTAGTGCTGCTGGGCGAGCGTTTCTAGCCCCGCCTCCTGCAGCAAATCAGCGCTGGCCAAGCGCCAGTACGTGCTCTCGCGCAAGGAGCGTGCCGACGCTAACCCCTGGTCAAGCACCTGCAAGGCAGGCCCTAACCCTTCACTCCCCATATAGCTACGCGCTTCCTCTAACCCCGCGTGCCATGCTTCACCGCCACCGGCGCCGTCATTTACGCCGTTGCCAGCACCGCTATACAGCCACTGCTGCGTTTCTTTATCTAAAAAAGGCGAGCCATCGTTAAACGTTAACGACTCAATACCGGGGAGCCTTTCCACAAACCGCACCGACTCATCGCGAATAGCCTCAGCGCAGCGCGGCCGCCCTAGGCGCTTGGCCAGTTCGGCACTCAAGCGATGTCCTTCTAACCAGTAGGGACTGACCGCAACGCTTTTCTCTATGCGCTGCCAAAGCGCTTCGTCACCGCCGCGGGAAAGCGCTTCTCGATAATCCGCCACCCGGTCAGCAGCCACAGGGGCTAACTCGGTACGCCCGCCTTCCCGTGCAGCAGGTAACGCCTGAATGACGCTCCAGATGGCATAGCGACGCAAGCGGTATGCCAGCGGCTCACCCGGGTTTTGCTCGTTTAGAAAATCGGCCATTTTGAGTAGCGACTGGCGGTTGGCGCGCTCATTACCCGCTTCCAGGCGTAGCTCGGGGGCTTTTGCGCCGCCGGGCTGATCAGCCTTTTCAGCCCCGCTGGAGGAAGCAGATGCGGCCGTCCGTGCATCGCCACCGGACGCGTTGCCACTTTGAGAGTCCGATGCAGCACGGTTTTGATTAGGCTGTTTTTCATCCAGCAGGCGCATCAGCTCGTCAAGTGAGTCAGCGGGCAACTGCTTGTCCGCGGCTAACGTTTGCAGGTTTTCCAACGAGTGGCGGCAGGCCAGAAACTCATCCTCGGCATTATGAAAGTCGAGGCCCGCGGCAAGCTTCAGCGTGCGTTGGGTAAATTGCTGGAACAGCCTGGGCCGCAACTTAGCCCCACGTGCGCCATTGAAGGGGTATGCCAACGCCCACCAGGCTTCAAGACAGCCAGCCAGCAGCCTTAGGGAAAGCGCGAAACGCACGCCATTGCCTTCATGCTGCAGGCAGTGCAGCAAGTGTCCCAACACCTTTAGGTCTTTGCCCTTATGGCTGAGCATAGTGATGGCTAATGTTTCTGCCGTATCCCACTCAACGTCTTGGTGCTGCAATGAGCCGACCTTCATCATTTCAGCCTCAAGGCGCAGGTAGTCGGCGCTGTCCTCCAGCACAACGCCGATCTCCTCGCCCTGCTCATTGGCAGGCAGAGGCGCTAGCAGGGGTTCAAGGTGACTATCCGCCGTTATACGCATCACGAACTCCTCTACCCACTACCAGCGACAGGCGCTGCGAAGCGGTTGAATTTGCTGACGCAGTCCTGATACATCAAAACGCAGCCCGTCCAGAGCCGCTGCGTCGCTACTCAACACAAGCTCGTTGGCGCTCAATAATTGCCGCAGCGTTTCAATGGCGGGCAGGCCGCGCCCACCGCTTACCACGTGGCCATCATCGCGCACTCGCCATTGTTGAGAGACATCACGTCCATCCGCGACGACCCGCAACGACACGCGGGGCGTATCCAAGGCATTGGGCAGGTGCACCTGGAAGCGGGTAATTAACTTCTCGCAAGCCAGTACCAAGACGGGCCGCGGAGGCGTTGTGCCCCGTGCGGGCACCGTCATTAATACCTGGCTTCCCTCGGCGCTGACTATCAGGCCAAAGTCATCGGGATTGCGTTTCTCCTCTTGGCTAACAACTGCATGCCAAAGAGGCGGCAATTCAGCGCTATCACTCGGTGTGCTCTGCTCGTCCAGGAAAAGATTGTCGTAGCAACCCAGGCGATCCAAACGTGAGCTTTCTTGGCCACACTGATGCGCCTGTTCCAATACAGCTGCGCTATCCTCTGCTTGTAGTGCGCTGCTCATGCTTAATAGCCAGAGGCAAATCAATAGCCTGTGCTGCCATCGGCAACTTACGAATGTCACTTTCATTTAGCATCCAGTTCTAGCAATTGGCATTTGTGGGAGAGCGTTCGCTTGGGTATTCCCAGGCTCTCTGCTGCAAGGGCACGATTCCCGCCGTAGTAAAGCAATCGCTGGCTAATCAATTGCGCTTCATAATCGCGAACCGCTTGGCGCAGATCATGGATCTTATTCAGCGTGCCGCTGGCTTCTGATGTCGCTGAATCAGCGCCACTGGCGGTATCGCTGGGCAGGAGCAAGGCTTCAATATCGCCACCGGCGGGGGTCATGGCGCAGGCATAATCGATCAAGTTTTTGAGCTCACGCACGTTGCCGGGGTAATCACGCTCTTTTAGCTGCCGCAACGCGGCGGGCGTGATGCCCATCTCGCTGCGTTCTTCCCGGGCACAGAAATCAGCAACAAAGTGCTCGGCCAGAAAACCGATGTCTTCACGCCGTGCCGACAGCGATGGCAGCGAAAGCGGGAATTGGCCTAAGCGATAGTAGAGGTCAGCGCGAAACCGCTGCTGTTTGATCTGCTCGCGTAGCGGCTGATGGGTAGCCGCAATAAGACGCAGATCGGCACAGCGTTCTTCGTTCGACCCTAGAGGCCGATAACGGCCGCTCTCCAGTACCCTGAGCAGTTTGGCTTGCAGCGCTAGCGGCATATCGCCGATTTCATCCAGAAACAGCGTACCGCCGTCGGCTTGGGCGATGAGCCCTTCCCTGGCCTGGTCAGCGCCTGAAAACGCCCCTTTGGAGTGGCCGAACAGCTCCGACTCCAGCAGCGACTCGGGGATCGCGGCACAGTTAATCGCCATGAACGGCGCCTTGGCGCGTGCCGAGAAACGGTGAATCGCTCTCGCCACGAGGTCTTTGCCGGTTCCGGTTTCACCCTGCAGTAGCACCGCTAAATTGGTTTCGGCTGCACGAATCACCTGCTGCCGAAGCTCTTGCATGGCGATGGAGTTACCCAGCAAATCACTCGCCAGCTTGGCCGCTAACCCCTGGCGCCGGGTGTTGTCATTGAGCTTGGCTAACGAGTCACGCAATACCGCTGATTTCTGACGCTCTCCCTGACTGCTTGCCAGGCGCGACCACAACCGACACAGCAGGGCCTCAAAAGCGACAAAATCGCTACACTCCATGAGGTTCGTCAAGGTTGCCGCTTCCGTGACGAAGGCCAGCACGCCTAGCCACTCCCGCGAACTGTCCTGGAGTCGTAACGGCCTCACGTGTAGCCGCAAGTCGCCACTGAGGGAGGCTATTTGGGCTTGAAAACCGGGATGATCAAGCCGGGTACGCGCTTCCCCCACGCCCAGTGTCACCGGTTTACCGCTGCGGATGGCATGGGCGTAGGGGTGACTAAACTCATCACAGTTGAAGCGCGCCTCACTATTATCACGGCCCACCCAGCGGCCGCTGCTGTCTAGATAGAGGCACTCCACCCACGCCAAGCCCAGGCTATTACCCAGCAGTTGCCGACTGCGTAAGCGCAGCTCCCGTGGTGTGGTACTTTCAACCAACGCAAGCGCCATGGGCATAGCCGCCAGCCCAGCTAAAGGCTGCGCTTCGCTAGCATTGCGCTGGTCAAGAGCCTTTACCTGCATGGCGCTATGCCACCTCCGCAGTAAAGACACCGCTGTCGGCATCCGTGCCCAACACTACCCGGCTAACGTTCTCGCGCCGTGCCATACGCTCAAGCAGGGCACGGGAAAGCGGCGGCAGCAGTTCACCGTCGATCACCGACTCTAGCATGCGTGCGCCGTTTTCACTCCGCGTCGCACGTTTACAAATTGCCTCGGCCAGGCTGTCATCCAGCACCACCTCGGCATGGCGATGGCGCTCACGGATGCGTGTTGCCAAGGTATCCAGCTTGGCCTTGACGATGTCACGCAGGGTATCGCCGTCCAGCGGCAAGTAAGGCACCACTTCCATACGCGCTAATAGCGCCGGTTTAAAGAACTCAGCCAGCACCGGGTAGAGCGCAGCATCCAGCGCTGCTGGGTCATCGCCATAGCTAACGATGGCTTCGTAGCCCAGGTTAGAGGTCAGGAAGAACAGCACGTTTTTGCAATCGATAACGCGCCCTTCCCCGTCGGCCAGTTCGCCTTTATCAAACGCCTGGTAGAAGAGGTTAAGCACATCGGGATGGGCTTTTTCGACTTCGTCCAGCAGCACCACCGAATAAGGGCGCTGACGGATCGCTTCGGTGAGTAGCCCGCCCTCGCCAAACCCGACATACCCCGGCGGCGAACCAATCAGACGTGAAACCGTGTGCTTCTCTTGGTATTCCGACATATTGATCGTGGTAAGAAACTGACGACCGCCATACAGCTGGTCGGCAATTTGCACCACGGTTTCGGTTTTACCCACGCCGCTGGGGCCTACCAGCAGAAATGCGCCCAATGGCCGCCCCGGGCGACGGAGATCCGCACGCGCGGTTAGCAAGTGGCGATGGATACGCTCAATCGCACTGCCCTGCCCCTGGATTAGCGCATCCAGATGGGTCGGCAGTTCGGTGAGGCGGGTTAGCTCGTCGCTGGTCATACGCTCGACCGGTACGCCGGTCCAGTCGCCAATCACCTGGGCAATTTGCGCCTCTTCAACGCTGGGATTAACCAGCGCAAACGTCTCTTGCAGTTGGGCCAGCTGCTGCTCCCGTTCGGCGAGTTCTTGATGCACGCCCTCGGGAAGTTGATCAACGGCATCATTATCCGTTGCCTCTAGCAGTTGGCGGTGTAGCGCCACAATGGCATCGACGCATTCGCGCTGCGCTTGCCAGGCGGCTTCCAGGCTTGCCAACTCCTCTTCCAGCTTGGCTAAGCGTTCGGTTAAGTCGTGGTGGCGTTCACTATCCGGTTCGCGCCCCAGCAGACGTTCACGCTCGACCTGATCGCGCTCACGCAGCGCGGCGATATGTTCACTCTGTAAGTGGCTTAGCTTGCGGGGCGGGGTATCCAGAGCCTGCGCCAATCGGGTACAGGCGGTATCCAGCACATCAATGGCTTTGTCAGGCAGTTGCCGTCCGGCCAGGTAACGGGCAGAAAGCGCAGCGGCAGCACGCAGGCCGCTATCGCCGATCAGCACGCCGTGGGCGCGCTCATACACATCCCGCAAACCGCGCAGGATGACCAGTGCCTGTTCTACGCTTGGCTCGGAAAGCGCAATGGGCTGGAAGCGCCGCGACAGCGCCGGGTCTTTTTCAAAGTACTTTTTGTACTCACGCCAGGTAGTGGCGGCGATAGTACGCAACTCGCCCCGGGCCAGGGCGGGCTTGAGCAAGTTGGCCGCGTCACCGCCACCTTCCTGGTTACCAGCACCGATCAGCGTGTGTGCTTCATCTATAAATAGCAGCGTGGGACGCGGGGCGTTTTTGACTTCGTCGATCACCGCTTTAAGGCGCTTTTCAAACTCGCCTTTCACCGCGGCACCGGCTTGCAGTGCACCTAGATCAAGGGTCAGCAGCTCGACATCTGCCAGCGCAGCGGGTACTTGTCCCGCCACAATGCGTGCCGCCAGCCCTTCGACCACGGCACTTTTACCTACCCCGGCATCGCCAATCACAATGGGGTTGTTTTTGCGCCGACGACCCAGAATATCGAGCATTTGGTCGATTTCTGGATCCCGCCCCAGAACGGGGTCAAGCTCCCCCTTGCGCGCCTGTTCGGTCAGCGAGGTAGCAAAACGGGCGAGTGCGCTGTCATCGCCAGCAGGATGAGCAGCCTGGCGTTGTTTAGCGTCGGCACCCTCCCGAGGTGCTTCGGCTGAATCGGCCGTAAGACGCTCCAAGTGGCGGCGTAGATTTTCGCGATTGATATCTTCCAGTAGCGTCGTGCTCTTCGGACCTAAATAGCGCGGGGCGTTGTGCAGTAGCGCCGTGAAAAGCACGCCGCTGCGAAGCGCTTGATGTCCATACTCGGTGGCTGCCAGTAACCACGCGTCCTGCAGCAGCTCTACCAATAACGGCGAAAAGCTGGGTGTCGACACCTCAAGATCACGAGGCGGACGGCTCTCCTCAGCCATTCTTGCGCGCAGTTCCTCGACATCAATATCAAGCGTTTCCAGCAGTAAGCGCACATCACATAGCGGCTGGTCGACCAGCGCCAGCAGCAGGTGCCCGGTGGTCACCTCAGGCGCTTGCTGCTCTGCGCACAGCACGGCGGCCTGCTCGAGGCCATGACGAGAAATTCCATTCAGTCGACTAATAAGCGCCGGTAGCTCTACCCTAAGCATGCTATCTCCTAACGATAAATCTGATCGAGTAAAGCTCTGACTTGCTCAGCCTGCTGATCCAGCGACCAAGAAAGCCCCAAATAAATACCAACCAACGTAACGCCGAACAGGGCAAAGATGGCCCACAGCGGTAACCCCTCGTGCATCCCTTTGCCACGCCCTTTCACCACATGCCTAAGTGGCTGGGTCAGCAGCTCATCTGGTGGCTCATCAAGCGACGCCAGTTGATCGCCAAGCGCGCGTACAATTTGGTCGTACTCTTCACGACCATGGGTTTTCACCCGGTAACGCCCCTCAAACCCAAGGCACAGGCACAAATAGATAAAAGCCAGCATGTCGCGATAGCGATGAGGCTCTTGCTGCAGCCGCGCGAGGATAGAGAAGACTTTTTCGCCACCCCAGGTTTCATTATGAAACCTCGCTAGCAGCGAGTGCTCAGCCCACACGCTCTGCCTCCCCCAGGGCATGCCCATCACGGTTTCATCGATAAACGAGCAGAGCACATAGCGGTAGGCGAGCAGTGTCGGGCGGTCATACCCCTGCTCGGTTAGCTCAATTTCGATGGAAGCAATTTCGTCCACTACCTGACGATATAAGCGCTCGAGATCATCAGCGCCGTCCACCTGTCGGACGCGCACCGCCATGCCCAGCAGGCTGCTCGATGCATCGACCAGCGGGTTTAAGTTGTGCCCGCGCAGCCGAAACCAATAGTCCTCGTCAGCATTCAGGTGCTGGGCATGGCTATGCACCAACTGTTCAACGCCGCTGTCTTTTATTTGATCTTCATGGCGAACCGGCTCACCCATCGGGTAGTCGTTTTTGGCGTCATCTTGATGCGTGGCAATATCTTGCATGGCTTAACTCCTGATCGCCCAAAACTGCATCTCCAACCCGGGAAATTCGCCCGCCACGTGGAAGGCAAAACCGCTTGCACCATCCAGCATTCCCCAGGCTTCGCTTTGTCGGCTGAGTTGGAAGTAGGTATAACCTGCGTGATAAGGCAGTTCGCGAGGGGCCACCGGTAACGGCTCCAAGGGCACACCCGGTAATTGCAGACTAATAAGGTCGCGAATACGCTCGACGCTGGCCACTTTGGTTTGCTGTAGAAACTGCTTACGCAGGCGCTCGCTAGGCATATCGGCGCGCACTGCCAAAATGAACTCGGCTGTTTCGAACAGGCTGGTATCCGAAAGCGGCGCCACCAGTAGGCCGAATTTCCGTGTCTGTATCTGAATGGCGATCGCGCGGGGTTCAAGCACGGTGGAGAGCGCTTGGCGCATCATCTGCATCAAGGGCCGGAACCCACGTTCGGGATGCTCATGGTCATAAGCAGGGCATTCAGGCGGCAAACGCGACTCATCGGTAAACGTCACCAGTTCACAGGCTATTTCATGCATGGTGTCGTAAAGCCGCTCCGGGTGAACTTGCCCTAACCGCGCCAGATGCTGAAAACGTGGCTGAGCACGGTTCAGTAGCTGCAGCAGCATGAAATCCGTTACGTCGGCCACCCCTGCCTGATTGGGGGTCGACAGCCGCTGAGCAATATTACGCGCCCGTTCTCGCATCAAACCCGCCATCTCACCCACAAACCGCTGCAGGCTTGGCGCTGCTTGCACGTTCATTAAGGTGGGGATAAATTGCTCATCCAGTACCAAGCTGCCGTCGGGGCGACGCTCTAGAATGCGCGTAACGGCCAAGCAGGCATAACCACTGCGGTCTTCTTGCTCTAACAACAAGCGCGGTGAAACGCGCGCCACATCCAGGTCGGCCATATCACCGTCGCGGGAGTGCAGGTCGCGCACGCTGCGCGGCGAAAGGCGATAACGTGCAGGCAGTTCGTCATCGGGCCAGCGCACTTCCCCGACGCTATCCGTGGCTAGCGGCAAGCCTAAATAGACCACCTGGTTAGTAATGCCCGCATCAACAACTTCCAGTGCAGAAGGCTCTAAATCATCCTCAGGCAATTGGAAAGCAACGCCATCGGGCATGACGCCACTCGCCCGGCTAATCGCAATCCGGCCAAAGCTTAAAAACTCGTTGTTCAACTCCAGGGTCAAAAATCCGTACAGATAGTGACTAACCCCTTTAAGCCGCGTATCAATCAACCCTTCAAGGCTGCGCTGCTGCTGTTGAAAGTGCTGCGGCTTGATAAATAGCCCTTCACTCCATACCACGCGATTGCGACTGGCCATCACTCTTCCTTCCTTAGTTCTACTTCACTGTTGCGCAGATGAACCAGCAAGTGATAATTCTCTGAACTGGCCTTCACTTTGACGACTTTCTTCCACTCCGCCTCGTTTGGCTCAGCGTAGAACGCAATCAAACCGATATAGCGCGTGTCTTCTTCAATGGCGAAGGGTTCGTAGAATTTCCACTGGCCAGGTAGCAAGGTGAAGTCGTCATGGGTCAGATAGTTCGTGCCCAATGCCGCCTCCATATCCTCACTTAACTGATCCATGTCAGCCGCCATTAGCATGGAGTCATCTTTAAGCTGCAAAATTTGAAAGCGCAGCGGCGTCCCCTCGCCATCGATGTTTGGGTTCACATCGGGCTCTGCGACCATGCTTAAATCGACCAGCGTGGGCTGATCTTCTGGATAGCCAACCGGTATCGAGGGGTCTAGCATGACTTCCCAGGCTTTACCGGCTGCTTCACGGGTCGAGGCACAGCCCGTGATTGACAGCAGCACTAAAAGCACCCCAACAAGCCCGAGGCTCTTGGCCTTGCTCATGCGCCCTCCCGCTGCTGGCGACGAACAGACTGGTCATACGCCTGCTCGAAAACCTCCCAGAACAGTTTTTGGAAACCTAGCTGGCGGCCTGAGTTAAGCTCGTGGTAGTAGTGGCGGTACATTTCCCAGGCCCAGCTGTTTTCATCTTCAATGCGGGTGCCTGCCCCCCGATAAGCATGGAAACGTTTGAGCAGCGCTTCAGGTGAAAAGGCATCCAAAATAGCGGTTAGGGCGTACTCAATGGCTTCCTCAACTGCCGCTTGGTGATGGCCTTGATGACGCAGGCACTCCCCCACTGCTTCGGGCGCCGAAAGGTGAACCGGGCTGCGCTGGGCCGAAAACATCGTCTCGACAGTGGCCTCGTACGCCTGGCCAAGGCGCAGGGGATTATCTTCAATAGGCTGTAAACGACGATCCCGGAGGGGGTATTTGCTATCGTTTTGGGTTTGCTGCAGAGCACGTAAGCCATTAATAGCAGCCCGTAACGTATGGCCCGCTTCTTCAAGAAACGCCTGCTGCTCTTCGCTATCACGGAAGGGAATGTCGATATCCAACCCCCTCAATAGCGGGTCGGCCCCCACATGGCCAAGTGAACGGCCACTAGGTTTTTGCCAGCGATCCTCTAACTGCTCGCCAACGGAACGTTCGAGGTCATCTATTGCCCGCTCATCCATGCTACTGCTCCTCTCTGTCTGGTTGCCTGCTGTATAGCCGTTTGGCGAATGACTACTTGGTGAATAACCGCTTGGTGAATAGCTGTCCGGTGAATGGCTGCCTAGCTTGCGTTTGATCGCTGGCATGCGAACAGCGCCTTCGCGCCGCTCTTGCTGATCACGCCCCACACTTCCTTCAACGCGCCGCTCGGAGCCAAGCAACTCAGGCATCTCTTCAATGGATTCGGAAAGCTGAGCATTGGCAGCACGAGGGTCGAGAGCGGCCATTGGGTCTTCGTGCCCCACTCCACGCGCTACCCCGCCAAGTGCCTCCATGGGATCTTCTTTTTTTGCGGCTTCCGCACGTAGCGGCTGGTCTTCTTGAACCAACGGGCGGCCATACGCATCTACCGCCTCCTGCTCTTCATTGACTAACGAGGCCAGAGGTTGAGCACCGGGTTGAGTACTCTGCCGATCACCCAAATGCACTTTAAGACGGTACTCGCCGACTAGTACTTCATCGCCCTCGCTCAAAGCGACCTTACGGTTTCGCCCAATCGGCAGGGTGGCGCGATTGATAAAGGTGTGCCCGCTGCTATCAATCAGGCAGAACTTGCCGTCAATTTTGCTCACTTGGGCATGCTGCGGGCGAATTCGGCCGGCGTGATCTTGCAATAACCAGTCATCATCGGTTGAGCAGCCTAAGGTGCCGCCGACTTCATGAAAGACATGACTACTTGTTGAACGGCCTTCTAGGCGCTCACTATTGGCAATGACCAGCGTTACAGCGGAAATTGGGTTGGCGTTCATTGTTTAACCTGTCATCTGAATACGCACTCGGCGGCGTTTTGAGGCGCTGCCGGACTCGGGATTAACAAAGGTGGTCCAGCCGAGCTGGCAGGTGCCAGCATCGCCTAACCGCATCGGCTTTACGGCGCTGGGTAACAGCTCTAGCTCTAGGTCGTAGGCCAACGGCTCGCGCAGCACAAACTCAACCAAGGTGCGCAATGGAGCATGCTCCCTGCCATCGGGTAGGAAGTCGCGAAAACGCTCCAAAGTAAGACCAAATAAACCCAGCACAAATTTGCCGTTAACATCAGCAACGCGCTCACCGGCCACTACATCGCTGCCTAACGTCATTGCTGCCATACCGCTTCGGCTGCGTTGATCCATCGGAATCTGAACCCAGCGATGTACCCACTCTTCAATCTGCACATCATCAAGGTCAAAGCAGTGCCCTACGATGCTGCAGACGACCTCGGGTGAACGCGAACGGCCTGCCAGCAAACCGGCATAAGCCAGCATCTTGCTCCAGTTGATAGGCGTCTCAACGCGCAGGTCACTGTCCGCCAACCCCACCAAAGCAAAAATGGCCGCCGAGAACCCATCGCTAGCACCATCCTGATAGCGGATGTAGTGGCGATATTTACGCCAACTGCGGTGCACTAACGCCAGTAAGCGATTATTGAAAAAATCCAGGAAATCGCCTGCAACACCGTCGTGGTGGGCTGCCTCATGTGCCAATGTTTCAAGGTAATAGCTGGGCAGCGGCGACTGAGACCCCTGCAGACCCAAGAAGCTAACTTCCAGCTCATAATGGCCCTCAGGCTGAAAAGCCAGTGAGAGCACATCACTGCTGGGAAAGCCTAGTGACGCTGAAGCGCTATAGCGCACGCGCTCAAAAGCGGGCGCACCTCGCTGAGCGCACTCTAGGTCATCGCCATGATGACGATGCAGAAGCTCTACTAGCTGATAAAAATCGTAACGCCGCGCCTTTGCCATCAAAGGGGCAAGCGCTACATCAGAGGCTGTTGCCCCGACTGTAAGGTCCATTTGTAGCGCTCGTGATTTTGACGGTTAATAACATGCAGCTCATGAAACGAGTTGATGCTGGCGTACAAGGAGAAGAACCGCGCCAGCACACTGCCAAATAAATACAGACTCCCTTCGTCGCCAAAGGCATCTTGATCTAGCGTCATGACCGAACGCAGACCACGAATGGGCAGCCCTCTTTTCAGCCGATCAATGGGCTGGGTTTCAATGCTAACAATGCCTGCCAGCCGTTTTTGAGCCACTCGCTCGGCCTGCCTATCGACCAAGGCACGGAAATCGTAGGCACGCAGCACAGAACACAGCGCATCACGCTCCAGTAGCGATAAGTAGTTAAGCGATAGATTAGAAATCAGTGTCCATAGCAAGCTGCCATCCAGCGTGGGGCGCAACACTGGCGTGGGGCGGGTGATATTTTGAAACATGGCATACGAGGGGCTCTCTTCCGTTGAGTAGCAAATATCGCCTACCGTCAAACGCTCAGGCAGCTCTCGGTTACTACACGTCAATCCGAGCGAGACGGTTTCGGACATGCCGATGTAGCTGCGCTCATCACCACGCACAAAGGAGATGTCGTGATCAAACCCATCCCCGCGCAAGCTGTCGCGCACGCGAAGACGGTAGTAGGAGGCATCGTTGCCACGGTCTCTCTTGACTTGGTGTTGAAAGCTTTCAAAAGGCACGTACTCACGCGGCGTACCGCGCCCTTTACCGGTCTCGTTCTCTAACCAGCCTTCCACCTTATCGACGCTAAAAATTTCATAGTGTCCGGGAGATCGACTATTGGGGTGAATGCGGTATTCACTGCGCTCCCCGCTAACATCAACAGGCTCTGCATCGTGAGAGAACAGGTTGATCGCCGGCGAGCAATACAAAGCGAAATGCTCGTCTCTCACCCGTGCGTCGGTCGGTAACGTACGCTCAAACTCTAGGCGCAAAATAATTTTGTCTGCGGGAATGGCCGGCAAGTGTTGGCTCAGGGCTGTTACATCAAAGAAATGGAAAGCCTCTGGAAAACACAAGTATTCCTGCAGTATCCGATACCCTTGATACACATTCCTCGGGTAGGGCAGTAGTGCATGATGGCGATCAAAACCAACCGGCTGCAGCAACTGCTTGGGCAGAGGCAGCCGTTTGCCATCAATTTCCAGTTCTACGCGCGCTAGGTAGTGGCTCATCCACAGGTAAAGCGTGCGCGCTGTATAAGCGTCTCCACCCAGGTGCAGACGCAATGTATCAATCCCCATCGCGCTGAGGGGCTGATCACTATGTACATCAAGCGCCAACTCAACAATGGAGGCATCGCGTGTATGGCGTGCCTCAACCCCCGCATGTTCGAGCGGATAGAGCGTCACGTCATGACAAGTGCGAAACATGCAGGTAGTGCCATCCACTGGCTTACTGGCCAATTCCGTACCCCGCTCCAGGAGCTGGTGGGTACTCAGCGCATGCCACGTAGGGGTAAATTGCACCACAGTCATGCTAGGCACCGGGCGCAAGTAGTTCGGCCATAGCATGCTGATCAGCGAATGGGTAAGTTCGGGGAACTCATCCTCCACTTTTTCGCGCATACGGCCAGTTAGAAAGGCAAAGCCTTCTAATAGACGTTCAACATCAGGATCGGTACTGCGCTCTGACAAGAAGCGACTCAGGCCGGGGTTGCCCTCCGCAAATTCTCGCCCTTGGCGCTTCAGAAAATTGAGCTCGTCCCGGTAATAGCGATTTAGCATTCGGGCCTCGCAAGCCTATCAGTTAAGACACTGATAGCGCTTATTATTGAGCAATAAGTCGATCGTGGCGTGGGCGTTATCTCGCCCTAACGCTACGGTGGCATGTACTTGAAAATGCAGTTGTAAGGGATCGCCATTATTGGGTAATGACTCAACTTCAACGTGCTGAACCCGCGGCTCAAAGCGTTCGATGCATTGCCGAATGGCGCGCTGGATATTCAGCTCTAAATCCAGCACGCCGATCGTTGCATCATTGAAGTCCAGCAACCCCAACTCAGGCTCACAGGCGCTATTGCCCGGATGACTGTTGAGCAACTCCACTAAGTGTCGTTTGATCGACTCAACAGTTTCCGCCAGCCTCTCATCCTCCCCATGCGCTAACGGCTGTTCAGGCATCGCAAGACGCTCAAACAGACGGCTACCTAGCAGGCTGCCATGGTTAATAGCCATGATGGAGAGGTTCCCTTATTCCTTGTCGAGACGCCCGACTAACGACAGCTCAAAGTTGGCACCCATGTACTTAAAGTGCGGGCGCACCGACATAGACACCTGGTACCAACCCGGATCGCCTTCGACATCCGACACCTGAATAGAGGCGGCACGCAGCGGGCGGCGGCTGCGTACATCGGAGGGCGGGTTCTCTTGGTCGGCCACGTATTGGCGGATCCAGGTATTCAGCTCACGCTCAAGGTCTTGACGCTCTTTCCATGAACCGATCTGTTCACGCTGGAGCACTTTAATGTAGTGAGCCAGGCGGTTGATGATGAACATATACGGCAGTTGAGTACCCAGCTTGTAGTTGGTCTCAGCGTCTTTGCCTTCGGGCGTGTTCGGAAATACCTTGGGCTTTTGTACGGAGTTAGCCGAGAAGAAAGCAGCGTTATCGCTGCCCTTACGCATCGTTAACGAAATAAAGCCTTCTTCGGCCATCTCGAACTCGCGGCGATCCGTTACCAGCACCTCTGTGGGGATTTTAGCCTGCAACTGGCCTAGCGCTTCGTAGGTATGGACAGGCAGGTTTTCAACCGCACCGCCGCTTTGAGGGCCAATAATGTTCGGGCACCAGCGGTATTTTGCAAAGCTGTCAGTCAAGCGCTCGGCCAGCAGGTACGCCGTATTACCCCAAAGATAATGGTCGTGATCTTCGCTGACGGTTTCACGATAGTTAAATGTCTTGATGGGGTTTTCGACCGGGTCGTAGGGCATCCGCAGCAAGAAACGAGGCGCCGTCAGACCTAAATAGCGCGCGTCTTCTGACTCGCGCAGACTACGCCAGCGCGCGTACTTGGGCCCTTCAAAGATGGCTTTAAAATCTTTGATATTGGGCAGCTCTTCAAAGCTATCGATGCCGAAGAAGGAAGGCGCCACCGCTGACAGGAACGGCGCATGGGCCATCGCCCCTACAGCAGCCGTGTGCTGCAGTAGTTTCATATCAGGGGTCGAGGGGGTGAAATCATAATGCCCGATAATCCCTGCTACCGGCTCACCGCCAAACTGACCATACCCGCCAGCATAAACGTGTTGGTAGAGCCCGCTTTGGGTAATTTCCGGGGCAAACTCAAAGTCATCCAGCAGTTCTTCTTTGGTGGCGTGAAGCACATCAAGCTTAATGTTTTCGCGGAAATCGGTGCGGTCGACCAACAGCTTCAAGCCACGCCACGCAGACTCCAGCTGCTGAAAGCTATTGTCGTGAAGAATCTCATCAACTTGCCGACTAATTTTCCGGTCAAGTTCAACGATCATGCTATCCACAACGGCTTTATTAACCTGCGGGGCAGCGTTCTCGCCGCTTAACAGTTCGGAAATAAAAGCGGCAACGCCTTGCTTGGCAACGTCGTAGCCCTCATCCGCTGGCGCCATACGCGTCTGCGCCATCACTTGGTCAAGTAAAGAAACCTCTTCCTGGGCTTCCACCGTTTGGCTTTTCTTTTGCGCCGTATCACTCATAGAGATGCCTCGAATACAATCCGGTTACTGGACTAGCACGAAAATAAGAATGCTTAATCGTTACGATTAGGGTCAGAATCAAGCAGCTCTAGCTCCGCCAACAGCTGCTGACGCGTTTCGTCACTTTCGAGTAGCTTCTGCAAACGATCACGAAAAGCAGGTACGTTGCCCAGCGGCCCCTTCAATGCCACCAACGCCTCCCTTAATTCGACTAGCTTACGCAGCTCCGGCACCTGCCGAGCGATACTGTCGGGCGCAAAATCATGGAGTGATTTAAATTCCAAATTGACGGCCAAATCGCTTGCTTCACCCTCTTCTTGCAACCGATTGGGAACCGCAGCCTGCAAGCCAAGGTTCGCTTCGCGCATAACAGACTGGAAGTTATTCTTATCAACAGAAACAGCCTCACGCTCCTCAATGGAGGTATCTTCCTCGCCTCCCTTGAAGTCACCGACCACCAATAATTTCAACGGCAGTTCAGTCTCGGACTGCTGATCACCTGTAGCGGGTACATACTTGATATTGATGCGCTCTTTCGGCGCGACCGTTCCTTGCTTAGCCATGGTTTTCGCCCGTAAAAATTAGAACATTTTCGATTCAAAGAAGAATGCTTATTAATTGCGGGAAAGTACCGGATTTACACCGAAAGTACCAAATGGCTCTAAGCAGGTACTGCGACAATCTGAGAGAAGAAGACTTTCAAGAAGACGTGTTTTACGACCTTTTTCGCGAATTTTAGCAGCACAATAAAAGAAGCTAATTAAAACTAATTATTAAAAACCGCATTTGTAAGAGATCTCTTACAAAAACTGTCAGTGATTTCTTACAAAACGGAGAGCAAAATTCATACAAGAGAGGTGCTTAAATGGGCAGCGCCGTCATTTTTAGCGGCAAAAATATTGCTCCCATGGCCCTAGTTCTGCTTAAAATCCCAAGAAAGGCTTTAGTCATAAAGCAAGGTAACGGTAGATGCAACCCAGCGTTACTAAGCGCTTGTAGATGTAACGAGCAAGCAAGCAAGTTGTTGCCCTGCCAGGCAATATCTTGCCCAGCGCAGGCAACTTTTTGCCCCGCAGAAAGAAGCGCCCTACACAACAAACACATAACATATTGATATATAACAAATTTAAAAACTTGGCCCTGAAGTTGCTCTATTGTCTTCGTCCACGTGACATTTCTTTAATTTTTCAGTCAAGGAGCAGACCATGCCAACACCATGTTATATCAGCATCGAAGGCCAAACTCAGGGCAACATCACAGCAGGCGCTTTTACCCCTGACTCCGTAGGCAACATCTACGTTGAGGGCCATGAAGACCAAATGCTGGTACAAGAATTTAAGCATGTCGTTACCGTACCCACTGATCCGCAGTCTGGTCAGCCATCCGGTCAGCGTGCACACAAGCCCTTTATCTTTACCGTTGCCCTGAACAAATCAGTACCGCTGATGTACAACGCACTAGCGTCTGGTGAAATGCTGCCCAACGTTGAGCTGAAGTGGTACCGCACCTCTGTTGAAGGTAAGCAGGAGCACTTCTTCACGACCACGCTGACCGATGCCACTATCGTTGACATCAACCTGCGTATGCCACACGCCCAAGACATCACCAAGTCTGAATTCACCCAGTTGATGGACGTGTCACTGGCTTACCGTAAAATTGATTGGGAACACACTGTTGCTGGCACCTCTGGTTCCGACGACTGGCGCGCCCCGATCGAAGGTTAAGCTGTTGCTAATAGCCTAGCCCTGGCCTGAAAAACAAGGCCTGAAACAAGCGAAGCCCCTTCCACTTGGAAGGGGCTTCGTCGTTTCTGCTCTATTGCTGCAGGTGTTTCGCTATTGGTATTGCGCCAAGGCTCTGGGATTAAACAAACCGCCCCAAACCTACCGTTGAACGGAGACGATCCATCGTTACAACAGCTTCTTCCCGCGCCCGTTCGGCGCCTTTTTGCAACACAGCCTCAATGTGGGCCGGGTCTTCCATCAGCGCATTATAGCGTTCACGCGGCGCGCTCAAGTGTGCATTCAAGTACTCAAACACTTGATCCTTAGCCGCGCCCCAGCCAATACCGTTCACGTACTGCTCACGTAGACTAGCGGTCTCTTCAGGTGTCGCAAAAGCGGAGTAGATTTGAAACAGCGTGCAGGTGTCTGGATCTTTCGGCTCACCGGGCTCCAGCGAGTTGGTCTTAATCTTACGTACCAGCTTCTGCAGTTTTTTCTCAGCGGAAAAGAGCGGGATCGTATTATCGTAGCTTTTGGACATCTTGCGCCCATCCAGGCCATTCAACAGCTGTACTTTGTCGTCTACCACGGCCTCAGGGAGGGTAAAGTGCTGCCCTTTATAAAGATGGTTAAAGCGCCCGGCGATATCGCGCGCCATTTCAATATGCTGAATCTGATCGCGCCCTACCGGCACCTTGTTGGCGTTAAACATTAAAATATCCGCCGCCATCAGCACAGGGTAACCAAAAAGGCCCATCGTAATGCCTTTATCAGGATCCTGGTTTTCTGCCTCTTCGTTTTCAGCCACCGCTGCTTTGTAAGCATGGGCGCGATTCATCAAACCTTTGGCACATACGCAGGAGAGCATCCACATCAGCTCGGGAATTTCGCCAATATCAGACTGGCGATAGAAAATGGCGTTATCGGTATCCAGCCCTAGCGCAAGCCAAGTCGCGGCAATCTCCAGGCGAGACTGCTGCACCCGCTTAGGGTCTTGGCACTTGATGAGGGAGTGATAGTCAGCCAGAAAATAGAACGACTGCACGTTGGGATCCTGGCTTGCCTCAATGGCGGGCTTGATCGCTCCAACATAGTTGCCCAAATGGGGCGTGCCGGTGGTGTTGATACCGGTGAGGACGCGGGTTTTTGCGGTCTGGCTCATGGTTTTTAGGCTCATCATTGAACGTACATTGTCGTATGATACTTGTATGAACCTGGGGATGCGACAGGCAGAATTTGGTTTTACAATATCCGCAGAGAGTGGTGAGGATTTACAAGAGCATTATGCCGTTATCATTCTGAAAGAAATGCTCAATCGATGAAAAGAAAATAGGGGTCACTAAAGGCAAGCGGCTCTTCCTGATCATCATATACAGCTCCAAACGCGACGAAGCACTTTTCTCCATCAACAAGCAAAGGAAAATAAAAACACAGGAAGGCCTCCCCCTCACACTGATCTACGACCTTCCCAAGCCCTTTGATACTCTCCCAATTCATCTTTTCAATATAATTTTGGTCATAAGACTCACTACCCCAGTTTATTGTTTCGAGATTCTCCTCAACCGCTTTTGCGTAAGCCGACTCTGCATTCATATTGGCTTGCGCCACTATCCGGTAGTTACCTGCCAAATGCTCATTTATGATTGCTGACTGCATGCCGGCAGTCCCCAATAGCAGTGCCCCGGCTAGTAGCGCCATGACGATGACCAATGCAGCGCCTTTCTGACGATTTTGCAGAGTCATCAGTCGTCACCAAAATCGATATTTTCTGACAAACCCTCTAATGCTTGACGCATAGAGAACTCATAACCATATACTGACAGTAACTCCCAAACACTCAGGTCAGCATTAATACTATTGACATTATTGAATACAACAGAGCCATTGGAGATAACACTACCAACAAACTCAACGCCAGACATGCTTAAATTGACACTACCCGCTCCCCAGATAAGTCCTCGAAACAGTGCATTGGTATTATTGCCATTAAAATTAATTTCGCCACCAGCGACAATGGCGACATCAGTGACTGAGGAGTTATCATTCTGCTGTATTGAAATGTCTTGCTCTACTACGACCAGCTTTCCACTAAGTTCAGTCACGTTTAACTTATTTATATTGCCATCGCAATAAAAGGCCTTTCCCGATAAAGACATGATGTCATTCTCGGCACAAGTAGCGATCACGCCGTCCAAATTTTTAATGTTATTGATATAACCCGTGTAGTAATCATGCGAGTCGCTTGATTGCGGAGAAGGGATAATCGATAGGTCTAAATTCGAGTTGACCGCTGATTCACTTACCAGGATATTTTCTGCTCCGCTCACGTCACCTCCCGCAATCACTGCATCGCCTTTCCCCTTCTGACTGGTAGGAGTATCAAAGAAGCTGGTATATATGCCCTGTCGCTCCATGACATGAAATACAATCGCCTCACCATTGTTCTCTAAGGGCAGTTCCACCCGGTAAAGCGGCGCATCACCCGGCACAAGTTCGCCTAACACGTGCTCGTCCTCATTACACTGGCTTGGCGAATCATGATTCGGTACATCTTTCAGAAAACTTACCAGCGGCTGCCCATTCTCTTCCTGATCCGCCACCGTACAGCTACAGGCATCCTGACTCTGTTCACACCGTAACGTATAGCGACCCGGCCCGCTTTGACGAATTTCACTGGTAAGCCTCTGGGCAATAAAAATCAGGTTCTCTTGCTTACGGCTTACCTTGTCAACATTTTGAAAGGTCTGAAAGGTCGTTAGAAACAGTTGGCCAGCCCCAAGGATAATGACCGTGCCGATCGCCAACGCCACCATCAACTCCACCAGTGTAAAGCCCTGCTGACGCTGCCTCATGGTGAGCTCTCGACCTTGGGAAGAAGAAAGAAGTAGCTAAATTGATCGTCATTGTTCTCGCCCAAGGCCACAGTCACGTCAATGCGACAATCACTTCCACTGTCATCTTTTGCAATATAGCTGTGGGAAGAAGAGGCTCCCCGTAGCGGTGTCGCATCACTATTTTGAAACCAATGTTCCTTCCATGCACTCTGCACGCCGGAGATGTCGACATCCTCGCAGGTCTGGCCTGTTTCGAGCGTGGCTAGCTGAGCCCAAAGCCGCTCCTGAGCATCCACAGCCGCAACACTTGCCACCGAACGCTGATAGCCTGCATTGGCACTTTGCAGTGCTTTAAGCTGCATGGCGGCAACGCCGATCAGGCCAATCGAGAGAACCACCAGTGCGATTAGCGCTTCCAATAAGCTAAAGCCGCGCTGAGAATTCATGATTCACTCTCCTTCCTGCGAAGGCTGTCCGATGTGCTAATCACCAGCGTTACAGAAGGAGCTGAAGCACTTTGATGGGTGGGGTTTAACGTCATTTCGCAGGGAGAGTCAGGACAGTTGGAAGTGGCAGCGTTGCCCACACTTTGAAAGCGTTGTCGCCTTAACTCACCAACAGGCATTGGGTAACCTTTCGCCACTCGAACTTAAGGTTATATCCTCTTCACAGCCATCATCTTGAACGGTGCTCGCAGTCAGTAGGTAGCCGTCACCGTTAATACTCTCAGCAATCTCATAATTTTTTTCGGGGGATAACTCGCTGATGGTGCAATAGCTATAGCTGTAAGAGCGCGTGTAACAGCGCTCAAGCTCTGAAGCGGCTTGCATAAGGCCTGCGTGGGCGTCGGTTCGCACTGATTTTTGCACGTAGCGGGTATAGCTGGGGTAGGCAATGGAGGCGACGATGCCGATGATCACCAGCACAATCATCAATTCAATGAGGGTGAAGCCGCGCTGGCCATTCAGTAAAGAACGGCCAGTCGAAAGATGAGAGGTATAAGACACGCGGCTTCGCTCCTGTATTAGTGGGCTCATACCGTTTTAGTATGTCGCAAACCAATACGCATTGCATTGCGAGGCCTATGGTTAGCTGCTGGCGATCACCTTTTCACGCAACTCCTTTGGCATAGAGAAAGTAATGGTCTCCTCGCGGCCCTGTAGCTCTTCAGGTAATGCAGCCCCCATGGTCTGCAACTTGGCAATCACACCTTTCACCAATACTTCAGGGGCACTGGCGCCTGCGGTGACGCCTACACGCGCTACGTTCTCAAGCCACTTGGGGTCGATCTGGTCAGCGTTATCGATCAAGTAGGCGGGCGTGCCCATGCGCTCAGAAAGTTCTCGCAAGCGGTTAGAGTTGGAGCTATTGGGGCTGCCCACCACCAGCAATAGATCGCTCTGGGCCGCTAGCTCACGTACTGCATCCTGACGGTTCTGCGTGGCGTAGCAAATATCGTCATTGCGTGGCCCCTGAATCTCGGCAAACTTATCGCGCAGCGCGTCGATCACCTTAGCGGTATCATCCATCGACAGCGTAGTTTGGGTCACGAAGGCCAGCTTTGAGGGATCATTCACCTCCAGCTTAGCGACGTCTTCTTCATCCTCTACCAAGTAGATACGCCCACCGTGGGAGGTGTCATAACGCCCCATAGTTCCCTCAACTTCCGGATGGCCTTCATGACCAATGAGAATGCACTCTTGACCACGCTTGGCGTAGCGCAATACTTCCAAGTGCACTTTGGTGACCAGCGGGCAGGTGGCGTCGAATACCTTCAAGCCCCGCCGCTCAGCATCGGCTTGCACCGCACGGGAAACGCCATGGGCGGAGAAAATGACGATGACATCGTCCGGCACTTCATCCAGTTCTTCAACAAACACTGCCCCACGAGCGCGCAGCGTTTCGACCACAAAGCGGTTATGCACAACCTCATGGCGCACGTAAATCGGCGGGCCAAACACATCCAACGCGCGATTAACGATATCAATCGCGCGATCCACACCGGCACAAAAACCACGCGGATTGGCTAACTTGATCTGTATGGGCTGTGCTTGCGTCGTTTGCATAGTAGCGCCTTGATGCGTAAGCGGCATCGCTTAGTGAATTAATGCGTTGTCACCGGTTTGACGTCGAGCACTTCGACCTCAAAGGTGAGAGTGCGGCCTGCTAACGGGTGATTGAAATCCACCTCGATACGATCACCGTCAATGGTTTTGACCACACCTGGCAATTCCGTTCCCGCTTTATCGGCAAACGACATTACCATACCAATTTCCGGGGCTTCATCGCCAAAATCTGCCCGCTTCAGGGTTTGAATATTTTGCGGGTTGTGCTGGCCGAATGCATGCTCAGGGGTTATCTGAAAGGTACCCTCCTGCCCCGCAGCCAAGCCTTTAATCGGATGCTCAAAACCGGGCGGCAAATTTCCGTCGCCAAACTCGAAGGTAGCCGGTGCTTTGTCTTTGGTGGAGTCCACCAAAGTGCCATCTTCCAGTTTTAAGGTGAAGTGTAGCGTCACCTCCATGCCTTCATCGATCAGATAGTCGCTCATTGCAGTTCTCAACGTTCGATTAATGGGAAGTCTTGGCCGCTTTTTTGCGCCGCCGCTCGCCCATAATGGATTCCCAGATTAAAGCGACCGCCCCCAGGGTAATCGCTATATCCGCCACGTTAAACGCCGGGTAGTACCACCCAGCGACGTGAAACGATAAAAAGTCGACCACATAGCCATGCACCAGGCGGTCGTAGAGATTCCCCAGCGCCCCGCCAATAATCAGCGGCAGCGCTATCGCCAATAACTTTTCATCGTGTTTGATGCGTGAAAGCCACACCGTCAACGCCACGCTGGCTCCCACAGCAATCAACGCAAAGAACCAGCGCTGCCAGCCAGGATGCGTGGCTAAAAAGCTGAACGCTGCGCCAGTGTTGTGCAGTAGCGTCAGGTTAAAGAACGGCAGTACTTCGACCGGCTGGGCATAGCCTAACTGACTGCTGGCCACGTATTTGGTGATCAAATCCAAGGCAATTACTGCCACAGCCAGCCATAGCCAGCGCAGTGGCCGCTGCATCGTCGGCCGTGCGTTTGTATCCTTAGGCGCCTGTTGTTCGTTAGGCATGCTTTTATCTTTACGCATAGTGGCGAATCTCACCGCTGCCTTCGGGGAGGTTGCTGATACAGCGACCACATAGATCCGGATGATCAGCATGAGTACCGACATCCGGGCGATGGTGCCAGCAGCGCTCGCACTTGGTGTTGTCGCTGGCTTTGACTGAGACTTTCAAGCTATCAAGTTCCGTCGTTTCTGCATCGCCTGCATCAGACTCACTTGCATAAGACAAGGGTTTAAGCGTGACTTCGCTCGTCAGCATCACAAAGCGCAGTTCATCACCCAGTTTAGCCAGAGTCGCCTGCAGGTCATCGCTGACATACAGCGTGACTTCAGCTGCCAAGCTGCCTTTAATGACTTTGGCATTACGGGCATCTTCAAGACACTTGTTGACCGAGTGCTTGACTTCCAGCACTTGCTCCCAGAAAGCACGACCCAGTTCAGCATTTTCTTCCAGGCTGCCAAGGTTAGTGTAGTAAGTCTCCAGCAGCACGCTGTCGCCGCGCTTACCGGGGATGTTTTCGTGAATCTCCTCAGCGGTAAAGGAGAGAATCGGCGCAATCCAACGACTCAGCGCTTCCACCACGTGATAGAGCGCGGTTTGTGCACTGCGCCGCGCCAACGAATCGGTTTGCGTGGTGTACTGGCGGTCTTTAATCACATCCAGATAGAAGCCGCCAAGCTCACGGGCGCAGAAACCATGCACCTGCTGGTAAACATCCAGGAAACGGTACTCTTCGTAGGCTTTTTCGATCCGCGCCTGTAATTGGTGAGCACGATCCACCACCCACTGATCCAGTGCCAGCATATCGCCAAACGCTACCTGGTTTTTCTCTGGATCGAAGCCGTTAAGGTTCGAAAGCAGGAAGCGAGCGGTATTCCGAATCCGACGATACACATCGGAGGTGCGCTTCAAAATCTCGTCCGACACCGCCATTTCACCGGAGTAGTCGGTGGAAGCGACCCATAGGCGCAGAATATCGCCACCCAGCTTATCCATCACTTCCTGGGGCGCGACCACATTGCCTAGCGACTTGGACTGCTTGCGGCCCTGGGAGTCGACGGTAAAGCCGTGGGTCAGCAACTGACGGTAAGGCGGATGGCCGTCAATCGCCGAGCCGGTGAGCAGCGACGAGTGGAACCAGCCACGGTGCTGGTCAGAGCCTTCCAGATAGAGATCCGCCCGCGGGCCGTTTTCGTGGCCATGAGGGTGCGAGCCGCGCAGTACGTGGCGATGGGTAGTGCCGGAATCGAACCAAACATCGAGAGTATCGGTGACTTTGTCGTAATCCGCCGCTTCAGCACCCAGTAGTTCCGCGGGCTCAAGTTTGAACCAGGCATCGATGCCTTCCTGCTCAACGCGTTTGGCGGCTTCTTCCATCAATCCAACGGTACGTGGGTGTAGCTCGCCCGTTTGCTTGTGTAGGAAGAACGGGATCGGTACGCCCCAGTTACGCTGGCGGGAGATACACCAATCCGGACGGTTGGCGATCATGCTGTGCAGTCGCGCCTGCCCCCAGGCAGGCGTAAATGCCGTGGCTTCGATACCTTCAAGGGCACGTTCACGCAGAGTTTTGCCATCTTTGCCTTCGATGTCCATTCCCACAAACCACTGCGCCGTGGCACGGTAGATCACCGGCGTTTTGTGGCGCCAGCAATGCATGTAGCTATGCTTGATCGGGATATGCGCCATCAGCGCACCCACTTCGCGCAGTTTTTCGACGATATGCGGGTTGGCCTTCCAAATCATCTGGCCGCCGAAGAACGGCAGGTCGTCAACGTAAACGCCATTTCCCTGCACCGGGTTGAGCATGTCATCAAACTCCATGCCATGCTCGCGGCAGGTGATAAAGTCATCCATACCGTAAGAGGGCGCGGAGTGAACGATACCGGTGCTACCCACCTCAGACTCGACGTACTCTGCCAGGTAGACTGGCGAGAGCCGATCGTAGAATGGATGACGGAAATTGATCAGGTCGAGGTTTTTGCCCTGGGTCGTAGCAATTACCTCGCCTTGCAGGCCAAAGCGCTCCAGGCAGCTCTCCACCAACTCTTCCGCCAGCAGCAGCAAACGCTCGCCAGTATCGACCAGTGCATAGGTGAACTCAGGGTGAACGTTGAGCACCTGGTTGGCCGGAATGGTCCACGGCGTGGTAGTCCAGATCACCACTGCCGCAGGCTTGGCCAGTTCGCTTAAGCCAAAGGCGGCGGCGAGCTTGTCGGCATCTTCTACCGGGAAAGCAACGTCGATGGCGTCGGATTTCTTATCAGCGTACTCGACTTCGGCTTCCGCCAGCGCCGAACCACAGTCAAAGCACCAGTTGACCGGCTTCAAACCTTTAAACACGTAACCCGCGTCGACCATCTCGGCCAAAGCACGAATCTCGCTCGCTTCGTTGGCGAAATCCATAGTGCGGTATGGGTGATCCCAATCGCCAATAATGCCCAAACGAACAAAGTCGGCCAGCTGTGTTTCAACTTGGGCGCCAGCGTATTCACGGCAAAGCTCACGGGCATGTTCCGGCGCCAGGTTCTTGCCGTGAGTGGTTTCTACTTTGTGCTCAATGGGCAAGCCGTGGCAGTCCCAGCCGGGCACATAAGGCGCATCAAAGCCGGCTAAATTCTTCGATTTAACGATAATATCTTTAAGGATCTTATTAACGGCGTGACCAATATGAATACTGCCGTTGGCGTAGGGAGGGCCATCGTGCAACACAAACAGCGGCGCACCCGCGCGCGCTTCCCGCAGGCGCTGGTAAATGTTCATATCCTGCCACTGGGAAACCCGCCCTGGCTCCTGCTTTGGCAGCATGCCGCGCATGGGGAAATCAGTTTCAGGTAAATTCAGCGTGTGCTTGTAATCCATAGTCCGGTCAGCCGTTGTTAGCATCGGCGGCATCATCCGCCGAAGAAGAATCAGAAGGAATCGTGTTTGAAGACACCGCATTTGAAGACATTGCACTTGAAGACATGGCCTCACGCCCAAGCGGAGCCGAGGCCAGCGGAAGCGAATAGTCCTGTTCAGCGTTCTCTTGGTCAGCGCTGTTTTGCCCACCTATTGCCGCCGTTAAATAGTGGCGAGCGCGGGCCTGGTCACGTTCAATTTGCGCTTTAAGTGCCTCAAGGTTGTCAAACTTCACCTCGCCCCGCAGGCGCGCGCAGGGAAACACCGTCATGCGTTGGCCGTAGAGATCACCTTTAAAATCCAGCAGGTGCACCTCCAGCGTTGGCCGTTCCGAACCCACCGTAGGGCGGAAGCCCACATTCGCCACTGCTGGATAGCGCTCGCCATTTTCAAGCTCAGCCACCACCGCATAAACCCCACGCAGCGTTAATGGCTGGGGCATCAGCGGCAAATTGGCAGTCGGTACACCAATGGTGCGCCCCAACTGCTGGTCGCGCACCACTCGGCCATGTAACGAATAGACGCGGCCCAGCAAACGCGCAGCAGCAGAAAAATTGCCGCTGGCAAGCAGCGTACGCACCCGCGAACTGGAGACCCGCTCGTCATCCACGGTAAAAGTACGCGTGTGCTCTACGCCAAACCCCTGTTCGCGCCCGACCTCCGCCAGCAGGGCAAAATCACCGCGGCGGTCGCAGCCGAAGCGAAAATCATCGCCCACGACCAAGTGCTTAACGCCTAGCCCATCAATCAACACCTGATCGATAAACTCACGCCCGGTAAGGCTGCGCAGCGCATCGTTAAACGGCAAGCAGAGAACCTGTTCAGCGCCAAAATCGCGGAGCAGCCGTACTTTCTCGCGTAGCCGGGTTAAACGCGGCGGCGCTTGATCACCGGCAAAAAATTCACGCGGCTGGGGCTCGAACACCACCACTGTTAACGGCACACTCCAGCGCGCCGCATGCTCTCGGCACTGCTGCAGGATGGCTTGATGGCCGCGATGCACCCCATCGAAATTACCGATGGTGGCAACGCAGCCACGATGAGCCGCTCTCAAGTTGTGCAGACCTCGAATGACGCGCATGGCACCTCAGCCGTTGGAGGACATAAAGCCTCTGATTATAACGAACCCACACCCAAGGATGCAGTGTTATGAGTGCATTTTTAAATGACGAACGCGCAAACCCAGTGCCGCCAGCCACGCAAAGTAGAGCGAGCCGCCCAGTATCACTAACCCGGTGACCCAGCTTATCCGTTGCCAAAGGCCAAACGCGAGCCAAGCCTGCCAGTCGGGCGCAATAAAATAGAGGGCCGCGCACATTAGCCCGCTGCCACCTAGTAACTGCACCGAATAGCGCTTCCAGCCCGGCTGAAAGACCAACACTCCCTGCTTATGCAGTAAGTAACCCAGCAGGCCCGCGTTCAAGAACGCAGAAAGCGCGGTGGCTAACGCCAATCCGGCATGGGCCAGCGGCCAAATCAGCAGTAGGTTAAACACCATATTAGCGACCATGGCGATAATGCCTACCTTCACCGGGGTTTTGGTGTCTTGGCGAGCAAAAAATCCCGGTGCCAATACTTTGATCAGCATAAAGGCTACCAAGCCAAAGGCATAAGCACGCAGACTCATGGCCGCCATCTGTATGTCGTTGTCGGTCATCGCTCCGTAATGAAACAGCGTGATTAACAGCGGCTCGGCCAGCACCGCCAGCGCCAGTGCCGCGGGCAAGCCTAACAGCAATACAATACGGATCGCCCAATCAAGCATCGCAGCAAAGTGCTCCTTGGACTGGTCAGCATGGCGTTTAGAAAGTGCCGGTAAAATCACCGTCCCAATGGCCACCCCAAACACGCCCAGCGGCAGTTCCACTAAGCGATCCGAGTAGTAAAGCCACGACACGCTGCCCGCCGCCAGCAATGACGCCAAAACGGTATCCAACAGCAGGTTAATTTGCGATACCGATACCCCAAACAGCGCAGGCCCCATGAGTTTCAGTATGCGCCGCACTCCCTCATGAGAAAAATTAGGCCAGGGCGTGGGCATCAATCCCAAGCGCAGTAAAAACGGCACCTGAAAAACCAACTGGGCCGCTCCGGCGATCAACACGCCCCAGGCGAGCGCCATGGCGGGCTCTTCCATTAGCGGCATTAAAAACAGTGCCGCACCAATCAGTGAAAGGTTAAGCAGCACCGGGGTAAACGCGGGAACCGCAAAGCGGTTCCAGGTATTCAGTACGCTACCGGAAAACGCGGTGAGCGAAATCAGCAGTAAATAGGGAAATGTTAAGCGCAGCATATCCGCGGTCAGCGCCAGCTTGTCCGGTTCACTGCCAAACCCAGGGGCAAATACCCAAATCAGCCACGGCGCACAGAGCATCGCCACGGCGGTAATTAGCGCCAGCACCGCCGTTAAGCTACCGGCAGTGGCATTCAGCAGCGCGCGTATCTCCTCCCGGCTACGCTGGGTGGAGTACTCTGAGAGCACGGGTACGAAAGCCTGGTTGAAAGCCCCTTCAGCAAACAGACGGCGCAGAAAGTTAGGGATCTTAAACGCCACGAAAAACGCATCGGCGCCATCCCCTGCCCCTAAGAAGGTAGCGATAACCACATCACGCGCCAGCCCCATCACTCTCGACAGCATGGTCATGGCACTGACTACAAGCCCCGAGCGCATTAGCCCGCGACGCACGACTGTGGTGCCTAGGGATGTGTTGGGTGCTTTCTTCGCTGTCATAAGCTATCCAGAAAAATCATCTAGAAAAATCATCCAGACACAAAAAAACCGGCCGCAGCCGGTTTTTTTATGGCGCCTGCCGGCTTACGCCGCCAGTGCCTTAATACGCTTGTTCAAACGGCTCTTCAGGCGAGCTGCTTTCTTCTTAGACAGCACGTCTTTGTCTGCAATACGGTCAACGACCGGTTGCATTGCCTTGAACTCTTCCATTGCCTTAGCGTGGTCGCCGGTGCTGATCGCTTTCACTACACGCTTGATGTAGGTGCGGACCATGCTGCGCTGGCTGGATTTCAGGACGCGACGGTTCTCGGCCTGGCGGGCGCGCTTGCGAGCTTGCTTGCTGTTCGCCACAGGGTATCTCCTTGGAGAATAAAGGTTGCCGACAAAACGGCAACGAAATTAAATATGTGTTCGTCTGCTGTGCTGCCACAGCACGACGTTTCCGCAACACGACACTTCTATAAAACCTGTTGATTTGGCAGGCGTTTTACCCTACCAAAACATATCGCGGACAGTTAAATTAAGCTGCCCGCTCACGGGTCTTGTCTGAGAGGATGGCGTAGTCTATCACGCACTTGGCGAGCTTGCTAGCTACGCCTTTACAAGTACAACGTATAACTTTAAAAGCAGGCTGCCCAGCGCAGACCTACTCAAAGGAAACATGTCAGTGTCATTGCGGCGTTTACACACTCGCTTACTACTAGCCATTTGCATACCGTTGATACTCGTATCGACAACGTTGCTGCCTGTGCTCCATGTCCATATGGAGTCCCGACTAGATAGCCTGCATACCGAAGCAGATGCCTTATTGAAAGCTGGCCAGGAGGCACTAACCCGCGATATTAATGAAAGCCTAAATTACGCGCTGGCGATTGCCGAAATGCCTGCGTTAAGGCGGTACCTGGTAGCACAGGACAACTCGTCGATATCAGCCCAGCCTTATTCGCTTAGCGACTTATCGCAACTTTCAACCTTTCTAAACACGTTGATCAGCCACAACCCTCGCTATACCAAGCTGGTACTCATTGATAATCATGGCAGCGAAGTACTCCGTGCACCTAAAAGTATTCAAACGGGGCCCCGCGTGAATGCCAATCATCATGCCTATACCGACTATTTCAAAGGAGCCTCTTCACTGCAGCCACGCGATCTTTATATCTCGCCACCGGGCCGTAACCTCCAATTCGAGCTAATGGGTCGCGACGTGATTCCTGTGGTCAATGTGTCGACACCCGTTTTTGATGCCATGGGGGAACGCCGTGGCGTGGTGCTTTTGAGCCTCAATTGGGATTACCTTACCAGCGCCCTACGTCAGGCCATGTTGCTTGACCAAGATGCCAATGCGATTTTAATCGACGCCCAAGGACGATGGCTGCTCGATGAAGGCCTCCCGCCATTAAATACGACGAGCTTTGGCAGCGATTTTGCCGCCCTTTCTCCTCTCTATTGGCAAGCCATGCAGCAGCGCAACACTGGTCATGCCAAGGTCGATGGTCAGCTATTACGCTTTCAGACTGAAGATATACGCACTCAGCGCTACCGTAGCCTAGCGGGTACTGTTTTCAGCGAAAACGCTTACTACCCTTGGAAGCTGGGCGTGACATTACCACTACCTACTTGGCGATCCTTAATAGAAGAAGAGACCACCGTGCTCTGGTTTCTACTGTTGACCTACGGTGTCGCCGTCGCCTTTGGAATATTCTGGGCTCTCAGCAGCCAGCGTCAGCGCCAGCTACGTAGGGCGGCTCAGCGCCACGCTCATGAAGTCAGCGATCTTTATGAAAACGCCCCCTGTGGCTACCACTCGCTCGATACCACAGGGCGAGTGATCAAAATGAACCGCACCGAGCTCGCTTGGCTAGGCTACACCGACGAAGAAGTTATTGGTCACATCACTTACCGAGAATTGATCACGCCAGAAACCTGCGATCAGTTTGATAAAGCTTTCGCAAACGTTAAACAAAATCAACCCAGTAGCGCTGAATGCAGCCTGCTAACCCGAAACGGCGAGCAGCGTCACGTCATGATTCAAGCCTCAGCCTTCTGCCGCAATGGTCAGTTTGTGCATTCGCGCGCTACCGTCTTTGACCTTACCGAGCGCAAAGAGCTGGAAGAGAAACTACGCGCCCAAGCTATGACCGACCCCTTAACGGGGGTCTTCAATCGGCGCTATTTACAGGCCCAAGCAACGACTGAAATATCCCGGGCGCGAAGGCAAAATCTCCCAATCGCGCTCATCGCCATTGATATTGACCACTTTAAGCACATTAACGATACGTACGGACATGATGCAGGCGATGACGTACTGAAAAACTTCACCAAAATAGTAACCAAACTGCTTCGACAGGAAGACTTGCTATGCCGAGTGGGCGGCGAAGAGTTTGCTATTTTGCTTCCCAACACCTCACTTTCTCAAGCGGAACAGGTGGCCGAGCGAATACGCAGAACAACGGCAGCTACCCCCATTAACGTCACAGCTGAGCACGCCGAACAGGCACTTTGGCTGACTGCTTCGCTAGGGGTAACGACTATTCTAGACAACGAAAAAGCACTTAAGCCTGCCCTAAAACGTGCTGATATAGGGTTATATCAGGCTAAAGAAAACGGCCGTAATCAAGTAGTCGTTAACGCGGCGTAGCAGGATTACGTGCTCGAAGGTACAGCTTACACAGCCAAAACACTGCTGTAATTGCCAATTATGGGTACTTCGATATAGTGCGCAGAATAAACATGACCACTAGCGCTTACTATCCAGTGCTTGAACTATAATATGATAGCAAGATACAAGCAACGAGGTGAGCCCATGGCGATTAAACCTGATTAAGAACAACGACTTGCAGCCCAATCGACGCGTCACACGCGACGCGCTTATCAGGTCTCGTTGAGCAGCGGTCAACACATAGTGGAAATCGTCGACGGTGAACCTGTTGAAACACGTCCCGATGGCAGCACACAGGTTCTGAAGAAAGCGCCTCCTAAGCATAAAGCTCCCATAGGAATGAAACTCAAGGTTACCTAATGGATGAGACACCCCGCTTGCGGATGTTTGCTGGGCCCAATGGCCTGAACTCAACCAACAATTGCAGCACGAGCGTGCCACCAGTCCAAATTCGCCAGCGCGTATTGCAAATCGTCCCAGCATGTTCGTCGTCCAGAGTGCCTGATAACTCAAGCCCGGCTCGTAGATAGGCGCAACTCCACACCCAACCAACCATTGACATCTGCAATCAACCCTACTACATTTTATCCATGGAATAGGGCAGGAGCGTATGGATGATCAAGGGCTAGATACTTTATTAGCGCTGGATGGAACTCAGTACGGCATCCAAGGTGATTTTTGGGTCAAGTTTGAGGTGCGGCGAGTCAAGGCAACACCGAACATCCCCCATGGAATAAAATATAGCTTGACCTTGCATCATAAGAGCGGGACACGGCTACTTGGCTTTGACAACGCACATGCTCCAAAAATCAAACGCCGAAAGTTTGCGGGACGACGCGAAGAGTGGGATCACAGCCATTATCGCAGCGTTGTCAGTGATTACTTCTTTGATTCTGCGGCTCACTTAATTGAAGACTTTTGGAAGCATGTCGACGAAATACTCCGAGAGGAAGGAATATGACAACCGTCAAGATCGGCATCATGAACCGTGATGAATTCCGTGAGCGCACAATCTCAATTGCCAAAGGTTTCTATAAACCTGCTCCTGATGAGCCTAAGGTATGGTTTGATAGTGTCGAGTCCATGTCTCGTCTGTTAAACACGAAAAACCTTGAACTTCTGAAAACGATTCGGCGCTGCAAGCCGCAATCATTAGGGGAGCTTGCTGAGATAACCGGGCGTCGAAAAGAAAGTTTGAGTCGCACCATTAAAAAGATGGGCGCTTATGGCTTAGTGGAAATCCAAGAAGGCCCCCGACATGCCAAGACCCCTGTGGTTACTGCCGATAGCTTTGAAGTCACGTTAATGTAAAAAGTGCAAAACAAGCTTTTTTCTTAGCGGTGCACCGCGGACAGTAACTGTATTCAGCATTTAAGGCACGGCTTGCCCCGAAGGCGCTAAAATTTTGCGCAAGAAGTGACGCGTTCGATCATCTTTCGGCGCAGTGAACAACTCCTCTGGTGGGGCTTGCTCGACGATGCCGCCTTCGTCCATAAACACCACTCGGTCTGCCACATCCCGGGCGAACTGCATCTCGTGGGTGACCACGATCATCGTCTGGCGTTCTACTGCTAACTGCTTCATCAGGCTCAATACCTCCTCTACCCACTGAGGGTCAAGTGAAGAGGTGGGCTCGTCAAACAGAATTACATCAGCATTGGCCGCCATCGCCCGACCAATACCCACCCGCTGCTGCTGACCGCCGGAGAGCGAAGCAGGGTAAGCATCCGCTTTATCCGCCAAGCCAATGCGCTCAAGAATCTCCCTGGCGCGGGCGTGGGCCTTAGTTTTCGGTAACTTATCCACCACGATCATCCCCTCGCTGATATTCTCCAGCGCGGTTTTGTTAGCGAACAGGCCGTAGTTCTGAAATACAAAGGCGGTACGCCGGCGCAGTGCCAGGATATCAGCCCGGCTGGCACGCTGGGTATCAACACTCAGATCCCCCACCTGCAAACGGCCTGCATCAGGGCGCTCAAGAAAGTTAATGCAGCGCAGCAACGTCGACTTACCCGTCCCGGAAGGCCCAATGATCACAATGATCTCGCCCTGAGCAAGGCTCAAGTCGATATCTTTAAACACCGTATGGCTACTAAAACGCTTGGTGATGCCTTGCAGCGAAATCATCGTTGGTAGGCCTTATTCAGATAAATTTCTAACCGGCGCTGCCCCCAAGAGAGCACTTCCACAATCGCCCAATAAATCAGCGCCACCAGCAGGAATGCTTCTAAATAGAGAAAGCTGCCCGCGGCCTCTTTTTGGGTAGCGCCCATTAACTCGGTCACCCCCAGCGTAAAGGCCAACGAGGTCGCTTTGATCATATCGATGAAATAGTTCATTAGCGTCGGCGTTGCCACACGAGTGGCCTGGGGCAAAATGATACGCCGCATTAACTGCGACTGAGTCATCCCGATGGAGAGCGCGGCTTCCGTCTGGCTGCGATCAATCCCGACAATCGCCGCACGAATAGACTCGGCCATGTAAGCAGAGAAGTGCAGCGTCAGGCCTAGCACGGCGGCGGTAACGCCGGTAATCGAGATTAACGCGCTGATCAACTGCGGCAAGCCATAGTAGAAAAGAAATAGCTGAACTAGCAGCGGCGTACCTCGGAAAAAAGAGATAAACAGCAGCGAGAAACCATTCAGGAACGGCACTTTTGATACGCGAACCACCGCCAGCAGGCACGCCAGAATCAGCGCAAAGAACATGGCAATCGTTGCCATTTGAAGGGTGAGTGGCAAGTAGCGCAGCAGAACCGGCAACAGCCCCCACATATATTCAAGATTAAGCATATCAAGATCGCTTATAAGCAAACGGCCGTGGCAATGCCACGGCCGCGTTATACGGATGATCCCAGCGGTTAGGGCTGAGTGATATCACTATTAAACCACTTTTCCGATATCTCGCGCAGCTCACCGTTTTCGCGAAGTTCAGCAAGGGCTGCGTCTACACGGTCGCGTTGCTCGCGGCCCGCTTCGTCGTCACGGAAGGGTAATGCGTTCTCAATGGTCGAGAAAGGCTGGCCCGCCAGCTCTAACGGCAGGCCTTTCTCTTTAATGACCTGCGTAGCACTAACACGATCCATCACAAAGGCTTCTACCCGGCCCAATGCCACATCCTGCTCGATATTGGACTCATAGGTGCGAATGTCGATTTCATCGGCGTTCGGCTGCTCACGCAGTAACTGCTCGTAGTTCGAGCCCAGGTTGACGGCCACGCTTTTGCCAGACAAATCCTCAACGCCCTGAATAGTATCATTACCTGCCTTTACGACGACCTGAGCACCGTCATACACGTAAGGCGAAGTGAACACATACTTCGCTTCGCGCTCTGGGGTAATGGTGATCTGATTGGCAATGGTGTCGATACGGCCAGATTCAAGCATCCCCGCCAGGCCCGAGAAACTCGCCGTGACGAACTCGATATCATCACCGGTGATTTCACCCACGGCATTCATGACATCAACTTCAAAACCCTTAAGCTCATCCTGCTCCACGAAGGTAAAGGGGAAGTAACCGCCGGACATGCCCACACGGAGCGTATCGGCTTGGGCAGCGACTGATAGCACACCACCTACCATGCTAAGTGAAAGAGCAGCAACGGTTCTTTTCCAGCGGCGTAGATTGGCCATTATTACTTTCCTCTGTGAATACAAATAATCTGATGTAGATATGGGCGCGGGAGTAAGAATATCATTCAAGATATCATCAAAAAAGAAATAATAAACTGCCTCTTTATATTCTTTTGGAATTAATATCGACTATAGCCGCTATGTAAATAGGATGACAACGGTTAAACAGAAAGCGTCTCCACATCAAACCCGACTATTTGGCGTTGCTCACGAGAGAACTCGACACCCACCAAGTGAATCAGCTTGCCTGCGGCGCGATACTTGTCAGCGTAGCCTTTGGTTTTAATCTGCTCTAGCGCCTTACCTTCGGGTAGCTGTTCCACCACCTTGAACTCAAACAAATAAACGTGCCCAGCAAAGTCCACCGTCATATCCACCTTGCCAAAGTGGCTGGCATCCTCCACCGTGACGCCCACGCCCAAAGCGGCAAAATGGCTATAGAAGACACTCGCATAATGTCCCTCATACTGAGCGATGGGATTGTTGCGGTACCAGTCGTGAGGCAGCCCGGCATAAAGGGCTTTGAGGTGATTTTCAAGTCCCGCTAAATCGTGCGTTTGCAGCACCTCTAATAGCGCCAACTGGTAGGTTTGTAGCTCGTTATCACGAAGTCCTAAAACGGGCAACAGCACCTCATTCAGGCTGCTTTCCACTTCCTGGTTGGGAAAGCCTAGCGTGTAAAGTTGATACCCCACCATCGGCTCTGTGAGCTGCTTAATCGTGAGGTAACCGGTCTGAAACAGCAGCCCTTCCGTGGTGATGTCATCGACATCAAAACGCCCTAATAGCTGCGCTTTGGCTTGCAGCTTATCCAGACGAGGGCTGAACACCCCTCGCTGCTTCAGAATATCGATTAAAAAAGTCGGTGTAGCGCTCTCAAACCAATAGGCACCAAACTGACGTTTTTGAAACAGCAACAACACGTCAAAGGGATTATAAACGGCGGTGACTTCCTGGCCGCCCCAACGGTAGCCGTTATACCAGTGCTTGATTTGAGCACGATCCAACCCCGGCAGCTCTGGGGCAAAGACCGTATCGACATCCTCATCGGTATAGCCGCAAATCGTCGCGTAAGGCGCATCAAGCGTAATGTCGTTAAGATTATTCAGCCCCGAAAACAAGCTAACCTTGCTGAACTTAGACACTCCGGTGAGCAGCACAAAGCGTAAGTGCGGGTCAGCGTCTTTGAGCACGCTGTAGAAGTTTTTCAGCCCTTCGCGCAGCTCGCGAGCTCGCTCGGGAACTAAAATATTATCGAGAATGGGCTTATCGTATTCATCGATCAGTACCACTGCACGCTGTCCAAACGTCTGATGCGCACGGTGAATCAGATCCGAAAAGTCATTAGCAATCAGCTCGGGGCGCTCGCTGACAATCCCCAGGCGTTCGCGATACTGAGAAAGTTGATAGCGAATATGAGTATCCAAATCTTCACGGCTGGCTAAATGGCCATCGGAAAAACTAATACGAATTACCGGATGCTGAGCTTGCCAATCCCATTTATCGTGAATATATAGCCCCTCAAACAGCGTCTCACGGCCTTCAAACAAGCAGCGCAGAGTGTCTAACAACAGGCTTTTTCCAAAACGGCGCGGGCGGGAAAGGAAGAAGTAACCACCTTCTTCAACCAACCGGTGAAGTAATGGCGTTTTATCGACATAATAATAACCGCCTGTGCGCAACTTATCGAAAGCCTGAACGCCAATCGGCAGTTTGAGATGGTTTGCGGTGGGTATTTCAGCGGACATGGCAACCTCAAGCAGCAGGTATTCTATGCCTCAGCATAACACGCACAGCACTGTGCTCTATCTAAAGACGATTACTAGGCCGGTGCTTACCCTGTAAACAGCTTTTTAGCTTCGTACGATCAATCAAGCATCGCCTGGGTATACTCGCGCTGCTGCTTCACGGCATCATCCAAAATCGCCAGCAGCGTTTCATAGTCCCCCGGCATGCCATCGTTCATGCCTGTTTTCTCAAAGCGCTTAAGCGTGGCTTGAGTTTCATCGATGACGGTTTGCAGCTCATCGATAACGTGCTCATATTCCTCTGACGTCATCAGGGCACCTGGTCGATTAGAGGGTTTCCAGAATGGCAACGCCTTCAGGGGTAGCGCCTTCCCACGGTGTGACATTCAGTCCCGTAACGTCGGCGTTCTCTGGGCCGCTGGGGACGGCATCGCACAGCGGTTGTAAGTGCTCAAGCGTGCCGTGAATCACCGCTTCGACACTGCCATCGGCTAGGTTACGCACCCAGCCTGCCAGCTCACGTTGTGTTAGCTCATCGGCCAGCCACTGTCGGTAGCCTACGTCCTGAACCGTGCCGGTTATCGCCAAGTGCAGGGTTAAGAGCGTCTCCGGTGCCATGTCTTTTTTTGGTGGCGTGGGCAATTCAAACGCCCAGGGCGCCACCCCCGCTTTTTCGCAAAGTCGTTCATGCGCAAGCTCGGCTTGTTGATCGGTGCCATCTGCTTCATCCACCAACTCGGCGCTGTGGATCAACGGGCGTTTCAGGCGATCCGCCACATGCGATGCCATACGTAACGCGGTATGATTGGCGTCTGTGTCTTCAATGATGTTCAGCACAACATCCACCGCCGGTAGCTTGCGTAAAAGCTCGGGCGTATTTTCTAACGTATCTACAAACAGCTCGACCCGTGTGATGTGCGCGGCATCCAGCCCGCCGGGCAGGTGGCGATGGCCTTGCACCAAAGCATAGCGGAACTGCTGAGTATCAAACCGCCACTGGGAAGCGGCGGCATTACGCAGCACCAGCACGCGCAGTTTTTCTTCACGCTCGGCGTTGATAACGATAAACGGCCGCTTAAGCAAGGCGCGACGCGCCCACAGGTCGCCCTGGGTGGGGTAACCCGCCTCGTGGTACATGGCGGCTAGCTGAAACAGCCCTTGGGCGTTACTCGGGCGCAGCGCCACCAACCGGTGCATTGCGCTTAAAGCGGCGCGGTCGTGCCCTAGCTGTGCATGCAAACGCGCCAGACGCTCATGGACTTCCGGGTGATTGGGTAACTGATACGAGGCACTCAATAGCGAGGAAAGCGCTTCCTGTGGTTTGCCATGCTGCATCTGCAACGTGCCCGCCAGTAACAACGCCTGCGGGTTCGCCGGGTCTTGCTGTTGCAGCGTTGCCAACAAGGTAACGGCCAGTTCGGTTTGGTCGTGGGCCAGCGCCGTACGGATATTATCCAGCTGTTGTTGCGACTGCTGCGCCAACGGCGAAGGCGGCATAGCGGCTTGCCGACGCTGGCGGGCGGTGTTCGGTGATTTGTTCGACGTGCGAGCCATCTAGTAATCCTGTGGGCGAGCGCTACCGGCGCTGTGTAAAGGTGGCTCGATAGTAGCAAACAATGGGATGATAGGTGCCAGACTTAGCTAATCAGCAGGTAGGAAATCGCTTCAGCGGACGAGGGGTTTGCCTATTCCCCAAGATCCAGTGCTGTGTCATGGCGAGGAGCGCAGCGACGTGGTCATCTCTGGCTTGACCGGCCCCCATGATTACTTCACTGCGTACCGAGCCGGTTTAAGCAATCATTCAGGAACCTGACATATAGCCTCTTTCTCTTAATACTCTCCGCGCAACTCCCTTCTCGCTCTCTGAGTTGCTCGTAAAACCTTTGCTTTTTATTATTTTTACAAGCTCTTCATCAGGTTTTTGCTCATATTCTTGCTTGAGTTCTTTGAGCTCACCGGCTTTTTGCTCAATACCGTTAGAGACTACCGTAGCAGTATTTCCAAGGAATTTTGCGGTTTTGTAGCTGACCTCACCAAACTTGTTCCAAAATCCCATAGCGCCTCCCTATAAATTCACAGCTAACTTAGCAACCATCGTGCACTTCGAGTTTAGCGATCTGGACAAGTCCGCTTATCATGTTGATAGCTACCGCAAACACTACACCGCCTAGCATCCGGGCATGTTTGTACATTATGACCGGTTCGGCCACAGCCAGAGCAGCGTGACGGTTTTGGGCAATTCCTTGCCGTATGACTTCCTGATCCACAAATCGAACATGCCATCTTGCAATATCTCCCTCAAAGCATAAAAACGGGGCCTTTCGGCCCCGTTATATATCGCTCAATTAGCTTTGGAGCTAACCAATTAACCCAGCAGAGAAAGAACGTTCTGCGGAATTTGGTTGGCCTGGGCCAATACGGAAGTACCGGCCTGCTGCAGGATCTGTGCGCGCGTCATGTTGGCTACTTCTGTTGCGTAGTCAGCATCTTCGATGCGCGAACGGGCAGCAGAGAGGTTAGTCTCGTTGGTGCTCAGATTGGTGATGGCAGACTCGAAACGGTTCTGGATCGCACCGAGGTCAGAGCGCAGCGTATCAACGCGTGCCAAGGCAGAATCAAGTGCAGCCAGCGGATCTTCTGTTGCTGTGCCGTTGCTAACTTCGTCAAGCGTCAGAGAACCGTCTGCTTGGGCAAAAATCACATTGGCAGCGCCATCAGTGATTTTGCCATTGTCGTTGGCATAAACGGTCGCAGTTGCTCCCGTGGCTCCTGAGGTTAGTGAATAATCACCCTCAAAACCAGAGGTATAAGTCGCGTCTCCACCAGTTACAAGGCCTTCACTTACAACATTAGCAGCACTGACAAAGTACTGATCGCCAGTGGTACCAGTAGTGTCCCCATCAAAATCCACACTGTAGGTATTTGTTGTGTCATTGGTTACTGCGTTCTGTAGAGACTCAAAGTCAGTAACTTCATTTTCAGTGTCGATAAGACCTGAAGTAGCAGTGGTACTTTGCTTGTAAACAGTTCCGTCTGAAGTGGTAATACTGCCTGTGCTTGTACCGGTTGCGATTTCACCCAGCTCAGTAACCAGATCATCGATTGTCGCTTGGCTACCGCCAGCACTGGTTTCACTCAAATCCATAGTCCCGGTAGCACCAGTCAGGTACAGGTTTTCACCGGTATCAGCATTGGTAAGTGTGCCGGATGAGGAGATATTAACCCGAGTGGAAGCGCCGCCAAGTTCAACAGTGACGGTATTGGTTTCACCAGCGCCTGGTGTCAGACCCAAGTCGCTGTCAAAACCTGTTAGTGCAACATCCGCTTGATCAAAGCTGAAGGAATTAGAGGATTCATCAAATTCATAGACTGTGCTAGTGGCAATATTTGTCACTTGACCACCATTTTCAATATTGGCAAAAACATCGCCAACTGAAGAGGCCGAATTGAAAGTGGTATTTTCATACTCGCCCGGCGTTGCAGTTTCTGCGAAGCCTTTCGCCAGAAGATTCTGGATTGAGGCTTCCGTGTTTTTCGTGCCAGTATCGTTTACGTTAAAGCCATTCAAGTTCAAGGTCTGGGCATTGATCTGTTCAAGGTTGATGGAAATTTGCTCGCCATCGTTAGCGCCCACTTGAATTTTCAGAGCGTTATCTTCCTGCAACACCTTGGTACCGTTGAAGTCGGTTTCGTCAGAGATACGGTTGATCTCTTCCATGCGCTGATTGATTTCACCCTGGATTGAATCAAGGTCAGATTTACTATTGGTGCCATTCTGCGCCTGCACTGTCAGCTCACGAACACGCTGCAGGTTATCATTAATCTGGTTCAAGCCGCCTTCAGCAGTCTGCGCCATGGAAATACCATCATTGGCGTTACGCTGAGCCTGACCCAGACCAGTAATCTGTGCAGTCATTCTGTTGGCGATGGCCTGGCCGGCTGCGTCATCCTTAGCGCTGTTAATGCGTAAACCTGAGGATAGACGCTCCATAGAGGTTTGCAAACTGCTCTGGGACTTGCTCAGATTTTGCTGGCCGATCATTGATGTGATGTTGGTATTGATCACTGACATGGGGTGATTCTCCTTGCTTTGGACACTGGCCCTGAGGCCCGCTTTCGGCCACCTTGTGTGCCGTTATATTAATTAACGGCACCACAGGGGGATTCTTTAGGGGAAGTCGTAAAAAAAGATGTAAAAGTAGGTAACTGAATAGTGGCAGTTTTTATTCTTGGGCCAGCAAAAACTGGAAGCTTGAGATTGCCTCACAGCGTTCGCAATAATAACGCGGAGCTAAAGTAGCCTCACACAACGACAAAACAGCGCTGAGCGCTGTTTTGTCGTATTTAAACAACATATGCTGAGATTGCCCTACTTTTTACGGCCTAGCTGAGCATCCAATGCATCAAATTGCTGGGTGAGGTAAGAGCTCATACTGTTCATTTGAGCAACCATCACATCCAACTGACTAAACTGGCTGCGATAACGGGCAATGGTGCCTTCAATATTTTTCTCCATGCGCTCATACCGGGTGTCCAGACTTTTTACCCGGTTTTCTGCACCGGTAATAGCACCTTTAAGAACTCCATTAGCGCCCAGCATCTGTTCAATAGATGCCCCTAGCTTACCTGCTAAGCCCCCTTCCTTTGCACCTCCGGCAAAGAAGGCGCTTAGCGCTTGAGGGTTATTCGCTACCAAATCACTAAGTTTAGCGTCATCCACTTTTAGCGTACCGTCCCGCTGCAATGAAATACCGAGTTGGCTAAGGGTGGATAACTCGCCTCCTTCTTCACCGCTGGTCAGTGCGCTACGCAGGCGTGTCTCGATGGTGCGCACGGCGCTGTCGCCTAATAGCTTACCCACGGTGTCACTTTCGGCATTAAATGCTGTCAATGTGCCGATGGTGCCTTTTAAGTCATTAAACGCTTTGACAAAGCCGTTAATCGCTTCACGCTGTTTTAGTGTATCTCGCTCGATGTTTACCGTGCTGGAGGCCGTTTCACCTTCCGCGATACTCAGTTCAGCAAGGTTGAGCGTTACACCTTGAATAGCGCCTTCGATTTGGTTCTTAGCACTGCTAATCGCTATACCATTAACGGTTAGCACCGCATCTTGACCCTGGCGCTTAGCACCTATCTCTGTTGCTTCAGCGAATGGGCCGGTTACGGCTACATCTGCGCCATCTGCAAAGCTAAAACTATCGATCGAGGCCTCCACGCCAGTGGCTTTAGAACTTAGTGCCAGCCGATAACCTGTACCATCATTAATGATGGTTGCATTTACGCCTGACGCTTTATCGGCGTTGATTGCATCACGGATGCTATTGAGCGTGCTATCGGCAGCGATGGCAATATCCACTGAGTCACCGCTGCCAAAGGTAAGCTTGAGCTTAGTAGCGCCTTGCAAGTCGAGAATCTGATCTTTCTCGTTTACCCGACCGGAAGCAATCGTGCCTGAAGTCGCCAGTTGGCTGACTTCTACACGGTAACTACCCGGCAACGCATCCGCCGTGGTAGTGGCTTTAATCGTATCACCACGCACATTGGCGGAAAGGCTTTGGTAGAGCTTAGGGTCATTTATTTTTGCCACTGAATCTTGAAACGCGTTCAGTGAACTCTGTAACTGACCATAAGCGGAGATTTTGGCTTGCTGGTCTTTTTTTTGCTGGGTGATAGGAGCGAGCTTGCCACGCTCTGCTTCTTGTAGTTGATCCAGCAGGCCGGTCAAGTCAAGACCAGAACCAACGCCTAGGGAGGTTATCGTCGCCATGCAGGGGGTCCTCAGTGCAAAAGGCTAAACCAATCGGGTGCGCTTACCACTTAGAGCTAGCGCAAAAATTTTAGTAATAGATTTATCGGCCAAAAAGAGGGCAGCTTTAGCGCCTTTTCTTCCGCTAACTTAGTTATTTTATACTTATCAATAAAAACGCCTGCTTCAATAGCGCAGGCGTTTTGTAATGGCCACTAGCCGTTGGTTAGGTATCAATCACGGCCTAGCTGTGCATCCAAGGCATCAAACTGCTGCGTAAGATAGCTACTGGTCTGGTTCATTTGCGCAATCATGCCATCTAACTGACCAAACTGGGCTCGATAACGAGAAATCGTTTGCTCAATTGATTGTTCCATACGGGTATATTGCTCTACAAGCGATGCTTTGAGACTTTCCGCCCCAGTAATTGCACCTTCCACTCGGCCATTGGAGCTAAGCAATTGCTCAACAGTGGTATTAATTTGCCCCGCCATTCCCGCATCATCCGTATCGCCTGCGAAGAAGGTTGAAAGTGCTTCTTGGTTGTTGGTGATGGCATCGTCTAGTTTATCTCCGTCGATTTCAAGCTTGCTATACCCAAGCTCACTATCGTACTTATGCGAAATGCCGATATCACTGAGAATGGAGACCTCGCCCTCAACAGCCCCACCCAACACGCTACGCAAGCGCGATTCGACAGTGCGTACAACGCTATCGCCCAACAGCTCACCCGCCTCGCTAGTATCGGCATTGAAACTGGTTAGATCGCCAATTTTGTCTTTAAGATCGTTGTAAGCATTTACAAAACCCGTTACTGCTTCGCGAACCTTCAGCGTATCCTGCTCTACTTTAACAGTACTCTCGCCCTCTTCTTGAAGGTTCAGCGTTACGCCCTGGATAGCGCCTTCAACCTGATTAGTGGAGCTGGTGATATCAATGCCGTTAACGGTAAGCGCTGCGTCAGTACCACTTTGCAGCGTATTAGCGGTATCGGCAGTAAACGGGGCAGTACCGTCAAAACTGAAATCAGCAATAGAGGCATCTGCGCCGGTTTCGCTCGAACTAAGTGCAAGGCGGAAATTGGTACCATCATTAACAATAGTCGCGTTCACGCCAGCGCCTTCAGTGGCGTTAATTGTATCGCGAATATCTTCCAGAGTGCTGCCTGACGCTATATCGACCTCTTGAGTGGAACCATCAGCAAAGTTCAGGGTTAATTTTTGGCCAGCTGTGATTGCCTCATCGGCGGCTGTCACCCCGTCTGAAGCAAGTGTGCCGCGAGTGGCTAGAGTGTCAACGGTAACGTTATAGCTGCCTGGCTGCGCTTCCGCATCAGCAGCGGCAGTAATGGCTGAACCGCCCACATTAGTGGAGAGACTTTCGTAAAGAGCACTGTCATTGAGCGCATCAGCAGCAGTTTGAAACTGCGAGAGCGCGCTCTTCAACTGCCCGTAGGCGGAAATCTTGGTCTGCTGGGTTTCCTGCCGCGCCGCAAGCGGAACAAGCTTCTTTTCCTCAGCGTCTTGTAACTGATCCAATAAGCCGTTGAGATCCAGGCCTGAGCCAATACCAAGTGATGAAATGGAAGCCATACTTTACCGTCCTCTTTTATAACGTCATCACGCTGTTGCTTACACTGCCCGTGAAGAAATTTATCATCCTAGTAGTTAATAGCTATCGACCATTTGAAATTAAACTTAAATCTTTTTTTGCTCACCACCTAATCGTGGCTCTTCCGCCCTACCCCAATGTAACGCAACCCCGCCTCTTCAACAGCACTTGGCGTATACAAATTACGCCCATCAATGACGACTTTTTCAGCCAATTGGTCGGCTAGCCAATCAAAATCGACACTGCGAAACTCTTTCCATTCGGTGCAGATAACCAAAGCATCGGCACCTTTCACTGCCTGAATCCGGTCGCCTGCTAGCATCAGGTCATCCCGCTCGCCATAAATTCGGCGGCATTCTGCCATGGCTTCGGGATCAAATGCCTGCACCTTAGCGCCCGCTTGCCAGAGTGCTTCCATTAACGTACGGCTTGGGGCTTCACGCATATCATCCGTATTGGGTTTAAAGGCCAAGCCCCATACTGCAATGGTCTTACCGCTTAGATTGCCTAAGTTATCTTGCAGTTTTGTGAACAGGGTCTGCTTTTGGCGTAAATTCACTGACTCGACGGCGGTGAGCAGTTCCGGCATATAGCCTAATTGACGCGCGGCACGCTCTAACGCTTGGACATCTTTGGGGAAGCAGGAGCCGCCGTAGCCACAGCCAGGGTATATAAAGTGGTAGCCAATACGTGGGTCGCTGCCAATCCCTCGGCGCACGTCTTCAACGTCCACTTCGAGCCGTTCGGCAAGATTGGCGATCTCGTTCATAAAGCTGATTTTGGTGGCGAGCATGGCATTGGCGGCGTATTTGGTCAGCTCTGCGGCCCGCACGCTCATAAACATCAGCTTTTCGTGGTTGCGGTTGTAGGGGGCGTAGCACTCTTGCATATGCGCTTTCACCCGCTCGCTTTCTGTACCGACGATAATCCGCGCGCCACGGGTAAAGTCATCTATCGCCGCCCCTTCCTTCATAAACTCAGGGTTCGAACACACATCGAACGCGAGCGATACACCTCGCTGTTCGAGCACATCGCTGATAACGGCGTGGACTTTTTCCGCGGTGCCCACCGGCACGGTAGACTTATCAATCACTAGCTTATAGCTATCCATATGCTGGCCGATGGTGCGCGCCACCTCGAGCACATAGCGCAAGTCGGCACTGCCATCTTCATCGGGCGGCGTTCCCACGGCGATAAACAGCAGTTCGCCATCGGCTACCGCCTGGGCAGCGTCGGTAGTAAAGCGTAAACGGCCAGCCGCCACGTTGTGGGCAACGATAGTGCTTAGCCCTGGCTCAAAGATCGGCACCTCTCCGCCATTAAGCTGATCAATCCGATCAGCATTAACATCCATACAGGTGACTTGATGACCAACATCGGCTAAACAAGCACCTGCAACAAGGCCGACATAGCCGGTTCCGAATACACTGATATGCATGACTTATTAACTCGCTAAAATACGTGGTAGCGAGCGTAGCACATTGACCTACCGTTGATGAGTTCAATAGTGGGAGATCCTCTCTGAATTATAGACCTTGGTCTAACATCGACCTTGGTTTATAATGCGCTGCAACAAGCCCGATTTGGTGCTGACCGCAGGAGAACACACGATGCCTCCAGAAACTACGCATCCAGAAGCCACACATCCGAAACCTACGCCTCCGGGCCTTATGACTCCCGAGCTGTCAAAAGAACGTCCTTTAAAAGCGCCTTATGGGCCATCGACCACCGCAAACGTTCAACGTAGCCTTCGCCAGTGTTTATCGATTGCCGCTGAGCTGCTCTACGACAATGGCCATGTGCTCGAAACCATTACCCTGCCCCAGCGCGGCTTAGCCCGCCGTGAATTGTCGGCACTTAGTTCTGCCGCGCCCACTTGGGCAACCTGCCAACAGGTGATGGAAGCCAGTGAGGCAGCAACCTTTAATGAGTATGGTCGTTTTGTATTAACCTGCCTTGGCCGCGAATTGATGTTTGATATGTTTGGTCAAGGGGCCGCTGACTGCGCCTAATCCCTTAGTCGCCAAGCATTACTGCCCTAAACAGCTGATCAAAAAAAACGCCCATAAGCGAAAGCTTTGGGCGTTTTTTGCTTGGTCTTATGTTCTTCAAGCTCATTTTTAAAGCCTGGCCCTATAAGACCTAGTTCTATGTAGCTTAGCGCAGGCCGAGCATTGACAGAATGAACAGCACAACCACGATAAGGCCAATAATGTAGATAATATTACGCATAGGGCACTCCTTGCTTATTGCGTTTTAGGGAAATCAAAGGCTTGCTTACCCATTAGCCAACACCTCCAGCCTAGCAGGCTTTTTCTGCTTTTGCGTAATGTCGCTGCATTTCCCTCTTAGAAAGTGGCTGTATTAGCGTGGCCGCATTGATAGCGTTATCCGAGACGCTGGCGGTTCTCATCGAATGCTCGCTGAATCATTTTCTGCTGCTTGGCATCGATTTCTAATTCACGGCAAAGGGACGACCATTCGGAAAGAGCATCAAGGGTTTGCTCAATATAGAGATCCGGATTTAAGTAGCTGAAGGAAGCACAAACCTGATTGAGCTTTTTACGGGTAGCCAGGCCTGCCCCACTGAAAGATGTTGTATGCTCATCCGCGTAGCCCCGGACAGGGGCATAAGTCAGGTCATAAGCTGGCGCTAGAGTCCATCGACCTTGGTCATACAAAAAAGCGAAGTTCTTAGCGTGGTCATCGTGATTATGGGTAAGGGCGTTGAACACCATCAACCTCGCCATGCGTTCAACGTCTTCTGCGTGGCGGGTGAAAGCGTTGGTTGCTTTGAGCAGATCTGAATAGTCCAGCGATGGAGCGCTGTAATCGGCATAAAGAATGCCGCTAGCGGTCATCATATGGATTTTGCGATTACCGTTACGATCAAAACGCTGAGTAGAAAAGAATCGCTCGGTTTCCGCTGAGGAGTTGATCTCAATCAGCTTGCTCGCGGCCATTTTCACCCCAGCACGCTCTGCCAACACCGAGTAGGCGTATTCGATGGCGCCGGTGTCGCGATGCTCGGTTGGCGCACGGAATTTCACTAACCAATGTTGATAACCCGCAGGAAGTTCCTGAAAAGATGTACTGCACTGCTTACCATCAGAAGATAATGCAACGATCACCTTGGGTCGGGCACCTGCCGGGGAACCACCGGCCAGGCGCAGAGCATCAAGAGTGGCCGCGGTTTCACCTTCGTAGACAGCGTTTGCTGCCTGATAGAGTTGGGCTAGGTCAATATTATCTTCGTCAGCGGTACGCTCAATAACGGGACGATACTCCAATGCCCCCATTCCCCTGTCGGCCATATAAGCCAGCCGATTAAGAGGAGAAATATCTCTCCGGTCTTTCCCATGCTCGGTCAGGAAATAGCGATCCATGAGCAGCATTCCCCAGCCATCAGGCAGCGAGTCAGCAAATGCTCCTGGTAGACCAGCAAAAAGAAGTGGATCCGGCGCCTTCTGTGGTTGGGTAGTAAAATCCATGTTCAGAGGCGACAAATTGAAGCCTTCCGCCACCCAATGGGGGTGGTAGGCAAAGTAGATGCCCTGCCGGCTAGCGACCAGCTCCCCCACAGGATTACCCGCTAACAGCACCTCTACGGTGTTGATACGCTTCATTTTCGCCCCCGGACACGCCCTGCCTGCTTGATCTCTTCAAGTGAGATGGGGTGCTCATGCTTGAATAGCTCGGCAATTTCGCGTGTGGCACCCAGCGCTGTGGCAATGAGCACTAGGCCATCGAGAGTTATTTGCCCACTGGATTCGAATCGTTTAATGGTGGACTCAGAAATACCCGCCATCTGCGCCAAGGTTCTACGGGAAAGGTTCTGCGCCAGTCGCGCTTCTCGTGCATTGGCAGCGACCTGCTGGGACAGTTCACCAGGAGCCAGTAGAGAGTGAGTCAGGGCCATAGAAACCTCTAAATAATGGCTCATTTATAATCCATTATACACTAAAAATGATTATAAAAGATCAAATGTGATCTTTTAAGACATAGGCACTTGGCTCCAGACTCAGAAAGTACTACCTGGCCTTACTTCTAGCGGTTATCTGCTGTGGAACCTCTGCGACTTCTAAACCTCGAACCTTTGCCACTTATACCGAAGGTGTTGCGATGCGCGCTACTGCTTTGCTTGTTTCGTTTGTTGTTACTTCGTTGTTACCCACCGCCTATGCAGCCGCTAATGAACCTTCGGCAAACGCACTCCAGACGCTAGACCGGCAAACCCGCCAGCTCAACCGCGTACACAGCGTGGTAGTGGCCTACAACGGTGAGATTATCCACGAGCTTCACCAAGGTGGGCCAGGGGTGGCGTCGCCTACCAATATTAAGTCGCTGTCCAAAACGGTGCTGGCTGCCATTACTGGTGCGGCGATTGAAGCGGGAATCATTGAATCCGCTGAACAGCCTATGGTGGCGCTGTTTGGCGAGCATCTACCGCGCGGTATTGATCCACAAGTTGGGGATATCACCGTGGCGCACCTGCTCGCCCAGCAGGCTGGGCTTGAGCGCACTTCTGGCAGCAACTATGGCGCCTGGGTGGCCAGCGCCAACTGGGTGAACGATGAGATGACGCGCCCATTCGTGGATGAGCCGGGTGGGCAGATGCTCTACTCCACCGGCACCAGCCATCTACTTTCCGCCGCGCTCACCCACGCCAGCGGCGAGACGACCCATGCCCTTGCCCAGCGCCTATTGGGTGATCCGCTTAATATCACCATTCGCCCCTGGCTACGCGACCCCCAAGGGATCTACTTTGGCGGCAATGATATGCAGCTCTCGCCGCGAGCACTGATAGAGGTGGGCGAGCTGTATCGGAATGATGGCATCGTGGTTAATGAGGCAGGAGACAAGCAGCGCGTTCTGCCGGAGGGTTGGGTGGAAGAATCATGGCAACCGCGGGGTACATCGCGCTGGACTGGCGACGGATACGGCTATGGTTGGTTTATTACGCAGTTGGCAGGCGAAGACGTGTACTACGGGCGTGGCTATGGCGGTCAGGCGCTTTACGTTATTCCAGAACGTGAGATGACTGTAGTGATCACCTCAGACCCTAACCCACCCTCGCCGGGCGGGCAGTTCCAGCAGCGGTTAAACAGGCTGGTAGAAGGTTTGTTAGCTGAAAATGACGAGTAGCACAGCCAGGTCGCGGGTGCGCTTACTCGCCTTTATGGCCTAGGCTCATCAAGTAGAGCGCGGCGGCCAGCGCCAGCACTGAAAGCGCTAAGTAGATGGCTTCCAGGGGCGTGGCAAAACGGATATCCACCACGGCGCGGAAAAACTCAATGATCACCGCTAGAATCACCACCCGGGCGATTTTATCTTTCAGTTGGTCTAATGAAGCGACGTTAAACGGGTGGCGCAGATTACTCGCTTCGGCTTGGTCAATACGGGAGACAAACAGTCGGTAAACACCTAAGCCGAAAATCAGCAATACGATGGCAATCAGATAGATGTCCACCGCAATGATGATATCGGGCACCAGGCTGTCGTGAATGTCCTGGGTGCCACCCAATAGGTAGTAACCCATCACGTCGGCGACTACCTTGAAAATATCCACGGTACCGACGATAAACAGCATCAATGAACCCAATAAGCTGGGCACGACCGCCAGCATGACCAAAAAGCGCGAATTCCACAGCGCTGTTTCAATGCGTCGCTCCCAGTGGCTCTGGCTCTCGGGGGGCTTAGGCGGCGTTGAAACCGGATCAGTCATGGCATACTCCTGTTGTTATATAAAAGTTGTTATATAACGCTGCTATATCAGACTCATCGTGATCAATACGCAGGTGGCGACGAACAGCACGAACCCCAGCAGTAGCACGATACCATCACGGGCAACCAAGCCTAACCCCAGCAGGGTAAGCGCAAGCCCCGCTCCGTTGGCCGAAAAGGGAATAAACTCCATCGGCGGCATGGCCAAGGCAATCAATAAGCACATCAAGGCAGTTACCCGGATACCGATGTAGCCCGTCAGCCAAGGTAATCGCACCCGCAATAGTCCATCTATCCAGCGGGCAGGCTTTTTCATCAGCTGAATGCCTTTATCAAACTTTTGACGGGAGAGAGAGCGTTTTAGCAACCAACGGGGCAGCCAAAACGCCTCACTTCCCGCTAGTAACTGTACGGAAACCAGCAATACCAATGCGGCCATTAAGGTCGGCATGCCGGGTATATCGCCAATGATCGGGGTGAGCGTAATCAGCCCGGCAACCAGCAGCAGCGGCCCAAACGAGCGCCGCCCAACGGCGTGAACAACATCGTCAACGCTGACCCGCGAAGCATCCTGCTCCATACGCTCAATCGAGCTGATTAGATCCATTAAATTCGAGTCTTCGTTGCGGTTATGCATCGGGTTTATTGCGCTCCTCTACGTGCAGTTTGGTACGGATAAAATCGCTATGGCTAACATACAGTAAATCCGCCAAGCGACGAATACGGTGCTCTTCAAGCGGGTCAACGCTGCCATCGGCCCAGGCCAGCTGCCACATTTGCGCGACCAGCTCACAGCGCTGGTCGTAGTTATAGTGCTCTTTGATCAGGCTAACAAACTGGTAATGATCGACGGCCTCATCCACTTCTGTTTGTGCCAACGTCATCAGCTCTTCCACATCGCTAGCGCTGAGCTGGTAGCGCTCGGTCAGCATAAGGCGCAGCGCGGCAAGCTCTTCATCGGTGGTGTCATAATCGGCGCGGACGATTTCACACAGCAGTGCTGCGGTGGCCAGTTCCAGGGTAAGCGTTTGATTTTCGCGCTGCTCGGGTTGCGCCAGCGAGCGCTGGAAGAAATCACTAATGGCGTTCAGCATTTTACTCTCCATTTATAGCTACCGACTTCTGACCGTACTTAAGCCTTGAAGTGCATTCATAGATATTGGGTAACTATTAAGTACGAGTTGCGGAAGCACTTAGGGTATACCCAAATGAGTATCACTGAGTGAAAAACCATTATTAAGCGGATACACATAGGGCAGCCTCAGGGCTGCCCTCTTTAGTGCGATGAGTGAGGATACTGACTAGCAGGTTATTGCTTATCAAGCAGAGTTTCCAAGCTATCTGCCGTCAGAATCTGTACTACCCACTCGTCTAGCTGCGTGTCTGAAGCCAATGTCAGGCGCTGATCTGCCCAATCGGGCATCTCACCAAACTTCAAGGCGATTTGCTTACGTAACGTACCTTCCACTCCTTCATGACGCCCTTCTTGACGCCCTTCTTGACGCTCTTTTTCTCGCTCAAAGCGCTCAACAGTGTTGACATAAGGCATGTGTTTTTCCTCCTGTATGGCGTAGACCGCCTGGACAAACTCAGACTCCAGAGCTCTCGGCAGTTGGAGCATCCAGTCGATGATATTGAACAACCGCACAATCTGTTCACGGCTGTAGCCTCGTTCATACAGCAGCCGAATGAGAGCAATCTTGACATCCTTACGCGTTGCACCGTCCTTCAATCGCTTAGCGTAGATCTGGGCCATGACCACCAGCGCAAAGACGTTATCGCTTGCTTCGAGCTTCGTCCAGTTTGCTTCCCAATCCATCAGTTTAGCCGTGGGGAAGGTAAAGGTCAGCTCGCATCCCCAGCGCTGATAGCGAAAAGTGGTGGGCCGGAAGCTATCGCGGATATCTGCCAACACCGCCAAGCTCACCACATCCACCCCGTAGCGGTCACGTAGCCGGTACTGATAGGTGTACATTCGCTCAGAAAACGCCTCCTCCGGCTCCCCCTGCACCTCAACGTGGATCAGAACCCACGTCTCGCTGCCATCCTGTGCATAGACCTTGATCAACTTATCGGCGTAACGCCTGCCACTGTTGGCATCCGCTGTGATCTGCTGTAACTCCTTATCGAGAAAGCTAAAGCCTTTCGACCAATCCACTTGTTCATGAATGGCTGGGAACAGCAGATCCAAAAATTCCTGGAAGTACCCATCAAGCGCCATTTTCCAAGGACTGTCGTGGTCAGCAGGCTGGGAGGTATCCGCTTCACTCATGCAAACTCCTATTCCACTACTCAAATGCTAGCACAGTGACGCCTAGCTAGCGCGATACCCCTTCATGCTATCTGCACGTCAACAAAAAAAGAGCTCTACTGACGAGATGCCCTTACCTCAATCCTTCTTGGTAAGCTGCTCTCTTAACTGCTTGGGCACTTGCTTGATAATCAGGCGATCCTGAGTGGCGTCATACTCGATGCTTGAGCCCAGCAGGTGCGAATCAAAGCTAATCGAAACGCCACCCGCTCGGCCGGTAAAGCGGCGGAACTGGCTCAAGGTGCGCTTATCGGGAGGGATCTCCGGCGAGAGCCCGTAATCGGCGTTGCGAATATGGTCGTAAAAGGCTTTCGGCTGCTGTTCGTCCACCAGCCCAGAAAGCTCTTCCAAGGTCATTGGCTCGCCACGGCGAAGCTGTTCATTGGCGTAATCCACCAGCGTGTCGGTTTTTTCTCGGCTCACCTCGTCGTCGTAATCCTCTTTCTCGACGTAGTCGCTAAACGCTTTTAGCAGCGTGCGGGTTTCGGCCGGAGCATCGACGCCCTCTTCCATACCCAGCAATGCGACCAAACCCTCAGCGAGTTTTTTACCGCCGCGATCTTTGAGGAACGAGACATACTGGGCATTCGGTGCCTCGCTCTGCCATTGGGTAAGATTGATACGCGCCGCCAGGGTAAGCTGGCTGGTGTTGAGCTGGGCAGCAGGCACCGCGTGGTGGTCATCATTAATGCCAATCCCTTCGCGCTGGTGCACCAATGCCATCAGCAGCGTTTCAGTATCACCTTGGCGCTGGTGGCTGAACACTAAGTAACCACTTACTGACAACTGCTCCTGAAGCTGCTTGGCGAGCCGTTCAGCCAGTGCAACAGAAAGCTCAGCAAAGCTTTTATCGCCAGCAAAATAGTCGCGCAGCCACATGGCAAGCGGCCCTGCCTGTTCGCCCTCTTCGACAAAGCGCCCCCAGCCTTTGGGCTTGGTGTTGTAGGTGTCATTGAGCGCACCCACTAGGCTCGCCATCACCGAATCGTCACTGGGCGCTGCCTGCTCTGATTGAGGCGCAGCGGTTAGGGTTAGGCGCTCACCGTCAAGCGTCGGATCGAGGCGGTGCACAATACTTTGCAGTAGTGGCATAAAGGTCTAATAGCTTCCAGTGTTTAAAAAAAGAGTCAGGGTTTGAGGCGGTAACCGGTACGGAAAATCCAGCCAATGGCGACCAGGCAGGCCGCGAGAAAGAGGGCAATCATGCCCACACTCGCGGCAAGGCTTACATCGCTGATACCGTAAAAGCTCCAGCGAAAGCCGCTCACCAGATACACCACGGGGTTTGCCAGGGTAATGGTTTGCCAAAACGGCGGCAGCATATCAATGGAGTAGAAGCTGCCACCCAAAAAGGTCAGCGGGGTGATCACTAACAGCGGCACCAGCTGCAGTCGGTCAAAGCCATCGGCCCAAATGCCGATGATAAAACCCAGCAGGCTAAAGGTGACAGCCGTCAGCACCAGAAAGAACAACATCCAAAACGGGTGGGCGATTTCCAACGGTACAAACAAGCCCGAGGTCGCCAAAATAATCGCCCCCAGCAGAATCGATTTCGAGGCCGCCGCCCCCACGTAGCCGATCACAATTTCTAAATGCGAGATAGGCGCCGACAACAGCTCGTAAATACTGCCAGAAAACTTCGGAAAGAAGATGCCGAAAGAGGCGTTTGAGACGCTCTGGGTGAGCAGCATTAGCATAATCAGCCCCGGCACAATAAAGGCGCCGTAGCTAACCCCGTTGACCTCACTGATGCGCGAGCCAATTGCGGCACCAAAGACGACGAAGTAAAGCGACGTGGAGATGACCGGCGAGACAATACTTTGCAGCAGCGTGCGGCGCGTGCGCGCCATTTCCGCCATATAAATAGCGCGAACGGGATGCAGGTTCATGCTCGCTCCTTAACCAAATCAACAAAAATATCTTCAAGCGAGCTTTGCCGAGTATTCAGATCTTTAAAGGTGACACCCTCTCGCTCAAGTGCGGTCAACAGCTCTGAAATAGCGTGACCATCCTCTTCCTGGCTACCGTCATAGGTGTAGATCAGCTCGTACCCTTCAGCGGCCAGGCTTAGCTCAAAGCGCTGCAGGTTTGCAGGTATCTCTGCCAGCGGGCTGTGCAGGTTCAGGGTTAGCTGTTTGCTGCCCAGTTTGCTCATTAACGCCGCTTTTTCTTCCACCAGCACCAGCTCACCGCGATTGATAACGCCGATGCGGTCGGCCATCTCTTCGGCTTCTTCGATGTAGTGGGTCGTCAAAATAATCGTCACGCCGTTATCGCGTAGCTGGCGCACCACTTCCCACATATCCCGGCGCAGTTCAACGTCGACCCCTGCAGTGGGCTCATCCAAAAACAGTATGCGCGGTTCGTGGGAGAGCGCTTTGGCGATCAGCACGCGCCGCTTCATACCGCCCGAGAGCGTCATTAAGCGGTTGTTGCGCTTATCCCAAAGCGTTAACGACTTGAGCACTTTTTCGATATGCGCTGGGTTAGGGGCTTTGCCAAACAAGCCACGGCTGAAACTAACGGTATTCCAGACAGTTTCAAACGCTTCATTGGTTAGCTCTTGAGGCACTAAACCAATAAGCTCCCGGGCCTGGCGGTAGTGGGTAATATTGTCGAAACCATCTACCAGCACATGACCGGCGGTGGGATTGACCAAACCGCATACCACACTAATGAGCGTGGTTTTGCCCGCCCCATTGGGGCCAAGCAGGGCAAATATCTCGCCACGCTGGATAGTTAAATCAATATGGGTCAACGCCTGAAAGCCACCCTCGTAGGTTTTGTTCAGGCCGTTAATGGTAATAATCGGGTCGTTCAAGGCGTACTCCTCACGCCGCGGTCTAACAACCGCGACGCTTGACGGCCTTCTTAGGCAGAATTAAGAGCGTTTTGTTAGGAAAAGTTAAGAGCGTTCGGTAACTTCCAGTAGGTGGTAACCAAACTGGGTTTTTACCGGGCCGTGGACTTGGCCTACTTCGTCATTGAAGACGACTTTGTCGAACTCGGGCACCATTTGACCGGGGCCAAAACTACCGAGATCGCCACCTTGACGACTAGAGGGGCAACTGGAGTGCTCTTTAGCGACTTCAGCAAAGTCGCGGCCATTTTGAATTTCTTCTTTCAGTGCTAGGCACTGCTCTTCACTGCTGACCAAAATGTGGCGGGCGCTGGCGCGTGTCATAGTTTACTCCTAACTAATGATGTTCTGAGGGGTCATTCGGGGCGGTAGTTTACCACGGCTTACCCAGGGCTCCGCTATAACGCAATGCTTCGCCCACACGGGCCAAGGCGTGTTCGTGATCGCTTGCCGACTCTGGCCCGCGAGTACAGGTGACAATCACCCAGGGCCCTTGTGTTGCCGTATCCGCGTTAGTGCGCTCGGCTATACCGGCATCGCAGCTACGCCGCTGCTGAGTGCCGGTTTTATGGGCGAAGCTTATACCGCTTCCCATACCCGCCTTAAGACGCTGTTTGCCGGATCGGGTTCGCTGCATAACCGCCAACAGCGTTTGCCGCTGCTCGTCATTTAAATCATCCATGGCACTTCCTTGTTGAACAGAGTGCAGGCTGGCGAGCAGGTCGCCAAAGGCGCTTAGGGTGCCCACGTTTTCACCACTGGCTTCGTAAGCATCAAACGCATGGTCGTAATCAGGCTGGGTGAAGGACGCCGTACTAACGTCTAGAACGCGGGCTAACGCCTGACCACGCTGGCTCACCGAGTGCTGACGCAGGGCGATAAAGTCCATTCCGCCAAGCTCTCGCGCATCAGGGTGGAGTTCACCGTAAACGCCTTGGCGTACGCCGACCAGTTTAGAGATAGGGCCTATCTCATCAGGGTTACCACCGCTTGCGGCAATCATCGCACGGGCGCGTGCGTTAACTACCGCCAGCCCCACGCGGTCAATCAGCATATCGGTGGCAGTGTTATCGCTGACGGTAATCATCTGCTCCATCAAGTAACGGATAGAGATAGGCGTGCCGGGGTCGTGCCAATTAGTGGGGCCCGCGCCATCGACAAAGTCACTACGCGCAAGCGTTAACCGATCATCCAACGTCAGCGTACCCATCTGGCGCTCTGCAAGCACCTGCGCTGCCACCGGTATTTTAATCAGCGAGGCTAAATACCAAGAGTCATCGGCGCGCCATGAAAACGCTTCACCACTGGCGAGGTTTTGTACATAAACACCCAGCCGTCCCTCAAAGATGTCTTCGATAGCCTTCAAGCGCGCGGTTAAATCGCCCTGCCAGGCGCTCTTTTTATCGACTTCATAGTACCAATGAGCATCGTACCAATTTGTATCGTACTCATCTGCATGAGCAGGGAGCGCTATAATCAGCGCTACTGCCACCAGCCCACGTTGTATCCAGTGTCGCAAATCATAACTCCAGCAGTTATTAATCGCTTTTAGCGGTGGTGAGCCATCCAACGGGTCAACCAAATCCACCCCGCAGCGCCAAGTATTAACAGCCCGCCTACGCCAAGCGCCTGTGGATAGGTGTACATTCCCTCGCCTTCCCACAAAAAGCGCAGCACTAAAAAGATCATCACAATATGGAAAATAAACGCTTTAAGGGCATTTGAACCGACCATCGTCAGCGGCAAAAGTGCCTTGGCGGCTTTGGCGCCACCGGCTAAAGCGAGGGCTAACAGCACCAGCGCACCGCCCAGGCTAAACAGCATAAACTCAAGGCCTGGGGGGTGTTTGCCGACATTGTTGGCCACCGCCAGCATTGCCGCTTGTACATCGCCACTAATAAACGCCAGCGCATAAAAACTCGCCACCATTAGCGCTCCCAGGCTTAACAGAGTGAGCACTAAGCGGTGCCGTTTGGCGGAGTCGAAGTAGCAGCGCAGCAACGCTTCGCCGATGAGAAGGCCCACCAAAATCAACGGCGCGCGACTGATCTGCCCCCAGGTGTAATGGTCTTCATGATCCACCAGCAGCGCCTTCAGAATATCGTTGCCACCAAACGTAAGGCTTTGCAGCCAAATAGTGAGTGCGGTTAATGCACCAATGGTGGCGAGTCGACTCCAGAGCGGCGCCCGCGCCCAGGGCGGCAGAATCAGCGGCACCCAAAGCAGCGCGATGGCGTAGAAGCCTAAGATTTCGACCCAAATGGCAAATCGGCCATAGAGCAACGCATCGACGATCTCGCTGGGCGAGTAGAACGGCAGCATCTCAATGACAAGGAGCGCTTTGTACCAGAACCACACTTCTACAGCGCGCAGCCATAGCTTTAACCGGCGCTTAGGCCAGTCATCGCCTTGAGTGTGGGAAAGAAACGCCACCGCCAGGGCAATACCAAACACCACAATAAACAGCGAAGAGGAGAACTTAGTCAGCAAATGAACCGGCACCATCCCCCAATCGGGTACATTTCGAATGCCGACTAACCCACTGACTGAATGGCTAATAATCATCAAGCCGATGGCGATACCACGGGCTAGGTCAATCGCCGCTATGCGGCCCTCGGCCTTGGGCAGTTGGGGCTTGTCTGTCCATTTTAGGGGCGACCAGTTCAGGGGCATCGAGACATCCTTGTGGGTAGCGTTCTCAAATTGTTAAGCGCGCCGATGCTTAACACCTTAGCGCGAAATTATATCGTGCGCTTTGGTTGATACTGTTAACGGCCACACACAAAGATGCCCCGCAGTTGGCGGGGCATCCGTCGACTCATCCTTAAGCCCGAGAAAAGTTATTCCTTAAAGATTGCAATTACCAGCCGGAATCATCCTCCTCTTCATCGGTGGCGGGTACTTCTTGCTCCTCTTCCTCTTCTTCGTAAGTGAATTCTTGCTCTTCCTCTTCATACTCAGTGCCTACATCCGAACCTTTATCTTGCTCAGTGTCGTAGCTGTTGTAGGTACCTTGATCATCCTGCGTCGTTTCTTCTTGCGGGGTCGGTTCTTCGTACTCGTCACTGCTGTCCACTTGAGCAAACGCAAGTGGGCTGGCCATCAGGCCAAATGATACACCTAGGATGCCAAGTTTCTTGAGAGATTCCGTCTTCATCATGATACTGCTCCTATCAAACGTTGCTACTTAAACATCGGTGCGAGCATCGCACTGGGTTTAATGGGTAAGAGCGTCAGGTCGTCCTACCTGTTCCACTCTTACCTACTGCATTGCAGTGCCCGTGCCAGCCTGTGCCAATCGTTAACAAAAAGCATTGTTAAACAATTGCTTATATGTTTTAAACACACACCAACCCTTTGATTTTATTAATAAAAACTAGCCTTATACTGTTTAAAATAGACACATGATCCCCGGTTAATCATGCAATCGGGGCAACAAAGTGAAAGTGACTTACTCGTAAGCCATTTCTTCGAGCTCTTTCCCGCGCGTCTCTTTGACGAAGTAGATAACAAAGAAGACAGAGGCAACGGCACTGATCGCATAAAACCCATAAGCGCCAAACAGCCCGATAGACGCCAGCATGATAGGGAAGGTCATGGTGATACCGAAGTTGGCTAGCCATTGGAAAAGACCGGCAATCGCCAGCCCCGAGCCGCGCATTTGATTGGGGAACATTTCACCCAGCATGACCCACATCACCGGCCCCCACGAGGCGTTAAAAAACAGCACATAAAGGTTGGCGCACAGCAGCGCAAATACGCCCATATCACTCGATAACTGTAGGCTGCCATCCACCATCGTCGCTGTAGAAAACGCATAGGAGAGGCACGCCAGTGTCCCCGCCATGCCAACCGAACCACCCCAAAGCAGCGGTTTGCGTCCAATTTTGTCGATCAGCGCAATGGCGAGCAGGCAGGCACCAATACTCACGGCGCCAGAGATCACATTGATGAGTAGCGCATCGCCTTCGGAGAAACCCACTGACTGCCATAGCACTGCGCCATAGTAGAAAACGACGTTAATGCCCACCAACTGCTGGAAAACCGCCAAGCCAATACCCACCCAGACGATGCCATGTATCTTGCCCGTGGAACGGTTGATCACATCTTTCAACCGTGGCTTGTGATCTTGATCCAGAGTGGTATTAATTTCATCAATTTTGCTGCTGACATCACGCTCAGGCATTACTAACCCAAGCACACGGCGGGCTTCGCCCTGCTTACCGGTGCTGATCAGGTAGCGCGGGCTTTCAGGAATAAACAGCAATGCCACCAGGAAAACGGCAGCCGGTATCAGTTCAATCCAGAACATCCAACGCCAGGTCGCGAAGCCAAACCATAGTTCTGACATGGCCGAGCCCGCTACATAGGCCAAGACATAATTACTCAAAAATGCCATAAAAAGGCCAGAAATAATCGCCACCTGTTGAATAGTAGCTAAGCGTCCTCGGTAGGCCGATGGTGCTACCTCACTGATATAAGCCGGGGTCATGACACTGGCGGCGCCTACGGCAAGCCCACCGAGAATGCGATATATCACAAACTCCATAGAACTACCGGCAACGCCGGAGCCCCAGGCACTAATCAGGAAGAACACCGCCGCCACGATCAACAACGTACGGCGGCCAAAGCGATCCGCCAGGCGACCCGCAAAGAAAGCACCGATCGCGCAGCCCAGTAGCATCGACGCCACATTAAAGCCCGTGCCTGCGCTATCGGAGTTAAAAGAGGCCTGTAGGCCATCCACAGTGCCGTTGATCACGCCACTGTCGAAACCAAACAGGAAACCGCCGATGGCGGCAATACAACAGATCACCAAGATATACGATGAGCGGCTTAGCGTTCTTTGTGTTGTCATTATCTAGCTCCTTGGATTTGTTATTGAGCGTTGTTTTGCGTATTGGTAGTTGGAAAAATTGAAAATCGTCAGTGATATAGGGTGCTTTCGTGACGGGTTGAAGGTTGCTGCAACGCGCCATCAGGCAACCGCTTTCCATCGGCATCAAACGCGTGGAGCTGGGCCTGCTGGGGAGTGATAAAAAGCGTATCGCCATGGCTAAGATCGACATCGCCAGAGAGACGGACGGTGAGCGGGCCGGTCTGCTCGCTATCTATATAGGCGAAAGCATCAGCACCCAGCTTCTCGATGAATCGCACACGTCCTTTCCACTCGCCCTTCTCGCGGCTCACCTCTAGATGCTCGGGCCGTATGCCTAGAGTGGTGGCACCGTAAGCCGCCGCTAGGTCACCTTCGATCAAATTCATTTTCGGCGAGCCAATAAAACCCGCCACAAACAGCGTTTCGGGGCGTTGATAAAGCGCCATGGGCTTGCCCATTTGCTCAATCTTCCCGGCGTTCATCACCACAATGCAGTCGGCCAGGGTCATCGCCTCGACCTGATCGTGGGTGACATACACCATGGTGGTTTCGAGCCGTTGATGCAGTTCGGCCAACTCGACCCGCATGCGGTTGCGTAACGAAGCGTCCAGATTAGAGAGCGGCTCGTCGAACAGAAATACGCCGGGGCTGCGCACAATGGCACGGCCAATGGCCACCCGCTGGCGCTGCCCCCCAGAGAGCTCAGCAGGTTTACGCTCGAGCAGATCCTCAAGATTGAGCAAACGCGCGGCCTCGGCCACTTTGGCTTCCCGTTCTTTGCTGGGCACTTTTGCCAGCCGCATGCCGAAGTCGATATTGCGAGCGACCGTCATGTGCGGGTAAAGCGCGTAGGACTGGAAAACCATGGCAATGTCCCGGTCACTCGGCTCGGCAGTGGTAACGTCTTCCCCGCCGATAGTGATCGTGCCCTGGGTCACGGTCTCCAGGCCTGCAATCATGCGCAGCAAGGTGGATTTTCCGCAGCCAGAAGGCCCAACCAGCACAGTGAAAGAGCCATCTTCGATATGTAGATTTAAATCAGGGATTACCGTGGTTTTGCCATGAAACGTCTTTTCGATGTCGCGTAGTGTTACTTCAGCCATGAGCTTATCTCGTCTCTGAAAGAGGGGCGCGGCGATAGCAAAACGCCTGGAAATCGGCGGGGGTGCCGCGTCCACTAATGTCGTGGGCGGCCATTCCTAGAAAATTGCCGGTGAAATAGCCGTGGGCACGACCACTGCCTTCGTCGGAAAGCAGGCCAGCATCTAACGCAGGACCAATCGATTGCCAGGGCTGATCTCCCTGGGCATAGCGAAAGCGCAGCTCCCGGGCGTGGATATCCAGCCCAAGCCGAATCGTGGCATCAGGTTCAATGCGGATGCCTTGTTCGGCGATACTCAAGTTGCCGTTCGGCCAATCATCCAGGCAACTGATAATGCTAAGCACTTTGTCGCCTGCATCGTTCAAGGTCACCGCTAAATAATGGAACTTGAAGCGGTTGTAGTAGGCGATAAGCCCGGCAAACTGCTGAATATCCTCGGGTTCAAAGGTGAGTGTCGTTTCGGCACTGCAGTGGATGCTGTCCTGGCGGCGCGCCACTAACGCCTGCTCAAACCAGGAACCTACCGATTCACGGCCAAAAAGACGTAAGTAGCCGGACCGTTCGGTGAGCGAAAACAGCCGTTCCGGGTAGGGGGTACGCAGCCACTGAAACGCATCGGGCAGCGTTGCTGATTTGAAATCGTAGTGCTCCGTATGAGCAGGTGGCTTCTGCGTCACCCCACTCATCGCCACCTTTAACGCTGGTGCCTTGTCCTCATCAGCGAGCCGTAGCCAACCATCTTCACCCCACTCCACGCGCTGAATAGCAGTCTCGCGCCCCATCGGCGATAGCCGAGTGCCTGACAGGGGCCTGCTGCATAAATGCACCAGATAAGTGTCACCTTCAGGGGAGTCGACCAAGTCTGCATGGCCAGCCCGCTGTAGCGGGTTTTCAGGATCATCTCGACTCGTCAGAAGTGGATTGTTGGGATGTACCTCGTAAGGGCCTGTCAGCGTTTTTGAACGCGCCATGGTCACCGCATGCTGGTAACCCGTGCCACCCTCGGCCACCAAGAGGTGGTACCAACCATCGCGCCGGTAGAGATGCGAACCTTCTGTGAGCTTCATTTCGGTACCGGCAAAAATATTGGTGATATCGCCCACCAAGCGGCGTTGCTCAGGATCATACTGTTGCAGCACTATTCCGCCGAAACGATCCCTCCCTTCGCGCTGGCGATAATCCCACTGCAGGTTGATCAACCACTTTCGGCCATCGGTATCGTGAAACAGTGAAGGGTCAAAGCCACTTGAATTCAGGTAGACCGGATCGCTCCAGGGCCCCTCGATACGCGGCGCTGTCACCACGTAATTATGTCCATCCTTGAAGTTCCCCTCATAACGTTTCATGTCGGTATAGACCAGCCAGAACAGCCCGTCGGCGTAGCTTAAGCAAGGCGCCCAGATGCCGCATGAGTCCGGATTGCCGCGCATGTCCAACTGGCTGGCACGGCTCAAGGGCCGTGTGACCAACGTCCAGTTAGCCAAGTCACGGGATTGATGAATCTGAACACCGGGATACCACTCAAAGGTCGAAGTAGCGAGATAGTAGTCGCCGTCTACCCGACAAATGGAGGGGTCGGGGTTGAAACCGGCCAGAATAGGGTTATGGATGACATCGTTCATTATGGATCCTCCTTTATCCCTTAACCGAGCCGCCGGTCAGGCCAGCCACGATGTACTTCTGGGCGGCAAGAAAGAATATAACCGCCGGAATGATGGTTAAGGTCACGAAGGCTAGAATCATGTTCCACTGGGTAAGGTACTCCCCTTGGAACTGCATCATGCCCAGTGGCCAGGTATAGATAGAGCGGTCGTTGAGCACCACTAACGGCAGTAGGAAGTTGTTCCAGCTCTGCACAAAGACAAACACGCCCACGGTGGCCAGAATGGGGGTCGAGAGGGGCAGCGTGAACGACCAGAAGAAGCGTAGATAGCTACACCCATCGACGTAGGCCGCTTCAAAAAGCTCTTTGGGTAGTTGGTCGAAGAAAGCCTTAAAGAGCAGGATGGCTAACGACAAACCAAACGCTGTCTGGGGCAAGATCACCGCCCAATAGGTATCCAGCAGGCCCAAATCCCGCACCTTGATAAACAGCGGCAGAATGGCCGCCGCAAAGGGAAACATCAGGCCGAGCAGCAGATAGGAGAGGATCATCTTGGCGCCGAAGAAGCGGATCTGCGAAAACACATAAGCCGCTGCGGCCCCCACCACCAGGGTTAAAAACACCGTCATTAACGAGATGAAAAAAGAGTTACCCAAATAGCGCCAGAAATTGCCGTCCAGCAGGATGCCGATGTAATTGCCGGCATCCCAACTATCAGGCAGCCACAGCGGATTGGTACGCAGCTCTGAATTCCCCTTGAAGCCACCGAAAAATGCCGCTAATAGGGGACCGATCACCACGCTCGCTACCACGATCAGGATGATCACGCGCAGGGTGTTACGGGTAGTGATACTTTTCATGCCTTACTCCCCTTGCCGGTGGTACGTTGGTAGAAGAAGGCGATTCCGATAGCGAGCACAAACAGCACTACCGCAGCGGCGCTACCAAAGCCAATATTGAGCCGTGAGAGACCGAAGCTGTACAGGTAGGTAACGATGGTGTGGGTCGAGTTAGAGGGGCCGCCGTTGGTCATCGGGATGATAATGTCGAAGATCTGTAGCGAACCGATAATGGCAAAGAAACCACTCACCACGATGGCATGCTTAATCAGCGGGATTTGTACAAAAAGCGCCACTTGGCGGGGTTTAGCCCCTTCAAGCTTGGCGGCTTCAACCAGATCCTTGGGCACGCCCTGCAGGGCGGCAATGTAGATCATCATATGGAAACCAAAGTACTTCCAAACGATCACGGTCATAATCGCCGGAAACGCCCACTGGTGGTCGGCCAGTACATATACCGACTCCTGGCCCATGGCATGCAACAGCGAACTGGTAATGCCGTAGTCGCCGTCAAAAACAAAGCTCCAGATGAGCCCCGCGGCCACTTCCGCCAAGATGTAGGGCAGGAAAAACACCAGCCTAAACAGAGTATTGGTGGGCGTTTTACGGTACACCAACAGTGCTAACCCCAGTGCCAGGGGCATCTGAATCAGTAGTGATACCAGTATCAGTTTGGCGGTATTCCACAGCGCGGTATGAAACACCGAGTGATCGAGCAGGCGTTGATAATTTTGTGAGCCGACAAAGTCACTGGGCGCACCGTAGCCATTCCAGGAGAAACCGCTGTAATAGACGGCATCCGCTAGTGGCAGAATGACGAACAGCGAAAAAAGGATTAACGCCGGTGGAAGCAGGATTAATAGCGCGGTGAATTTACCGCTCACCAAACCTTTCTTCACCCGGTCAGCATTCCCTCTCCGCGGCACGGCGGTTCGGTCAAGCGTGGTCATGGCAAACTCCGAGCCAGAGCAAGAATAAGCACAAGCAGCATCGCTTGTGCCCTCACAAGAGATGGATCATCTAAATTGCCAGGCCTCTTCGACCCGGGCTGCGGCCTCTTCGGGCGTCACAACGCCTTGCGCCAAATCTCCGCTGATATCATTAATCGTCGCACCGACAGACGTACCCAGTGCTTGATCCAGAAACACCTGATGAAACTCAGACTCTTCAAGAATTTCTGCAACGCGGCGAGCATAGGGCGTTTCAAGGGCTTCCGCTGAGCCCTCGGCTACCGGCACAAAGATGCCTGTAGCGGCGGCCTTACGCTGATTGTCGGCATTGAGCAGAAAACGCAGGAAGTCGATTGCTTCATCGGGCGCATCACGGGTGACAGCAAAACCGTTCATCCCGCCAAAACTCTGTGCATTGCCCTCACCACCCTCGACCTCTGGAAAAGGGACAAACAGCAAGTCGTCATCCGGGACGCCCTCGCCACTCACTGAGCGCTGCTTGGAAGGAAGATAATCCCAGTCGCCCATCACGTGGAAGGCGGCCTCGCCATCGCCAAACATGCCGCTGGCACGCTCGTAGGAAGTGGCCATAAAGCCGGGCTGAAATGGGTCAAGCTCAACAAGCGACTGCAGCATCTCTCCAGCGCGTACAAAGGGCTCGCCTTCAAAGCCGCCGTTTTCACCATTTTTCGCCGCTTCGATGCCCTCGCCACCGGCCAGGCGGGTGACTAAAGAGCCCCAATAGAAATGCAGCGGCCAGCCATCCTGGCCACCGACCACCAGCGGCGTTATGCCCTCTTCCCGCAGCGCTATCACGGCGTTTTCAAAATCCTCCCAGGTCTTGATCGCTTGCGCATCAACTCCCGCCTTTTCTGTCAGGGCAGTGTTCGCCCAGATACCCACCACCGTGGCGTAGAGCGGCGCGCCATAGACACGATCATCCAGGGTGAAGGCGCGTACTGCAGATTCTGGGTAGATATCCTGCCAGCCATCGCGCATCGGCTCGCTCAGATCGCGGACAAACCCCGCATCCACCTGATCGCGCAACCCCTCACCGCCCCAGGTGTAATAGATATCCGGGCGCTGGCTGGACTGCAGCATGGTGGGCAGGCGCGTTTTGTACGCCTCGTTGGCAAGGTATTCGAACTCGACATTAACGTCGGGGTGCTCCGCCTCATAGGCGGCAACCACTTCCTCGTAGTAGCGTTTTTCAGCGCTACTGCTTTCAATCCTTAGCACCGTCACCGTGGTATCGGCGGCTGCGGTTACTGACCCCAAAGCAGCAACAGCGGCAACAACCAGCGCTAAGTGACGAGGGCGTGAACAGGGCACGTTGTATTTGTTAGATACGTGCATGAAATTCTCCTAATGTTATTTTAAAGCTTGCTGTTGAATCATCCATCAAGCCCAGCCCGCGTCTACCGCCAACTCCTGAGCGGTGATGGCCTGGCTTTCGGCACTGGCTAAAAACAGCACCGCGGGGGCGATATGCTGGGGTTCAAGGCGCATTTTTAGGCACTGGCGTTGTTGAATGGCGACTTCGTCGCCGGGGCTAATCCACTTTTCGAGCTGCCGCTCGGTCATCACCGAGCCGGGCACCAGTGTATTAACGCGAATATTGTGCTCGCCCAGTTCCCGGGCCAGGCTGCGGGTCAAACCGTGCACGGCCGCTTTGGCAGTCACATAAGCGGGCAAACCGCCTAACGCCATCTGCACGCTGACCGAGCCAAAATTAATGATCGAGCCACCGCCCGTTTGCATCATCTGTTTTGCCGCTGCCTGGGCAGCAAAGAACATCGGCCGCAGGTTGAGCGACATACGTTCATCCCAATAAGCAACATCCACATCCTGCCAGGCGTGACGATCATCGCTGGCAGCATTGTTGACCAGGGTATGGATTGGCCCGAGGTGCTGGCCGGTCTCGGCGATAACCTGCTGTAGGCTGGCCACATCGCGAATGTCGCAGTGGTGGTAGTGCGGTGCCTCGCCGGTCTCGGCGCGGAGCTCTTCGACCAGCGCTTCGCTGGCCTCATCGTTAATATCGACGAACACCACCCGCGCGCCCTGAAGGTGAAAGGCTCGGGTAAGCGAGGCGCCAATGCCGCTGCCGCCGCCGGTAATAAAGACCACACGCTGTTCAAGGCTTGTATAGCGCGCTGAGTGCTGATTCATATTGTTTCCCACCTTTCTCTTTTAGGCGTGCTTTAACCGCGTTTTAAATATCCACCCACTGCCCACCGGCAGCGGACGAGGTCAGCGCGCGGGTAATAAACGTAAGACCATCGACACCGTCGGCGACTCCCGGGGTTTGCAACGCCAGCCCATCGGCGCGCTCACCCCGTTGATGAGCGTGAATTTGCACAGCGAAATCGCGATAGAGCTGGGCAAAGGCTTCGAGATAGCCTTCCGGATGCCCCGGTGGAATGCGTGCAGCCGCCATGGCAGCTTCGCCCAGGCCAGGGCCGTTGCGGGTCAATATCCGTGGCGGCTCTCCCAGTGGCGAATGCACTAGCTGATTGGGCGTTTCCTGGCGCCAGACAAGGCCACCCTTGCTGCCATAAACGCGTAGCTGCAGACCGTTTTCGTTGCCCGGCGCGACTTGGCTAGACCACAGCATGCCCCGCGCGCCGCCCTTGAAGCGCAGCAGCATATGTACGTTGTCATCCAACGCTCGCCCTTCGACAAAGGTGTGCATATCGGCGGCGAGTGACTCCAGTTGCAGGCCGGTCACATAGCGCGCCAGGTGGTAGGCGTGAGTGCCGATATCACCCAAACAACCTGCCGGGCCGCTGCGTTTGGGATCGGTGCGCCACTCAGCTTGCTTGACGCCGCTCTCTTCCAGGCGGGTGGAGAGCCAATCTTGCGGGTACTCCACCTGGACGACGCGAAGGTCACCCAGCTCACCGTTGGCGACCATTTCACGCGCCTGGCGTACCAGCGAGTAGCCGGAGTAGTTATGGGTTAAACCGAAGAACAGCCCCGTCCGTTCCACCAGCTCGGCGAGGGTTTGCGCCTCGTCCAGGGTGATCGTCATCGGCTTGTCGCAGATGACGTGAAAACCCGCTTCTAAAAAGGTGCGCGCCACGTCGAAGTGAACATGGTTGGGGGTCACAATGGCGACCACATCGATGCCATTCGGCCGCTGCTGCTCCGCTTCGGCCATGGTCTGGTAGTCGGGGTAAGCGCGTTCGGCGTCAACGTGCAGCTCCGCGGCGGCGGCCCGGCTGCGATCAGGGTCAGAGGCAAAGGCCCCGGCAACCAGTTCGAAATGGTCATCCAACCGCGCGGCGATGCGGTGCACCCCGCCGATAAACGCTCCTTGGCCACCGCCGACCATGCCCAGGCGCAGCCGACGCGGCGTGTCGTGTTGATTGCTCATGTCGTATTGCCCTCCCCTTTGGTTAATTAAGACCCAAAATGCGGCGATTGGCGGCCTCGTCGGAGCCGCCGTCAGCGAAGTCATCAAACGCCCGCTCGGTGACCTCAATAATGTGGTCGCGAATAAAGGCTGCGCCTTCACGGGCGCCGACTTCCGGATGCTTCAAGCAGCACTCCCACTCCAGCACCGCCCAGCCGTGGTAGTCGTTGGCCGCCATCCAGGAAAAGATCGACTTGAAGTCGATTTGGCCATCGCCCAGGGAGCGAAAGCGCCCCGCGCGCTCTGTCCATGACTGATAGCCTGAGTAAACGCCCTGCTTGGGGCTGGGGTTAAACTCGGCGTCCTTAACGTGAAACATCTGAATATGGTCGCGATACACGTCCAGAAAGCCGCGGTAGTCGAGCTGCTGCAGGATCAGGTGGCTAGGGTCGTAAAGGATGTGGCAGCGGGGGTGGTTACCGACCCGCTCAAGGAACATCTCAAAGGTGATGCCGTCGTGCAGGTCTTCGCCGGGATGAATCTCGTAGCAGAGGTTCACGCCCGCTTCATCAAATGCATCCAGAATCGGCCGCCAGCGATTCGCCAACTCGTCGAACGCCGTCTCGACCAAACCCGCCGGACGCTGGGGCCAGGGATAGATGAACGGCCACGCCAGCGACCCGGAAAAGGTGCCGTGGTCGGTGAGGCCGAGATTTTGCGATGCCTTGGCGGCCAGCTTTAGTTGATCAACCGCCCAGGCCTGGCGCGCCTTGGGATTTCCGCGCACTTCGGGCACCGCGAAGCCGTCGAACATCTCGTCATAAACGGGATGCACGGCGACCAACTGGCCCTGAAGATGGGTGGAGAGTTCGGTGAGCGCCAAGCCGTGTTCGGCCAGTGTGCCTTTGATCTCATCGCAGTAGGTGCGGCTCTCGGCAGCACGTTTGAGATCGATCATGCGTGCATCCCAGCTGGGAATCTGCACGCCCTGATACCCAAGCCCCGCCGCCCAAGCAGCAATGCTGTCGAGGCTATTAAAGGGGGCTTCATCACCGGCGAACTGGGCGAGAAAGAGCGCTGGCCCTTTGATTGTTTTCATAGGACTCTCTCAATATCGTTTGGATTAAGTGCTTGGGTAGGCGCGGGAAGGAGTGGTGCTTTTACCCGCGCCTATTAATCACTACGCAATCAATACGCGGTCAGAACGGCGAATCGGGGAAGTAGTACTGCTCGGCATTCTCCTGGGTAATCAGCGGCGAGCCTAGAATGTACTCACCCAACACCGGGCCATTGGAGACAAAGTGCTGTACGGTCAGGTCCATGGCGGTGGCGATCATGGCAGGTGGATACAACACGTCCACTGGCACCAGCTCATCACCATCCATCACCCGTTTAATAATGTCCTTCATGCCCGCCCCGCCGACGATAAACAGCTCGTCTTCACGATCCGCTTGGCGCACTGCTTCAATTACCCCTAGCGCGATATCGTCATCCTGGGCCCAGACGGCGTCGATATTGTCGAAGCGCGATAGGTAGTCCTGCATCACTTCAAAGCCATCATCACGGTTCCAGTTGGCATGCTGCATATCGAGGATGTTGACCTCGGAGCCTTCGATCGCTTCCTGGAAGCCCTGCACCCGCTCATCGTCGATCACCGTGGGAATACCGCGCAGCACCACAATGTCGCCCTGATCATCAAGGCGCTCGCGGATGTACTCGCCGGACACGCGGCCTAGTTCATGGTTATTCCCCGCTACATAGAGATCCTGGATCCCCTCTTCCGTCAGGCCTCGATCTACCACGGTGACGAACACCCCGGACTCTTTAACCCGGCGCACCGGATCGGTCAGTGGCCCAGATTCAAACGGCAGCACCACCAGCGCGTCGATGTTGCGCAGCGACACCAAGTCTTCTAGATCATTGGCCTGCTCGCCGGCCGTGCCTGCTGTGGAGATGGTGATCTCAATGTCAGGATAGAGCGCCTCAAGGCGTTTTTTGGCCTCTTCGGCATGGTAGTTAACGCCCCCCGTCCAACCATGGGTGGCGGCGGGAATGGAGACACCGATGGTGTACTCCTGGGCAACCGCGGCGCCGGAGAGCCCTATTGCTGAAGTGAGTGCTGCAGTAGTGACGCAGGCCTTCACTGCTGTCTTGATGGTTCGCATAGTGATGCTCCTTTCGTGTTTGTAATTGTTTTGCTGTTTTTACTTGCTGTGTTGCGAGCTGCTAAGGGTTGATGTTGCGAACGTTTTTCTGGTTTTTACATTCGTTTCAGTGCCTTAAGGCGCTGCTTTTCTCCACGAGGCACGCTGCAGGTAGACCGCCACAATGATGATGATCCCCTGCACCGTCCCGTTGAGATAGTTAGAAATGGCATCGGTCAAGTTGAGAATATTGCCAATCATGGTGAGCATGATGGCGCCCACCACCGTGCCCCAGATACGCCCATGCCCGCCCTTGAGCATGGTGCCGCCGATGATGACTGCGGCAATCGCCTCTAACTCCCAGAGCACCCCGGTGGCACCCGATGCAGAGCCCAGCCGGGGCACATAGATAATCGTCGCCAAAGCCACGCACACACCCTGCAGCATGTAGGTCATGGTTTTGATGCGATCGACGTGAATAGCGCTGTATTCGGCCACTTTTTCATTGGAGCCGATGGCAAAGCAGTAGCGCCCGAAGCGGGTGTAGTTGAGCAGAATGTAGCCAACAATGGCGACAAATAGAAACACCCAGACCGGAATGGTGATGCCCAGGAAGCTGCCGTAATACATCGGCCGATAGATATCACGCACTGCCCAGTCCAGGGTAAGGGTGCCGCCATCGGCGAGGTACGTGACCAGTGAGCGGTAAATCCCCATAGTGCCGAGGGTGACAATAAACGCCTCAATTTTGCCTTTGGTAGTCACCATGCCGTTGATAAAGCCAGCGCACAGCCCCAGCAGCAGCGAGGCACCCACGCCGAACAGCACGGTGGTCAGCCCTGCGCCAAACTGCTCGACGAGGCTGTTCATCAAAATAATCATCACCCCGGCAATAAAGGCCGCCATTGCCCCTACCGAAAGATCCAACCCGCCGGCGGTAATCACGAAGGTGGCGCCGATGGCAATAATGCCGATAAAGGCACTGCGGGTGAGCATGTTCGAGAGATTATCCAGCCCCAAAAAAGCCGGATTAATCAGCACGCCCAGTAGCGCCAGAACCACCAGTGCTACAAAGGGCCCCCAGGTTTTCAGGTCTATGGCGAAGCCTTTTTGCTTGATCATTTGGTTAGCTGCTTTATTAGTCGTTTTGTTATTAGCCATGACGCTGCTCATCGACCTCTGCTCCCTTAATGCCGGATGCGTACTGCATGATTTCGTGTTCGTTTATTTGCTCGCCTTCAAGCACCCCGGTGAGTACCCCGGCGCACATTACCGCCACCCGGTGGGAAAGGCCGATCAGCTCGCCCATTTCTGAAGAGATCAATATCACCGAGCAGCCCGCCTCGGTTAATTCATGGATAAAGTGATAGATCTGGTGCTTGGTACCCACATCGATGCCCCGGGTCGGTTCATTGATAATCACGACTTCAGGGTCAATGGACATCACCTTGGCGAGCAGCAGCTTTTGCTGATTACCGCCGGAGAGTTCGGCAGCGGTGCGCGCTGCCGTCCGCAGGCGGATATCAAAGCGCTGGATGGCCTGTTGAAAGGCCTGCTCTTCACGCCGGCGGTCAATAAGCGGATGGCAGTGAGCGCGTAAATTGAGCAACGTAACGTTGGAGCGCAGATCCATATTGAGCACCAGGCCTTTGCCTTTTCGATCCTCAGTCAAATAGGCAATCCGCTGATGCACCGCATCACGCAGGTGGCGCAACACCACCGGCTGGCCGTTGCGCAGCACTTGGCCTGCACTTTTGCCGCGTAGGCCCAGCACCGCTTCGATCAGCGCAGTGCGTCCGGCGCCCACGATGCCACCAAACCCCAACACTTCCCCCTGGCGCAGGGTAAAGCTGGCCTGTTTAACGGCCCCGGGCACCACCATACCCCGCGCTTCCAGCACCACCGGCGCATCGGAGGGGAGATGCGTACGCGGTGGGTACATTTCAGTGATCTCACGCCCCACCATCAGCCGTGCCAACTCCTCCTTGCTGCGTCCAGTCATGGAGCCGCTATCGACCAAATGGCCGTCGCGCAATACCGTCACGCGGTCGGCAATCTGCTCAATTTCACGCAGTTTGTGGGAGATATATAGAATCGCCACGCCACGCTGGCGCAAACGGTCGATGAGTGCGAACAGCACCGATACTTCGTTTTCCGTCAGCGTGGCAGTGGGCTCGTCCATAATCAGCACGCGCACATCCCGGGTGATCGCCTTGGCAATTTCCACCATCTGCTGATCAGAGGTGCTGAGGTCTTTTACTCGAGCGCGTGGATCAACGTCGGTTTCGAGTTCCAACAGTGCCGTCCGGCTGCGTTCCCGCATGGCTCGTCGATCCAGAAACACTCCACGGCGCAGTTCGCGGCCCAAGAAGATGTTTTCCTCTACGCTGAGCTGTTCCGCCAGTACCAACTCTTGGTGAATCATTACCACGCCGTCGGCCTCTGCCTCACCGCTAGAGCGGTAGTGTCGTTGGCTGCCGTCCACCACCACCTCGCCCGAGGTGGGTCGAAGGTAACCGGCCAGGATTTTTACCAGGGTCGATTTACCGGCGCCGTTCTCGCCTAGCAGGGCGTGCACTTCGCCCGCCTGCAGGTCGAGATCAACGTCGAATAACACTTGGTTTTCGCCAAACGAGCGGCAGAGTTTGCGCGCTGATAACAGCATGAGGCCACCTGATGAAGTCTGTTGTTATTGTGTTGGGGGCTTATCAACATCGATTGATTTAGGTTGATGCTTGATTTACTTTAGGTGCTAAAATAAATATTTGCATATGCAACTTAGGTCGTATTTTGACAATTGCGCTCACACCCCACGATGAGAGCGCTCAGCAATGTGCAGCACTGCTTTTTTCAACACGAACTATAACGGCGACCCTATGGCCCTTCCGTCGACTGACACTAGCCGCCTCGACAACACCCTGGCGGTGATACGCACTCTGCGTGACCAAGGATCGGTGGCACGCATCGACCTGGGCGCACTCAATGGCATTAGCTCTGCCACCGTCACCTCGATCAGCGCCGAACTACTCCAGCAGGGGTTGATCACGGAACGGCCCCCCGAAACACCCCGCCCCACCGGGCGTGGCCGACCAAAAACCTTGATTGAACTCGACCCTAATGCCGCCTGCGTGGTGTGTATCAAGCTATCGATCAATGAGATCCAGTTGGTGGTGGGCGATTTTTCGGGCCAGGTACGCCATAGCGAACACCACGCGGTGCCCACCCTGACGCTGAGCGCCGACGACCTGGAAGCGCTGCTGGAAGAGAAGATCAGCACTGTTTGCGCGCAACAGCTAAAGGGATTTCAACGATTGGCGGGGATCTGTTTGGCAGTGCAGGGGGTAGTCTCGTCGCAAAGCGGTACGATTATCTGGTCCCCCGCTTTAAGCTTTCGTAACGCACCGATATCGACGCGATTAGCGGAGCGTTTTCACTGCAGCGTACTGCTGGAAAACGATGCCAACTGCATCGCCAGCGTTCTAGCGGCACAGCCCGCCTATGCAGACTGCCCCAACTTGGTGGTCATTATGCTGGGCTACGGTATCGGTATGTCGGTATTGATTAACGGCGTGCCCTTTCTAGGTGCCAATGGCTCAGCGGCGGAGTTTGGGCACAGCAAATACCAACCCGATGGCGCCCTGTGCGCCTGCGGGCGACGGGGCTGCATTGAAGCTTACACTAGCGATTATGCGCTCTATCGCGCCGCCGCCGATCATTTAGCGCTTCCCTCCGGCGACAGCGCACACCCCTCAGAGCAGCAGATGCAAGCGCTGACACAGTTAGCATTAAAAGGCGACCCGACAGCCCAGCGTATTTACGCCGAGGCTGGGCGGGCGTTGGGGTTCGGCATTGCCAATGTGCTGGCGCTCTTTAACCCCGATCTAGTGCTGATTACCGGCTCCGGCGTGCGCGGCTTTGACGCCATGCAAGCCGCCATGCACACCGCCATTGACGATGCCCTGGTGGCCGAACTGATGGGCACCACCCGCATCGAACACTGCGCCTGGGATCGCGACATGACCTGCATGGGAGGCATCACCATGGCGCTAAATGCCACCGATGGCGAGACGCTGTTAGATAGCCAGGCTAAGTCCGGATCGGCTACTTGCCTGTAGCCAAAAGGTCGATTAGCATGAAAATGTACAAGGGAGTATTTTATGTCTATTCATCAATTGACACAAAAAGTTAAGGCAGCTGGGCAGAACCGCACTCATGAGCAAAGAATGAAATTGCTTAAAGATGCGCACATCCTTGATTCACAAGGACGTCTTGATAAGCGTTTTTTCAGTCCATCTAAGTCTAAAGGCAACCATACGGCACACGTTAAGACCTAATGTATTCATCAAAACCGACAATTGTCTATGGTTTTCATGGGTTAGATAAAGATATTGCCATCAGTATCCTGAACCAAAAATCTGAATTCAAACACAGTAATAATAAGTATGATTGGCTGGGCAATGGCGTTTACTTTTGGGAAAATAATCTTGAAAGAGCGCATCAGTATGCCCTTCAAGATAGCCAGCGGGCTGCTTCTAATGTTAAAGATCCCTTTGTACTGGGCGCAGTAATTGAGCTCGGCAACTGTCTGGATTTGCTTGACCAAAAATATAATGATTTTCTTAAAGAAGCTTATCAGCAGCTAAAAGACGATTTAGAGGCAGAAGGTACACCACTGCCTGAGAATAGATCGTTTGGAAAAACAGATTTTGATTTTAAAGCCCGTGAGCTTGACTGTGCTGTAATCCGTTATGCATGTGCATTAGCCAAGGAACAGGGTGAACCCTTTGACTCTGTTAGAGCCGCGTTTATCGAAGGCGATCCACTATACGATGGAGCCAAGTTTTTTTTCTGAAAACCATATTCAACTTGCCATCATTAATCCAGATTGTATAAAAGGAATATTTCTTCCAAGACAATCTACTCAAGAGATTGAGCTCGCTGAAGGAAAACTAAGCACTAACGTTTAAACCCGTGGATACAGCCTAAACTCTATTCACGCCACTAATATCCAGATATTCCTTGCAAGCACTCAACGACCATAACAACTGTCAGTCGTGATAAACCACGCTGCGGCCTCCGTCGATGGTCAGGCAACTGGCGTTGATAAAGGGGGCTTCATCTGAAGCCAGGAAGACCACCGTCATGGCGACTTCCTCGGGTTGCCCTAACCGCCCTGGTGGCAGCAAGGCTTCGATGCGTGCCTTAGCCGCGACGGGGTCATCGAAGGTCTGCCAATGCGCCTCTACCGCCGAGGTGGCAATATAGCCCGGCGCGATGGCATTGACCCGCACGCCCCGCGGTGCGTATTCAATGCCGAGCGATCGGGTTAAGCCAATCAAGCCGTGCTTGGCTACCGAGTAGGGAAAACAACCGGGAATAATCGAGAAGCTGTGGGTGGAGGCGATGTTGATAATGGCGCCGTCGCCCTGCGCCAACATGTCCGGCAACACCGCCCGGCTACAGAACCAGGCACCTTCCAGATCGACCGCTAGGCAAAGTTGCCAGGCGTCATCCGGCATGGCGAGTGGATCATGGAAGACATTCATTCCGGCGTTATTAACCAAGGTGGTCAAGGGCCCGTTAATCTCCCGCGCCTTCGCCACGGCGGCGTCCACCGTTGCGCGATCAGCAATATCTGCCACCAACGCCTGAGCATTGTGTCCTTCGCTGCGCAGTTGCGCTGCCAGCCTCTCGACGTTATCACCGTCTCTATCCAGCAAGGCGACCGTGGCACCCTCGCGGACGCAGGCCTCGGCAATGGCGCGGCCGATGCCGGTGGCAGCACCGGTTACCAGAATATGCTTGTCGGTCAACCTAGCGGTCATTGCGCGTCCTCTTTTTTAAGCTCTTCGTCACTCTGCGTGGAGCTATCTCTGCCAGGCTGATAATTGCCCCCGAGGGAGGTAGCTTTAGCTCGCGACCCTTTTGGCGCTACCTCAGGATCTTCGAATGACCATCAATGCGAGTGCCGCGGCACATCAGAACCCCGACAGCCCACCAGGAAGTCAAAGTCGCAGCCTTCGTCCGCCTGGAGCACCCGCTCGATATACAGCTGGCGGTAGCCGCCCTGGCTGGCAATCAGCGTTGAGGCGGCAGTGGGGTCACTTTCGGCCAGGCGCGAGGCCAGTTCTTCATCGCTGAGTTCCAGATGCAGCCGGCCGCTTGCGCAGTCGAGCTCGATCCAGTCACCGTTGCGTACCGCGGCCAGCGGGCCGCCGGCGGCGGCTTCGGGCGCTACGTGCAGTACCACAGTGCCGTAGGCGGTACCGCTCATGCGGGCATCCGAAATACGCACCATATCGGTGATGCCTTGGGCGAGGATCTTGGGCGGCAGGCCCATATTGCCCACCTCCGCCATGCCGTGATAACCACGCGGGCCGCAGTGCTTCATGACCAGAATGTCATTGGCTTCCACGTCCAAGTCCGGGTCGTTAATGCGCGCTTTATAATCGTCGAAGTCCTCGAACACTACCGCACGACCGCGGTGCTGCATGAGTTCGGCCGTGGCTGCCGAGGGCTTGAGCACCGCGCCGTTGGGGGCCAGGTTGCCGCGCACCACGCAGATGCCGCCGTCCGCGGTGAGCGGATTATCCAGCGGGCGAATCACTTCGTCGTTGTACAGCGGGGCGTCTTGAACGTTTTCCCACAGGGTTTTGCCGTTGACGGTCAAGGCGTCCTTGAAGGGCAGCCGGTCGGCCTCACCCAGACGCCTGAGCACCGCGGGCAGGCCACCGGCGTAGTAGAACTCTTCCATCAGAAAACGCCCTGAGGGTTGTAGATCGACCACCGTGGGCGTGCCGCGGCCTACACGGCTCCAGTCGTCCAGGGTCAAATCCACACCAATCCGCCCAGCAATGGCCTTGAGATGAATCACTGCGTTGGTGGAGCCGCCGATGGCGGCGTTGGTACGGATGGCGTTATCGAAGGCTTCCTTGGTGAGGATTTTGGAGAGCCGCAGGTCTTCGTTGACCATCTCGACAATCCGGTTACCCGAAAGGTGCGCCAGCACGTAGCGGCGGGAGTCCACCGCCGGAATCGCTGCATTGTGGGGTAGCGAGGTGCCCAGCGACTCGGCCATGCAGGCCATGGTGGAGGCGGTGCCCATGGTGTTGCAGGTACCCGCCGAGCGGGACATGCCCGCTTCGGCGGCCATAAAGTCGTGGAGTGATATTTCACCGGCTTTGACCTGCTCGGAGAGCTTCCACACAACGGTGCCGGAACCAATGTCCTTGCCCTTGTGCTTGCCGTTGAGCATTGGTCCGCCGGTGACCACGATGGTGGGAATATCGCAGCTCGCCGCACCCATCAGTAGCGCCGGGGTAGTTTTGTCGCAGCCCACCAGTAGCACCACCGCATCGATGGGGTTGCCGCGAATCGCTTCCTCCACGTCCATGCTGGCCAGGTTGCGGGTAAACATCGCGGTGGGGCGCAGGTTGGATTCGCCGTTGGAGAACACCGGGAACTCCACCGGGTAGCCCCCCGCCTCCAGCACGCCCTGCTTCACGTGCTCCGCCAACTTACGAAAGTGCGCATTGCAAGGAGTGAGCTCCGACCAGGTGTTGCAGATACCGATGATCGGTTTGCCCTGAAACTCATGGTCGGGAATGCCCTGGTTTTTCATCCAACTGCGGTACATAAAGCCGTTTTTATCGGCGGTGCCGAACCAATGGGCAGAGCGTAATGGGCGCTGACGATCAGACATAACAAAGCCTCCGTACAAACCGGAAAAAAGTGACCAACTAATAAAGGGGTAACGGTTTAAGCGTCAGGCCCGCTGACGACGGGTCTGTTTCCAGCGGTCAAACATCACCGCCAGCAGCAGAATCGCGCCACGCACAAGGTACTGGTAAAAGGTGGGGACGTTGAGCAGCCCCATGGCGTTCTGGACGCAGCCCATAATCAGCACACCGACCACCACACCGGTAATGGTGGCAACGCCACCGGATAGCGCCACACCGCCCAGCACACAGGCGGAAATCACCGCCAGTTCCAAGCCCATAGAGGTATTGGGGTCGCCTAGCCCCATGCGTGAAGCTAGCAGTACACCGACGACACCCGCCACTACGCCCTGGAGGCCGAAAACAATAATCTTGAGGCGGCGAACATTAACCCCGGCAAGCGCGGCGGCTTCCGAGTTCCCCCCGGTGGCCAGCACATTGCGCCCGAAAGCGGTCATGTTGAGCACCACACCAAAGATCACGAAACAGGCCAGCATGGTCCAGACCGGCAGGGTTAGGCCGAGGAACGAGGCACTGCCCAGGTCAAAGAAACCCGGCACGGTGATCATTACCGCGTCGCCGCCAGAGGTGATATAGGCCAGCCCGCGTACAAACTCCATTGCCGCCAGGGTGGCAATCAGCGAGTTAATACCGAACTTGGCAATTACCAGGCCGTTAAAAGCGCCCACCGCGCCCCCAGCGACAATGCCCCCGATCACGCCGATAAACACGCTACCGGTACTGGAGGTCACCACCGCTGCGACCACCCCCGCAAAGGCCACCGTAGAGGCCACGGAGAGATCCACCTCACCCAGTGCCAGCACCAGCATCATGGTGGTGGCCAAACTGCCGATCAGGGTGATCGAGAGTAGTAGCCCGACCATGTTGCGGCCGGTCAGAAAGTCAGGGATGAGTACCGCCAGGGCCACAAACAGCAGCAAGAAAATCGCAATCAGCCCTGAGGTATCCAGCAGCGTGCGCAGTGGCTTGATCAGCCCCTGCCGGCCCGCCGGGCGGGCGGGCGCAGTCTCGCCTTGGGTTGCATTGTTAGTTGTCATGGTTGTTGTCCTGAGCTTGTTCTCTTAAGAACGAATATCTTGGAAACCTTAAAAAAAAGCTGGCACTTAGGCGGGTAGCGCCAAGCCCAGCAGGCGTTCCGGCGTAGCCGATTCCCGCGGCACTATGTCCACCAGTTCACCGTCGCGCATCACCGCGATGCGGTCACAGATGGAGCTGACTTCTGCCAGGTCACTGGAAATCACCACCACGCTTTTGCCCTGTTCGGCCAAATCGTAAAGTAGCGAGTAAATATCCCGCCGTGCGCCGACATCGATGCCTCGGGTTGGCTCGTCCATCACAAACAGATCAATCTCCTCGGCAAGCCAGCGGGCCAGAATCACCTTCTGTTGGTTGCCGCCGGAAAGTTTGCCGATCGGCGTACGTGGTCCCGGTGTCTTGACACTGAGTTGCTGGATATACGACTCGGCATTGCGCCGCTCACGGCCGGGGTGGCGGAACATGCCCCAGCGTTTGAAAAAGCGCCGACAGCTAATATTGAGGTTGTCGGCCACGCTGGCCACCGGGAAAATACCCTGGGATTTACGATCCTCTGGACACATGGCAATACCGGCGCGTATCGCCTCGCCAGGGCTTTTAAAACGTCTCGATTCACCGTTGAACTGTACGCTGCCGGCCTTGGGCGATTCGACTCCGCAGATCAACCTCAGCAGTTCGCTACGCCCCGCGCCCACCAGACCAAACAGCCCGAAGACTTCCCCGCGTTTGACGGAGAAACTCACCGGCGCCTTGAGGCCGCGCCCGTGGATTCCTTCCACGTTCAAGACCACATCGCCCTGTGTGCGCGGGCGGTAGCCGTAAACATCGTCGATATCCCGGCCGACCATTTCACTCACCAACAGGTCGTGATTGAGCGCCGACATATCCTCATGGGTGCGGATATGCTGGCCATCACGAAAGATGGTGACCGCATCGCACATCTCAAACACCTCCTCCATGCGATGAGTCACGTAGAGCACCACCCGCCCCTCATCACGCAGTCGTTGGACGATACGTTTTAGTTGGCGAATCTCCTGAATAGAGAGGCTGCTGGTGGGCTCATCGAACGCGATAACCTTGGCGTCTCGCAGCAGCGCACGGCCAATTTCGATCATCTGCTGCTGGCCGATAGAGAGCTCGCGCACCTTGGTCGAGGGGTGGATCTCCCCCTCGCCAAGATCAGCCAGTATCGCCAACGCTTTTTCCTTCAACCGGCGACGGTCAACAAACCCCTGCCGCGTGGGCAGTTGACCCAGCAGCAGGTTTTCGGCTACCGACATATTGGGTGAGAGCGTCAACTCCTGGTAAATAATCGCAATGCCTTCCCGCAGCGCCTCTCGGGCATTGTTGAATACGTAGCGCTGACCATCGATCCACAGTGCCCCTTCGGCTGCCCGGTTAACGCCACTGAGCACCTTGAGCAGGGTGGATTTACCCGCGCCGTTCTCACCCATTAGCGCATGCACTTGACCGGCGTGGGCGGCAAAGCTCACCCCATCCAGCGCGCGCACGCCGGGGAAAACGACACTAATCGCGTCGAACCGTAGATAAGCATCAGACATGCTTCAATACTCCCGCAGAGACTTACCGTTACAGACCAAGCGCGGCGCGCACTTCCTGCCAGTTTTCCCGCGTCATTAGCGTGCCGGAGGTTTCGGTATTGGCCGGTGGTTCTTGATCCTCGCTAATCCAGCGGTAGAGATCTTCAGCAGTCTGACGGCCGTGCATGGTGGAGCTCACCGCTACCGTACCGTGAAAGCCGGTGGGGTTATCCCGGGAGAATTCCGCAAAGGCGGCGCCGGAGCCATTGATACCCACGCCGATCACATCTTCAGGCGCTAAGCCATACTGCTCGGTAGCCCTAACACCACCAAGCACGCTCTCTTCGTTAAGGGCATAGATCACCCAGTGCTCATAATCGCCGCGCTGGGAAAGCACCGGAGAGGCGGCAGAGAAAGCCCCACTGGTGTCGGTGCTCTGCTGAGGCGCGTCGAAAATATTATCTTCTGGGAATCCCGCGGCTATCAGCGCCTCGGTGGCGCCGTCGGTACGCTCAACGGCGGTCGGTAGTTCATTGTTGGTGATCCGCAGCGCGGCTACCTCTTCGGGGTTCCAGCCGCGCGCTTCCATTTCGGCATTAATGGCTTCGCCCACCTGACGCCCAATTTTGGTGCCCGACATACCCAGGTGCGGCACGCCCTCCATGGGCTCACCGCTTGAGTTAACAAACTGGTCATCCACAGTGACTACTTTCATGCCGTACTGGTTAGCACGGTTCATAATCGCTGGCCCCAAGCGTACGTCTGGCGGGCAGATTACGAACCCTTCAGCGCCTTGGGAGTAGAGGTTATCAATAGCGCTAAGCACCTCTTGGCCATCTTCGCCGCCAAGGCGTACCACTTCGAAGCCGAGCTCTTCGCCTACTTCAGTAGCCGCCTCCTGTTCGTTAATGAACCACGCCTGCTCCGGCTTTTTAACGATAAAGCCAATCTTCACCTCGTCTTCCTGGGCCTGTACTGACCCTAGTGAGGCCAGCATAATTGCGCTACCAAGTGCTAAACGGGTAAATGTTGTCGTCAATTTCATTGTTGTACTCCTGCTATTTTTAGCGTTGTTTTTATTGATATTTTTGGTTACTAACCACGGACGGTTGGTAATAGTAATGATGAATCGAGATTACGAGCCCAGGTCTTGCTGCGCGGAAAAGCGATAGACCGTGCGTGAGCGATAAGTCTCGCCCGGCTCTAGGATCGTGCTGGGAAACGCCTCTTGATTGGGAGAGTCAGGGTAATGCTGAGTTTCCAGCGCAAAGCCGGAGCGGTGCCCGTAGGCCTGGCCCTGCTTGCCGGTCAGGTCGCCGTTAAGGAAGTTGCCGGAATAGAATTGGATCGCGGGTTCGGTGGTGGTGATTTCCACCAGGCGTCCGCTTCTGGGTTCCCATACTTTGGCAGCCAAGACCAGCTCATCTGATGCAGCGTTATCGCGGGCAAGTACAAAGTTGTGGTCATAACCGCCACCAAAGGCAAGCTGCTCGTTCTCTTGCTCGATCCGTTCACCGATAGGCGTCGCCTGGGTAAAGTCGAACGGCGTGCCCTCCACCGAGCGGATCTCACCGGTTGGAATCAAGGTGTCATTGACCGGGGTAAACTCAGGGGCATTGATCATCAACTGATGATCGAGAATGGTGTCGCTACCCTCACCCTTTAGGTTGAAGTAGCTGTGCTGGGTTAGGTTAATCGGGGTGGCTTTATTGGTTACCGCCCGATAATCCACCATCAGCTCGTCATTATCGGTTAGCGTATAGGTAACTTCGCTCTCCAACTTACCGGGGTAGCCCTCTTCGCCATCCTCGCTGGTATAGCGCAGTACCAATCCATTGCCTGCGTCACTCTCGAATGGTTCGGCTTGCCATAGCACTTTATCGAATCCCTGGTCGCCGCCATGCAGGTGGTTACTGCCATCGTTGGTAGCCAATGAATAGGTTTCTCCATCGAGGGAGAATTGCCCACCCGCAATACGGTTGCCGTAACGACCAATAATGGCGCCGAAGTAAGGATTGGCCTGACGGTACTCATCGGAGAGGTAGGCTTCCAAAGAGTCAAAGCCCAGCGCTATATCGTCAAACTTACCGTCCATATCAGGGGTTTTCAGTGACAGAATGATGCCACCGTAATTGGTCACCCGCAGCTCGATACCATTGGCGTTGGTAAGTTGATAGACATCCACCTGGCGACCATCGGGTAGATGACCAAACACCGACGTTTGGATACCACTGCCGACGCTGCTGCTCGCGTTGGCTTCAGAACTGCTCTGGGCTTGTGCAGTGTTTGCCAACAGCACCGCGGCAATTGCACCGAGCAGAAGAGGTGAACCATTTCTTAATCGTTGGCTGTACATGAGAGGCATGAGCTTCCTCCTGGAGGCATACTTTGTTGCTAAATTATTGTTGTTAGGCTTGGTCTGAAAACTGACTGCGCTCGCCGACTTTTCAGACAAAGCCTAGGCCGGTGCTGTTAACTCAGTGAGTTACCACAGTTCATCATCACCGATACAGACACTACAGTAGCCATGTCTGGCATAACCAACCAATATACAAATGCCTCACTATCGATATACTTCTAAGTATCAATAACAACACGAGGCTTATGCCATGGGCATTCTCGGCGAAAACTGGTTTTTAGACGTGCGACTAAAGTTGCGTCATTTTCAGCTATTTTTAGCCCTGGACGAGCAGCGCAACCTGCACCGCGCGGCGGCTCAGCTCAATATGAGCCAGCCCGCCGCCTCAAAACTGCTCAGCGACCTGGAAGCCAACCTGGGTATTCGGCTGTTCGATCGCCACCCCCGTGGGCTAACGCCTAACTGGTATGGCGAAATTATGATTCGCCACGCCCACAGCATGCTCTCAGCGCTACGCCACACCGGTGAGGAGCTAAACGCTCTCGGCGAGGGCAGTGCCGGCACGGTAGCCGTCGGCACGGTAATGGCGCCAGCGGTTACGCTGCTCACCAGCGCCATCGAGCGGGTGCACCGCGACCGGCCAGGGCTAAAAATCAGCGTAGATGTGGATGTCAGCAAAGTGCTGGTACCACGCCTACTGGAAGGCGAACTGGATTTCGCGATTACCCGCATACCCGCAGGCGTCGATGCCGAGCGCTTTGTCTTCGAGGAGATTGGCGAGGAGGAACTCTGCTTTGTGTGCCGCCAAGGGCATCCATTAGCCGATAAACAAACGCTGAGCCTTGCTGATATGGCGTGCTTCCCTTGGTCGCTGCAGCCCGCTGGCGCGTTGATGCGCCAGCGGGTGGATAGCCTATTTCTGCACCATCAGGTCGCGCCGCCCCGCCAGATCGTCGATACCGCTGACCTGCTGCTGTCGCTGGCCCTCGTCGACAAATCCGATACCATCACGGTGACTACACGGGAAGCCGCTGACCTGCTCTGCCCACCGCAGCGTTTTCACCTACTGCCATTTAGCGAGGCGCTAAGCGTTCAGCCCTATGGGCTGGTGAGCTTACGCCACCAGCGACTCTCCCCCGGTGCCGCCGCATTAATGAGCACTCTGCGGGAAGTGATTGCTCAGTCCAGTTAATGCGAGTGCCGCGGCACGTCAGACCCGCGGCAACCCACCAGGAAGTCAAAGTCGCAGCCTTCGTCAGCTTGGAGTACTCGCTCGATGTACAACTGACGGTAGCCGCCCTGGCTGGCGATCAGCGTTGAGGCGGCGGTGGGGTCGCTCTCAGCCAGTCGCGAAGCCAGCTCTTCATCGCTGATTTCCAAATGCAGTCGGCCGCTTTCGCAGTCAAGTTCAATCCAGTCACCGTTACGCACCGCGGCCAGTGGGCCACCGGCGGCGGCTTCCGGGGCAACGTGCAGCACCACGGTGCCGTAGGCAGTGCCGCTCATGCGGGCATCAGAAATGCGCACCATATCGGTGATGCCCTGGGCGAGGATCTTGGGCGGCAAGCCCATATTGCCCACTTCCGCCATACCGTGATAGCCGCGTGGACCGCAGTGCTTCATCACCAGAATATCGTTGGCTTCCACGTCCAGGTTAGGGTCATTGATGCGCGCCTTGTAGTCGTCGAAGTCTTCAAACACCACCGCACGGCCGCGGTGCTGCATCAGTTCCGCCGTGGCTGCTGAGGGCTTGAGCACCGCGCCGTTGGGCGCCAGGTTACCGCGCACCACGCATATGCCGCCATCCGTGGTGAGCGGATTATCCAGCGGCCGGATCACTTCGTCGTTATACAGCGGGGCGTCTTGGACGTTTTCCCAGAGGGTTTTGCCGTTGACGGTTAAGGCATCCTTGAACGGCAGCCGGTCGGCCTCGCCCAGGCGCCTGAGCACTGCAGGTAGCCCACCGGCGTAGTAGAACTCTTCCATCAGAAACCGCCCCGAAGGCTGCAAATCCACCACCGTGGGGGTACCGCGCCCTACCCGACTCCAGTCGTCCAGAGTCAGATCGACACCGATGCGCCCGGCAATCGCCTTGAGGTGAATCACCGCGTTGGTGGAGCCGCCGATAGCGGCGTTGGTGCGGATGGCGTTATCGAAGGCTTGCTTGGTGAGTATTTTAGATAGCCGCAGATCTTCGTTGACCATCTCGACAATCCGGTTACCCGAAAGGTGCGCCAGCACGTAGCGGCGGGAGTCCACCGCCGGAATCGCTGCATTGTGCGGCAGCGAGGTGCCCAGCGACTCGGCCATGCAGGCCATGGTGGAGGCGGTGCCCATGGTGTTGCAGGTACCGGCGGAGCGGGACATGCCGGCTTCCGCGGCCATGAAATCGTGCATCGATATCTCACCGGCTTTGACCTGCTCGGAGAGCTGCCAGACCACGGTGCCGGAACCAATGTCCTTGCCCTTGTGCTTGCCGTTGAGCATCGGCCCGCCGGTGACCACGATGGTGGGAATATCGCAGCTCGCCGCACCCATCAGTAGCGCCGGGGTAGTTTTGTCGCAGCCCACCAGCAGCACCACCGCATCGATGGGGTTGCCGCGAATCGCTTCCTCCACGTCCATGCTGGCCAGGTTGCGGGTAAACATCGCGGTGGGGCGCAGGTTGGATTCGCCGTTGGAGAACACCGGGAACTCCACCGGGTAGCCCCCCGCCTCCAGCACGCCCTGCTTCACGTGCTCCGCCAACTTACGAAAGTGCGCATTGCAAGGAGTGAGCTCCGACCAGGTGTTGCAGATACCGATGATCGGTTTGCCCTGAAACTCATGGTCGGGAATGCCCTGGTTTTTCATCCAACTGCGGTACATAAAACCGTTCTTATCAGCCGTGCCAAACCATTCAGCACTGCGCAGCGGACGTTGACGTTGGCCCATGAGGTTAACTCCTTGTTTTAGTTCGGTGACGGCTGACGACCTGAGAGTTGGCGTCGAGAGTGGGTGCCGAATGCGCAAGACACTAAACTACCCCGTCAATCTAGTCGACCATACAAAAGTATATGTTGAACAATTGCCCTTAATGTTCAACATTACCCTCCCACGTGGGTCATTGGCCCGTTGCATTACAGCGTTAACCACCACGCTCTCCACAACAAAAAACTTGAGGAATAGTGCTATGCTCAAATCGAAATACAGCTCGCTACTCACTGGTTCCGTGCTACTGCTGGGCCTCTCTGCGGCCCAGGCAGCCGAGTACGAATGGAAATTTCAGGCGTCAGAAACCTCGGGCGAACCCAGCTTTAAGATCAAACAAGAGTGGGCCGAGCGCATTACGGCAATGACTGATGGCCGTGTTGAAATCGAGGTAATGCCGATTAATTCCGTGGTTGGCCCTACTGAGACATTGACCGCCGTTAGCTCAGGGATTCTGCAGGGTCATATGACCGACCCAAGCTACTTCTCTGGCCAGGATCCGGCTTTTGGTATGCTCGGCAATCTTGTTGGTGCTTGGCAGAACCCCTACGATTTCCTGGAGTACATGAAATACGGCGGCGGTGAAGAGCTTTACAACGAACTGGTCGAACCCTATGGCGCCCATTTGATCAGCGCAGCGACCTTTCCGTTGGAGTCGGTACCCTCCACGGTGCCCATCGAATCCATCGCCGACTTTGAAGGGTTAAAAATCCGTGCCCCTCAAGGCATGGTATACAACATCTTCGAGCGCATTGGCGCCACGCCCGTCAACCTGCCGGGCTCTGAGGTGTATACCGGCCTGGAAAAAGGCGTGATCGACGCCGCGGACTCCACGGTGCTCTCGAATAACGACGCCATGGGTCTGCACGCTTTCGCCCCCTACCCGCTCTACCCTGGCTTTCACTCCATGCCCATGATCGCTGTGTCGATCAATAAAGACATCTGGGATGGCTTGCCCGAGGAGCTACAGACGACCCTCAATACCGCCTTTGATGGCATGGCCTACGACCTGATTGCCCGCCTCAAGGAGCAGGATATTGAGACCCTGCAGCGGCTTCAGGATGACCCAGACGTTCACCCCTTCAACTTGCCCGAAGAAGAGCGTCAGAAATTCCGCACCGCGGCTGAGCAGGAGTGGCAAGAGTGGGCGGGTGAAAATGAGATGACTCAGAAGATTTATGACTCGGCGACCGCCTTTTTGCGCTCGCGCAATCTGCTCTAACTCTGTGCTCTCAACTCTCTGCTCACAACCGGCCTCATTAATCTAACCAACGCAGCGCTCGGGCAAACACCCCGAGCGCTGCGCGTAGAGTCGCGCCATGTCCCAAAAAACGCCTGACAATCAAACTCCTTCGCCGAATACCCAGGATCTCCCCGAGATCCTCGAAACGGTGGAGGAGGTGTCTCCCGAACGTAATGCTTTAGACCGCTTAATTGCACGGGGCGGCCGTGCCGTTTCCTGGCTCGTGCTGGTCGCGATGGGCATCAGCGTCGTCGAAGTCTTTATGCGCTACGGTTTCAACAACCCCACCTCCTGGGTACACGAAACCGTCGTGTTTCTGATCGCCGTTATCTTTGTACTGGGCGGCCCAGCGGCCATGGCGCGCAATAGCCATATCCGCGTCAAGGTGCTTTACGACAGCGCCGGGCCCAGGTTGAAATGCTGGATGGATCGTTTCAACGACCTGCTCACTCTGATTTTCTGCCTGACGATGAGCTATGCCGCCTTTCATATGTTCTGGGGAGCTTCGCATAACCCGCTCGGTGAGTGGTCGCTGGAGCGCTCCGGCACCTCTTGGAATCCGCCCTTTCCCGCTATGGTCAAGGGCATGATTCTGTTTGCTCTGGTGTTGATGACGCTACAGGCCTGCCTGCATCTGTGGGAATCGATTAAAGCGAAACCCGCTGCCAACATCGAGGAGGCGCGCTGATGGATATTTCAACCGCAACGATCCTCATGGTCGGGGCCATTTTCGCGCTACTGGTCACCGGTCTGCCGCTGGCGTTTATCACCGGCTTGGTAGCGATGGCGTTCACCTTCGGCTGGTTCGGCGAGGCGGCGCTGCCCCTGGTCACCAGCCGCGTTTATGGGTTTATCACCGAGTATTCGCTGGTGGCGGTGCCCATGTTCGTGTTGATGGCATCACTGCTGGATCGCTCCGGAATCGCCAAAGACCTGTTCAACGCCATGCGCGTCTTCGCCGGTCGCCTGCCAGGTGGCGTGGCGGTGCAGACCATCGTGGTAGCGTTCTTCCTGGCCGCTCTTTCGGGCATTATCGGTGGTGAGATCGTGCTGCTTGGGATTCTGGCGCTGCCCCAAATGCTCCGCCTGGGCTACGACAAACACCTCTCTATTGGGGTGGTGTGTGCCGGGGGCGCCCTGGGCACCATGATGCCGCCCTCAATCGTGCTGATTATCTACGGTCTGATCGCCAGCGTATCGATTGCCGACCTGTTCGCCGCAGCCGTGACGCCAGCGGTGATTTTGATGGGTTGCTACATTGCCTATGTGCTGGTGCGCTGCCTGAGAAATCCCGCACTGGGCCCGCCGTTAGATAGAGATACCCAGGATAACCCTTTCGCCACTAAGCTGGACGCGGTCAAGGCCATTCTGTTACCAGGGCTGATCGCTTTTTTAGTGCTGGGCACTATCTACGGTGGTATCGCCTCGGTCACCGAAGCCGCGGCCATGGGTGTTTTCGGTGTACTGCTCGCCACTATTGTTCGCGGCGAATTCACCCCGGGTATGCTGCACCATAGCCTTGGGCAGACCATGAATACCTGCGGCATGATCATCTGGATCGGCATCGGCGCCGCCGCCCTGGTGGGCGTCTATAATTTAATGGGAGGCAACCGTTTTGTTTCGAGCTTGATCCTGGGACTCGATGTAGCGCCCATTGTGATCATTCTGGTGATGATGGCGATTATGCTCGTGCTGGGGCTATTCCTAGACTGGATCGGGATCGCCATGCTGGCTCTGCCGATCTTTCTACCCATCGTTATTCAGCTCGGTTTCGATCCGATCTGGTTCGGCATTCTATTCGCCGTGAATATGCAGGTATCGTTCCTGTCGCCACCCTTTGGGCCCGCCGCCTTCTACCTTAAAAGCGTGGCACCGCCGGATATCAGCCTCAAGGATATTTACCTGTCCGTACTACCCTTTATGGCCATTCAGCTGTGCGTACTCGCGGCGCTATTGATGTGGCCGCAACTGGCCATTTGGCCACTATGATGACCGCTACACTATTGACTGACTCTGCATAAGGAGACCGCCATGCGACTGATTCAGTGTGACCACCAGGGCCAGGTTCGCGCCGCCCTGGTCGAAAGCGAAGAGCAGGTCAGACTGCTCGACTGCGACACCTACACCCTGGCCAATCGGGCCATTGCCGCCGGCAAGCCACTTAGCGACATGCTGACGGAAGCATTGACCGACACACGCCTGGATTATCAAGCGCTGGTCGACACTAAACAGTTGCTACCCCCGCTGACCCATACCGACCCGGCCCACTGCCTGGTCACCGGCACCGGCCTTACCCACCTGGGCAGTGCCGATACCCGCTCGGCAATGCATGCCAAAGCCCAGGCCGCGGAGGAGGATATGACCGACTCCATGCGCATGTTCAAGCTGGGCGTGGAGGGCGGCAAACCCGATGCAGGCCAGGTAGGTGCACAGCCGGAGTGGTTCTACAAGGGCGATGGCCAGTGCGTGGTGGCGCCAGAAGCGGAGATTCCATCCCCCGCCTTCGCCGAAGATGCAGGCGAGGAGCCTGAGTTGGCGGGCCTCTATGTGATTGGTGATGACGGCCAGCCCTGGCGGGTCGGCTACGCCCTCGGCAACGAATTTTCTGATCACGTGACCGAGCGCTTCAACTACTTGTGGTTAGCTCACTCCAAGCTACGCGCCTGCAGCTTTGGTCCCGAACTGTTGATCGGCGAACTGCCTGCTCATCTGGAAGGCACCAGCGCTATTCATCGCAGTGGTGAAACAGTGTGGGAGAAGCCCTTTCTCACCGGCGAGGCCAACATGGCCCATAGCCTGGCCAACCTGGAGTATCACCACTTTAAATACCCGGGCTTCCGCCGCCCCGGCGATGTGCATGTGCACTTTTTCGGTACCGCGACACTGAGCTTCGCCGACGGCATCAAGGTGCGCGAGGGCGATCGCTTTGAGATCAAAATCAATGAGTTTGGTCGCGCCCTGCGCAACCCTCTACGGGTGGAAGCAGACGCACCGCCCATCAGCGTAAAGTCGCTTTAACGTACTCTAACCACCCCAGCAGGAGGAAGTATGACTCTGGAAGGTAAACTACTGATCGGTCAGCAGGCCATTAGCGGCCAACAGGCTGACATTCATGCGGTAAATCCCGCCACCGGCGAAACGCTGGCGCCCGCCTACCCCGGCGGCAGCAAGACCGAGGTCGAACAGGCCTGCGCATTAGCCGAGGCGGCTTTCGATAGCTATCGCGAGACCTCCTTAGAGGCGCGGGCCAGCTTTCTTGAAGCCATTGCCGCAGAGATCGAAGGGATCGGCGATGAGCTGATCGAGCGTGCCATGGCCGAAACCGGCCTGCCCCGCCCGCGTTTAGAGGGCGAACGTGGTCGTACCTGCGGCCAGTTGCGGCTGTTCGCCTCGGTAGTGCGCGCAGGTGAATGGTTGGATGTACGTATCGATCCAGCCATGCCCGATCGTGAGCCGCTGCCCCGCGCCGACCTGCGTCAGCGCCATATCGGCCTGGGCCCGGTGGCGGTGTTTGGCGCCAGCAACTTCCCGCTCGCCTTTAGCGTTGCCGGTGGCGATACCGCCTCTGCGCTGGCCGCCGGCTGCCCGGTAGTGGTCAAGGGCCACTCTGCCCATCCCGGCACTTCTGAGCTGGTAGGCCGCGCCATTCAACGCGCCGTTGCTAAGTGCGAACTCCCTGAGGGCGTCTTCTCGCTGCTGTTTGGCTCGGGCCGCGAAATCGGTCAGGCGCTGGTTGCTGACCCACGCATTCAGGCGGTGGGCTTCACCGGTTCACGCAGCGGCGGTACGGCCCTAATGGCCACTGCCCAGGCGCGGCCGCAGCCGATCCCGGTCTACGCTGAGATGAGCTCCATTAACCCGGTGTTTCTTCTTCCGGAAGCCCTCAAGGCACGCGGTAAAGCGATTGCGGAGGGATTTGTCGGTTCACTCAACATGGGTGCCGGGCAGTTCTGCACCAACCCGGGGCTAGTCATTGCGGTTCAGGGCCCTGAACTGGACGCCTTTGTTGCGGCGGCCGGTGAAGCAGTTAAGGGCAGTGCTGCCCAGACCATGCTGACGCCGGGTATCCATGATGCCTACCAACAGGGCGTAGGCCGACTCGCCAGCCACGCCAAGGTGACCGAGGTGGCACGCGGCCAGGCAGGTGAGACAGCTCACCCCTGCCAGGCCGGGCTGTTCGTTACCCAAGCCGAGGCGTTTCTGAGTGACCCCGCGTTACAGGAAGAGGTGTTCGGTTCGACTTCATTGGTGATCGCCTGTGCTGACACCCAGGAAGTGGCCCGCGTTGCGGCTCAGTTGGAAGGCCAGCTCACCATTACGCTGCAGATGGATGACGGTGACTTGGCGACTGCCAAGCAACTGCTGCCGACGCTGGAGCGCAAGGCCGGGCGTATCCTGGCCAACGGCTGGCCGACGGGTGTAGAAGTGTGCCACGCCATGGTTCATGGCGGCCCTTATCCTGCCACCTCGGATTCACGCACGACCTCAGTAGGTAGCGCTGCGATTTTCCGCTTCCTGCGCCCAGTGTGCTATCAGGCACTGCCGGAAGGGCTACTGCCCGACGCTATTCGTGATGGCAATCCGGCAGGAGTATCGCGCCTGGTCGATGGCAAGCGTGAATAACGTAATAAAGCCAGCGATGGCGTCACGATAGTCTTATAAAACAGGCTTACGAACTAGCGCAGCGAGGCCATATTTGCCTCGCTGCGCTTATTTCATAGTAACTGACAGACTAGGGCCTGTTGACGTTTCACTCGCGGCCGCGCTGGAGCCCGTTTTTATTCGCGGCAAGGCAGGAGGAGAGACGTTTGGTGGTTCCAAATGAACGACGACTAACGCCGCCGCGGATAAAAACGGGCCCAGCCCTTCGGGTTGCCCCACAAAGCGCGCCATACGGCGTTGCAAAACCTGAAAAGGGAACCACCCTTCCCAGCGTTTTGCGCCTTGTCTGACGCGCTTTGTGGGGCAACGCGGTTCGCGATGAAACGTCAACAGACCCTAATATACACTTCCTGATTTATGCTGCTGATAGCGATAAGCTTTGATCAAAAGCGGTGAGCACCATAGTAGAATCACCGCAATGCCAAGCCCCGCACTGATTGGTCTTGCAAAGAAGCTCGTTAAGTCACCACCAGTGCGCAACATTGCGCTCATGAAATTATTTTCAACAACGGAACCCAACACTAACCCAAGAATGGCTGGCGCCATTGGAAAGTCATTCACAGCCAATACATAAGCCACTAGCCCTACAATAAGCATTAACCAAATATCCACAACGCTATTATTGATAGCGAAAGCCCCTACAATGCAAAAGCATAATATTATGGGCATCAGTACCCGGCTGGGTGTTAGGATGAAAAACTTTGAAAGTCGGATAGCCATATAGCCAATAGGTAGCATCATCAAGTTAGCTAAAATAAACACCATAAACAGCGCATAGATCAACCCACTCCCATCCATAAAAATAGTGGGCCCAGGATTCATCCCTTTCATGTATAAAACGCCAAGGACGATGGCCGTAATAGAGTCACCAGGAATCCCAAAGACTAAAGCGGGTACCCATGCACCACTGATGCCGGAATTATTAGCGGAGCTTGCATCCATGATGCCTTCTATATTACCGGTGCCATATTTGGCACTCTCTTTTGACCTACCCTTTCCCACACCATACGAGATCCAGGCCGCAATATCTGCACCCGCGCCCGGCAGTGCACCAATCAACGTGCCGATTGAGCTACCACGTATCATGTTACGCCAGTAACGTTTAATATGCCCAGGTACATTGTGGAAGACACTATCGTTATCGACGATACTGATTGTTTTCTTCTCAGATTTTGAAGCGTAATAGCTCATCAGTTCATTTAGAGCAAACATACCAATCATAACGGGTATAAAGTTAATACCGGCCATAAGGTCGGGCACTCCAAATGTAAAACGTGGAGCACCACTCATCATATCAAGCCCGACGGTTGAAAGCAGAATGCCAAAAAGAAGTGAGAGGAATGCTTTTGTTCTAGAACCAACTGAAATAAAAATTGAACAGCTTAACCCGAGCACCGCAAGCCAAAAGTACTCAAATGCACTGAACTGCAGCGCTACCTCAGCAAGGGATTGAGCCACAACAATTAAAACGATGGTGCCAAAAATACCGCCAAAAACAGAACATACTAAATTAATACCTAAGGCCTCTCTTGCCCTGCCTTTTTTCGCTAATGCGTAGGACTCCCCTACATAAGCAGCCGATGCAGGCGTGCCCGGTATATTTAGATAGGTGCCCGGGATATCACCCGCAAAGATCGCCATCGCCGATGTCGTTACAATGGCAGCAATAGCCGGGATGGTATCCATGTAGAAAGTCAACGGTACTAATAGTGCTACTGCCATTGTCGCAGTAAGGCCGGGGACTGCACCTACAAATATACCAAACAGTGACGCCGCTAAAATAACCAGCAAGGTTTCAAAATTTAAAACCAGCCCAACCCCATTCATTAAGATATCCATGGCAGGCTACCCCCTAATAGAAGACCTTGCGGCAATGGAACGAGCAAGTAGCGCGAGAAGATAAAATAAATAGCTGACGACACTGCTAGAGACGTTGCCAATGCTATGTAGGGTGATGTTTTTCTTAATAACATCAGCAAAAACATAATGATCATTATCGTCAACATTGCACCAAGGTAGTCGCTTGCCAGGATATAAAAGACAATAGATATTGGTGGCAACAACATTGCCCAATTCTTTTTCTCAGGCAGTGAGCCAGCTAGGGATGGATTACCGTGTGCTTCTTGCGCGACAGCTTTTTTTCTAAGCCATAATGCATTCAAGGCAAGTACAGCCCCGCCGAGGCAAAATCCCCCCCCTATGAGGGAGGGGAAAAGCGAAGGCCCATACTGCAGGCTTGGTAGAGTAGGAAACTGCTGGGCAGTAATGATCGTAACAATCCCAGCAATAACGAACGCTATTCCGGCGAAAAAATCCCGCATTGTCATTCCTCAGTTAGCTAAGCCAACTTGTTCAACAATTTCACCGAATACGCTATCCATATCTTCCATGAGTTGGCCAAACTCTTCCGCGTTACGCCACTCGGTACCAAACCCTTGCTGACTCATAAACCCTTGATAAGTATCACTGTTGTAAGCAGCCTCTAGTGCTGATTCAAGTGTTGCTACTACTTCTGGATCCATGCCTTTAGGCCCTGCAATTCCACGCCACTCGCCCACTTGATAGCTACTACCGATTAACTCATTAGTAGTGGGAACATCAGGGAAGCTGGGTATACGCTCTGGAGACATTACCGCAAAGCTCTTAACGCGACCGGCCTCGATCATTGAGCGGGCTTCAGGCACCGAGCTTGGTACGATATCAATCCCCCCAGACACCAGCTCAGTCATCGCTGGTGCTGCTCCTTCACTAGGAATCCAAATCACTTGGTCGGCGGGAATACCTTGATCCATCAAAAAGCCAGCAAAGGCTAAATGCCACACACCGCCTTGGCCAGTACCCGAAGCAGTAAACGTGCCTTTAGGTTCAGAGCGTATCGCTTCAAGGAGCTCTTCAAGGCTTTCATAAGGGGAGTCAGCTGCTACCTGTATGCCTGGAAAGTCGTAGTTGATTTGAGCAATAGGCGTAAAATCTTCATACGTAAGGTTCGTTAAACCCAACCAATGCATCATGTTAACTTCGCCAGTAGCCAAGCCAATCGTATAACCATCCGGCTCGGCATTAATCATGGCGGTATGACCAACAACGCCACTGCCCCCTGTTCGGTTGACAACATTGACGTTCTGCCCCAGCTCTTCTTCCAGAGCACGGGCGATAGTTCGCGCCGTCGCATCAGTGCCACCACCAGCAGCCCAAGGCACAATCAACGTAAGGGGGCGTTCGGGGTAATCCGCAAGGGCAGAGCCAGACGCTGTCATAACAGCTGCGGCTATACTTGAAGCAAAAATAGTTTTAAGGGAATGGTTTGTAATTATCATATTCATTTTCCTTTAGTAATGTATTGCTTACAATTAATTATCATTTTTGGAACTGCATGCTTTATTACTTTACGTTTTTCTTGTCAAAGACCTCCTTCACGGACTATTAAGTGGACAGAACTCTATTTATCAGAAAGCCTCTTTGAGCATGTCATAAAAGTCTTCCTTAGAGGGCGCGCGCGGATTGGTCGCCGTAGAATGATCTTCCAATGCCCACTGAGCCAGTTGATCCAAGTGCTCTTCCATGACGCCCATTTCGCTCAAGCTAGCAGGCATCCCCAATTTCACATTGAGCTTTTCAAATGCTTCAGCTAAATCGTCGTTAGGATTGAGACCCATCGCGTCTTTGAGGCAAGCATATTTTTCCTCACAGCCGGGCTGGTTAAATCTAAGCACAGTCGGCATCAACACAGCATTGAGCGTACCGTGATGAAGTTTTAACTCGTGCAGGCCGCCTAATGCATGGGATAAGGAGTGCACCGCTCCCAGCCCCTTCTGAAAAGCCATGGCGCCTTCAAGGGCCGCCATCATCATTTCATTTCTAGCCGTTAAGTTTTCGCCGTTTTCAACTGCCTCTACTAGATATTTGCTAGCGCGCGTCAGCCCATCTAAAGCAATCGCTTCAGCCGGAGGATTCACTTTGGGGCTTAAAAAGGTTTCAACGCAGTGAGCAATCGCATCCATACCCGTGGCGGCGGTCAAAAAAGGTGGTAGACCTAGCGTCAAACGAGGGTCACAAATAGCGACCGAAGGAATCAGGTAAGGAGAGAGAAAGCCAAGTTTGCGGTTGTCTTTCATGGTAATCAATGAGGCTCTTCCCACCTCACTACCGGTTCCTGCCGTTGTCGGTATTGCTATTAATGGCAGCACATCGGCTTTAATTTTTGTTACGCCGCCTTCAATCGCAGCGTATTGGCGTAACGGCCCAGGATGATTAAAAAGTAAGGCGACCGCTTTAGCTAAATCAATGCTGGAACCACCGCCAACGGCAATAATGCCGTCACATTTGCTTTCACGCAGGTAAGTAAGCGCTTGCTCTACCGCTACTTCCGTAGGGTTGGACGGCGTATCATCGAAAACACATGCGCCATCATCAAGCTGAGCAGACTCAATAACGTGTGTGATAAGAGGGGTAGCACTGAGCCCCTTATCAGTCACAAACAACGGTCGTTTTATCTTCAGCAATTGCAGCTCATTGGCTAATTCAGCAATAGCGCTTTCACCGAACTGAATTTTTGTTAAATAATTGATTATGTGGGGCATTGTCATTTCTCATTATTGTTTTGCTCGTGAACCCAGCAATCTCTTCACTCAAGGTGTCATACAGTATGACTGCGTGATAACAGTCTAGTAATGTATTTTGCAGCTGCCAAGGCCTTTACAAAAAACGCCTAGCAAAACTGTGAACGGCGGCTCAAATATGGGCATGTTCACGCTGCCCATCCACCAAGCGGATTACCTTCAGGGGATTGCTCTCCTTCAGCGCCTCCGGCAGCAAGGCCATGGGGAGATCTTGGTAACACACAGGCCGTAAGAAGCGATGGATGGCCGCGCCGTATCCAAATCACATCATCCATCTGCGGCGTAATCGTGAGCTGGCCTTCCAACTGAGCCGCAATCGGCAATTAGCTTTGTGCGCCGCGTGTATGAAAGCAATCTAGACTAGATGACCATTGCGCTCAATGAACATTATATAGAACAATAGTCTAATCGACGTACGCGGCCGGCTTGCTAGAGTGCACCCACAATGATCGCTTTTAAGCTTGCGCCTGACCCTTGCAACAAAAGCCCAATAATCAGCTTGAGGTAAACGATGAATCTCATTAATTCCCCGTCAGTTATTATTCATCTCAATCCGCGGGATAACGTAGGCGTTGCCTCAAAAGCAGTTCCAAAAGATATACCCATTGATAAAAAGGGCACGCTTGCTCAAGAAAATATTGATGCGGGGCATAAAGTTGCGCTCACGCCTATCAAAAATGGTGAGGCCGTTTTTAAATATGGCCAACTGATTGGGCTGGCTGCACGGGATATTAATCCTGGTGAGCATGTGCACACCCACAACCTCACCATGATTGAACTTAGTTCTTCATTGGAAGATTTTCAGCCCCATCAAAAAACCGTCACCGTTAGCCATTCACGGACGTTTCAAGGCTACCAACGGGCTGATGGTAGCGTGGGAACGCGTAACTATATTGGTATTCTCTCTACCGTGAACTGTTCTGCCACGGTGGCTAAAGCCGCTGCGGACGCGCTCAATCAGTCTGGGGAATTAAGCCAAATGGGGTTCGATGGTGTAGTGGCCATTACCCATGGTTCTGGTTGCGCCATGAATACTGACTCAGAAGGTTTTGCCTTTCTTGAGCGTGTTATCGCAGGGTATGCCCAGCACCCCAACTTTGCTTTTGTACTCATCATTGGCCTGGGTTGTGAGACCAACCAGGTCAAAACATTAGTCAAAAGAAAGGGGTTGGAAGATGCCTCGCGGCTAGCTTACTTTAATATTCAAGACGCGGGTGGGACACGCACTAGTATCAAAACGGCCTGTGATCACATCATGCAAATGGCCACCCAACACGGCCAACAACAACGCACGCCCGCCTCTCTTGAACATTTAGTGGTTGCATTGCAGTGTGGCGGGTCAGACGGCTACTCAGGTATTACCGCGAACCCAGCTTTGGGCCATGCCGCCGACCTTATCGTGCAACATGGTGGCAGCGTTATACTCGCCGAAACCCCCGAAATCTATGGCGCTGAAAACCTCCTGATAGACCGATCCATTAATGAGAACGTCGCCCAGAAACTACTCGATCGGATCACCTGGTGGAAACATTACACCGAGATAAATGGCGCTGAGTTAAACAACAACCCTTCCCCAGGCAATAAAGCGGGTGGGCTATCAACTATCCTTGAGAAATCATTAGGCGCAGTAGCTAAAGGCGGAACGTCGAGCCTTAACGACGTGCTCCTGTATGCTGAGAAGATGACCACGCGCGGTTTTAACTTTATGGATAGCCCTGGCTATGACCCGATTTCGGTCACGGGTCAAATCGCCTCCGGTTCTAACGTAGTCTGCTTTACCACTGGACGAGGTTCAGTCTCAGGCTTCAAACCCGCTCCCTGCCTTAAGCTCGCAACGAATACCTCCATGTATGAGAAAATGCATGAAGACATGGATATAAACTGTGGCGTTATTGTTGATGGCACTGACAGTGTAGAAAGTGTTGGCGAGCAGATTTTTGAGCGCATTATTGCCATCGCTTCGGGCGATATGAGCGCCAGCGAATCACTGGGTTACGGTAATAATGAATTCGTTCCCTGGCTGGTAGGTGCCGTCACCTAAACTCCCATTAAAGAGCAATTAACTGACTATGACACAAACGCTGCGCGACCAACTCTACACGGCTCTTAAGCAGAGTATTGTTGGGAAACGTCTTGAACCCGGTTTAGTACTGCTTGAGGGAAATATAGCGGAGCTGTTTGGTATTAGCCGCTCGCCCGTTCGGCAAACATTAAGCCGGTTGCACGAAGAGCAGTATATCTGCCGTTTCGAGGGGCGCGGCTATTTAGTAGGCGCATCGCCAGGTGAGATAGTGCGACGTGCGCTCAGTGAGCATGATTTCAAACAACTTGGCCATGCCCCAAAAGTAGACCGTATCGTTTCTTGGCGGGCGCATATCGACAGCGTTGAGCATGACATCGTTTTATGTTCGATTAAGGGTGCGTTTGAACTCAATGAGCTGCAGCTTTCCAAAACGCTCAATGTCAGCCGTACGGTCACTCACCAAATCTTGCTCTATTTACAGTCTATCGGTTTAGTCGAGAAGATTAAATATAATAGCTGGAGCGTGGTGCCCCTGAATGATCAGCGGTTACATAATCTTTATGAAGCACGTCGCCAATTAGAACCTTATATGATTGCGCGAGCTACAAAACATATGCCAGAAAGTGCCATTAAAGGCTATATAACCAAACTCAAAAACGCTGCTGAGAGCTATCCTGATATAAAGGGGGAGCTACTGGATGAGTTAGAAAATGATCTCCATCATACCGCCGTTAGTTTAGGTGATAACCAGGAGGTCATGAATATGCTCCGGCGCACGCATCCTATCTTATTAGTCAGTAAACACCTGCTTGGACGAGTATTAAAGCTTCCCGATCAAGATCCTTTCTTCGATGAACATTTATGGATATTTGAAAAAATGCGCCTGCAACAACCTGCGCAAGCAGGCAAAGCCTTGGCAACCCATTTAGAGCGTTCAGAATCCAAGGTACTCGACCGGCTGATTAACTTCCGAGAATCAGGTGATATCGATATACCGCTTTACCTGCGCTAACAACCAAATAACGAACGTGGATGCCCCATCACGCTGGAACGTAGCTGAGAAACGTAGCTGAAATCTTGCATGAGATATAGAAACGCACCGCCCCATCTCTTCAATGGCTCATCTAGATAGAGGAACTAATAATGACAACGTCACGTACTATCGGATTTATTGGCACGGGCATTATGGGTGCGCCGATGGCAGCACGCTTGGCCCATGCAGGACACCAAGTGCTTGTCTGGAATCGAACAAAAAGCAAAGCCAACCGTTTAGAGTCGGTGGGTGCCACCATCGTAGAAAAGCCCGAAGAAGCCGTTGCCGAAAGCGATGTCGTTATCGTTATGCTTAGCTCTGGGCCTGTGTGTGATGAAATGCTGTTGGGCCCTAGCGGCCTACTCAATGCCATGCAGCGTGACGCCACACTTATTGTCATGAGTTCAATACCTGTCGAAACCGCTCGCCGTCAAGCAGAAGAAGCCGCCAAGAGCCAGATTAATTACCTTGATGCGCCGGTTTCCGGCGGTGAGCAGGGAGCGATCGACGGCACGCTGGCCATTATGGTGGGTGGCGATGCCGTAAGTTTTAAAGCAGTAGAACCCATTCTCTTATCTCTCGGCAGGCCCGTCCATGTTGGCCCTGCAGGTAGCGGGGAACTTGCTAAGCTCGCCAATCAAATGATTGTGGCCAACACCATTGCTACCGTGGCAGAAGCCATACTATTGGCAGAACAGGGCGGGGCAAACCCCGAGCGAATGCTCAGTGCGCTTGAAGGTGGGTTTGCTGACTCGACCATTTTGCGTATACACGGGCAGCGTATGATTCAGGAAAACTTTACCCCGGGTGGGCCAGCGAAATGGCAATTGAAAGATACCCAGACCGCGATGGCTTTTGCCGACACGCTACATCTTAAGCTACCGGTTTCGTCATTGGTCAACACACTTTTTGAAGAGCTCGTCGATCAAGGGGATGGCGAGTTAGACCATAGCGCCTTAATCAATCAACTCAGACGGCGTAATGATTAAGAGAGCCTGACAACAACAAATTTAGGAGAATAAATACAATGAGCCACCATTACGACGTTCAGGAAATGACTCAATTCAGCACCGCTTTACTTGTGGCAGCCGGGCTCGATGAAGAAAAGGCTCAAGCAGTTGCCGAGATACTCGTCGAAGGCGATTTGATGGGACACACGACTCACGGGCTTCAGCTACTATCCCCTTACCTTGGCGAGATTCAGTCTGGCCGGATGCCTGTGTCAGGTGAGTATGAGGTAATCTCCAAACGCGCTGCCGTGCAGACATGGGATGGTCGTTATCTTCCCGGCCCCTGGTTGATCATTAAAGCAATGGAAACCGCCGAATTGATGGCTCGCTCCTGCGGCACGGGGACAGTCGTGATTCGATGCTCAAATCATATCGCCTGCTTGGCGGCCTATCTGAAACGTGCCACTGATCAAGACCTCGTGGTGGTGATCGAATCATCCGATCCGGCGACTAAGTCGGTTGCCCCGTATGGCGGTTTGCAAGCGACCCATACCCCTAACCCTATCGCTGTGGGCTACCCGACGGCTTCAGGCCCGGTTCTGTTAGATGTCAGCACATCCATTACCACTAATGGCATGGTCGGCCGACTGCACAAACAAAACAGCCAACTGCCGTATCCGTGGCTCAAGGATCACCAGGGCAATGCGACCGATCAACCTAGCGTGCTGTTCGATGAGCCTAAGGGGAGCATCATGCCAATTGGTGGGCTTGACCATGGCCACAAGGGATATGCGCTGGGGCTAATGGTGGAAGCCTTAACGTCTGGGCTCGCTGGATTTGGTCGTGTGCAGGCGCCTGCACAATGGGGTGCCTCGGTCATGGTGCAGATCATGGATCCCGAAGCCTTTGGTGGGCTCGATGCCTTCAAACGCGAAACTGGCGCTTTGGTGGATGCTTGCCGTAACAATCCTGTTGCGGAAGGTAGCCCTCCAGTACGGATTCCTGGCGAGCGCGGACTTGCCCTCCATAAGCGTTATGCGCAGGAGGGCGTGCCTCTTCCAGACGGTGTTCCCGAAGCTCTAGCCGATTGGTCGGAACGTCTGGGGGTTACTTTCCCTCGGGCGCTGCAATAACAGCCGCTCATGCAAAGGTCTAGTGGGCGATATTCAGGTGTGGTGAACCAACTCATCAGAGGCGACTATGAAACAAGAACGCATCGGATTCATTGGGCTCGGCTTAATGGGCAAGGAAATGGCCAGACATATCGTACGTAACGGTTATCCGCTAACGGTGATGGCCCATAGGAATCGATCCCCCCTTGAAGCGCTATGCAAGGAAGGCGCGACGGAAGTTAGCACTCCCGCAGAGATGGCAAGAAATAGCGATATTGTTTTTATCTGCGTGAAGACATCCGAACAGGTTAACGAAATCGTCAGCGGGGCTGACGGTTTAATGGCCGGAAGCCATGAAGGGCTTATTATTGTCGACTGCTCTACGGCTCATCCCGAATCAACTGAGCGCCTTGCGAAAAACGTAGAACATCAAGGGGTGATACTCGTTGACGCGCCTTTAGCACGCACGCCTCGTGAAGCCAGAGATGGACGGCTAAATGTCATGGTGGGTGGCGATGTCTCCACAGTGGCGCGTATTACGCCGGTCATGGAAAGTTTCGCGGAAAACATCTTTCATGTGGGTAAGGTTGGTTCAGCGCATAAGCTGAAACTGATTAATAATTTTCTCTCGTTAGGGGCTGCTGCCCTAGTCAGTGAGGCGGCCACTATGGCGGCCGGCATGGACGTTTCACAAGACAAACTCCTGGAAATTTGCTCACAAGGGGGAGCCAACAGCGCGATGCTCGCTCCCGTTATGGAGTGGGTACTGCAGAAGGAGTGCACAAAGTTACAGTTCAGTCTTGGTAATGCTGAAAAAGATATGCGCTACCTGACTGAAACGTTAAACGCCTATCAGCTAGCCCCCCATATGCTGCCACCGCTTTGCGAGTTTCTTACGTTAGCTCGAGACGACGTGGGGGAAGATAGTTTCGTTCCCCAAGCGTATGACAGCTGTATAAAACGCAATAAGATCGTATCCGATTAAGGCTACTTAGATAGCTTCTTGGCTACCTCATATTTCCATATAAAGCCTTCACTCGATAAACGCTTCGGTAGGCTCACGATGGCCGTATAGAAACGCATCGGCGACCTGGCGCAGCGGGGCAACATCCACCTCGCTGCGCTTGTTTGCGATCAGCTCGGCAAAGCGCGCATATAAACCTTGATACTCGCGCTCCTCCTCTTCAATGATCAGTTCATCGTCGATGACCAATCGACAGCCGCCTTGGGTGAGACTCAAGCGGCTGCCATCGCTGTGGATATGCATATCCCAGGTGGGCGGGCCGCTCTGGCGAAAATCAAACGCCGCCTCAATGGACGCGCCTTGTGGGTCGGTAAAGGTGAGATCCGCTGCAATCGGAGTTTGCGCATTGCTCGGCACCAGCAGTCGCGCCTGTTGCAGAAAAAACGGCTGGGGCAAGATGGCGGTCGCAATCGACAGCGCATTAATACCGGGATCAAACACTCCCATGCCACCCGGCTGCCAGATCCACGCTTGGCCTGGGTGCCATACCCGCACGTCCTCTTTCCACTCGATCTCTACCCGCTGCACCTGCCGTTCGGCTAACCACTGCTGGGCCTGGGCAACGCCAGGGGCAAACCGCGAGTGCCAGGCGGCAAACAGGCTAACGCCCTGTTCTTTGGCACAGGCAATCAAGTCCTCCACTTCGCTTAACGTTGCCCCCGGTGGCTTCTCAAGCAGCACGTGCTTGCCACGCATCAGTGCGGCCCGCGCCTGGGAGTAGCGCAGATGGGTCGGCGTGCAGATTGAGACAGCGGTAATTTCAGGGTGGGCGTCGAGCATCGCTTCCAGGTTTTGATAGGCGGGTAGTTCCGGCAGCGAGGCGTGAGGATCCGCCGTAGCGACAAGATGGCAGTTTGGAGTAGCGGCGATTGCCGGTAGGTGCTGGTCGCGGACAATTTTACCCACGCCCACTAGGCCTAACTTAAAGCCAGAGCTAAAGCCAGAGTTGAAGTCAGACATACGCTTGCCTTTGTTTTTAACCATTGAAAATGGGTTCAGGGGGTGGTGTGGGGCAGCTCAACGCTGCGCCCTAATGAGCTAACGCTGTGCTCAAGCCCTAGCGCTGCGGCGGTACCTGCCAACACCGCTTGGGACGCTAAAAACGCCTCCCGGGGGCGGCGCAGCCGGATGCTCTCCATCAGTTGACGGTGACGCTCCAGGCTCTCTTCAGGATCTGGGGCGTTCTCGTTGGACATGGAGATCAGCATGTAGATGGAGGGTCGCAGGATATGTGATAGCTGCGCCCAGACAATATTGTGGGTCGCCTTGAAAATCGCTTCGTGAAAAGCGACATCACACTCGCTGTGCAGCCGCCGCTCCTCTTCGCAGGTGGCATTGCGTAGATTCTGCCCTAGCCCTTCAAAGGCTTCTTCGATGGCGACTAAATCACGCGCCTTGGCCCGCTTGGCGGCGGTCATCGCCACATAGGGCTCAACGTCCAGACGGAAGGCAAGAATCTCGCGCTGAATATCCGGGTTGGGGGCAGCGTAGCGGGTCAGCCAGTCAGTCACCTGGGCATCAAGAATATGCCACTCTGAGTATTCGCGCACCTTGGAACCATGACCAGAAATCCGCTCAATAATCCCGGCATCGACCAGTTGGCGAAGATCGCTACGCACCGCTGAGCGGTTAATCGCAAAGCGTTCGCATAGATCCATTTCCCGGGGTACCAGGTCACCAGGGTGATAGCGACCACCGAAGATCTCCTCGGCGAGATGTTCGGCGATACTGGGACGAACGGCTGACTTACTGAGAGATGACGTCACTGCGATAAGACCCTATTTCGATTCCTGCCAATCATAACGTACTTGACCGGTCCACTGTTACCGGTGGCGAAGGTTCGAGACCTGCCCGCACCCTCAGCTCTAACCGCCGTTCATAGAGGCCCTTAGCACTCAATGTGCCCAGCACCAGAACGCCGCCGACCATGGCCATCGGCGCGGGCTGTTCGGCCAGAATCCACCAGGCCAACAGCGTGCCTATCACCACTTCCAGCAGTATTAGCAGGCCCACTTCGGCGGAGGGCAGATAGAGCGGCCCACGCTGCAGTAGCGTCACGCCGCAAGGCACAATAATCAGGCAGAGCAGGATAACGACAGCAAGCTGGTTGGCTGCAGGCAGGGTTGGTTCGCTGCCCGCCAGCCAAAACAGCCCTGCAGTGCTACCCACAATAAGGCCGTTGAACACCAGCATCGGGCTCATATCCACCCCCGGCCGCGTACGGCAGAGGGTAAAGTTAATCGCCAGGGTCGTTGCCGCCATCAAAGCGAAAGCGTTTCCGACCCAAGAACCTGCGCCCGCGTCATCGAGGGCGATCATGGCGACACCCACCATGCACAGCAATATCGCTAACCAGGTACGCCTTGGCAGACGCTCCTTGAGGATGATCCAGGAGAGCACGGCAGCGATTAACGGCGAACTGGCCAGTATCATCAGTACGTTGCCCGCCTTGGTGTACTGGTTGCCCAGCACGAAACCGCAGGTGGTCAGGCTGAACAGCAGCGCCACGGCGATACCCGTCCAGCCGCAGCGACGGTAGGCTGCCAGCGTGCCACGGCCATAGCGCATCAGGGCGATCAGTAGAAAACCTAAGCCCGAAAGAAAGCCACGCCACATCAATATCTCGGCATCGGGCAGATCGGCCACTTTAATCAGCAGGGCATCCGGGGCCATGATCAGCGCCCCGCCAGCGGTTAATAGTAGTCCCTGCTGGCGATGCGATAAGGTACTCCAACGACTCATCTTTAGTATTCGCCTCTTCAGTGATTATCCCTGGGCGGATGCTGGCGAGCCACATCGCGGTACTTGGTGGCGGGTTCCAATGTCATACCGCGGTCCAGCGGTTCGACCATGCTGCGCTGGATCTCCTGCCAAGGCGTCTGGTGGCCAGGGTAGCGGTAACCGCCCTGCTGGGCTAAACGCTCCCGGCGGGCTTCCAGTTCACTGGGTTCGATCAGCAGCTGCACCTCACCGCGCTTGAGATCGACCCGCAGACGGTCGCCACTCTCCAGCAGCGCCAAGCCACCCCCGGTAGCGGCTTCCGGGGAAGCATTGAGAATCGACGGTGAGCCGGAAGTGCCCGACTGGCGGCCGTCGCCCAAGCAGGGCAGTGATTCGATGCCCTGCTTGATCAGCGCCTCCGGCGGCTGCATATTAACCACTTCGGCACCACCGGGATGCCCTACCGGCCCTGCACCGCGCATTACCAGAATGGTGCGTGCATCAATGTTGAGCGCTGGGTCATCAATACGGGCGTGATAATCCTCGGAGCCATCGAATACCACCACCTTGCCTTCAAAGGCTTCCGGGTCGCTGGGGTCATTCAGAAAGCGCTCGCGGAAATCCCGGGAAATCACGCTGGTTTTCATCAGTGCCGAATCAAAAAGATTGCCCTTGAGATTGAGGAAGCCCGCATGATCCACCAAGGGGTCGTTATAGCGACAGATCACATCGGGGTCTTGGGTTTCGCGGCCCTGCAGATTATCGCCGATGGAGCGGCCATTGACCGTCAGCGCATCGCCGTGCAGCTTACCCGCCGACTGTAGCTCGTGAAGGATCGCCGGAACGCCGCCGGCACGGTAGAACTCTTCGCATAGGAAAGCACCGGCAGGCATTACGTTGGCCAGCAGTGGAATTTCATGGCCCAGGCGCTGCCAGTCATCGTTATCCAGCTCGATGCCTGCATGGCGGGCAATCGCATTGATATGTACCGGCGCATTGGATGAACCGCCCAGTGCCGAGCATGCCACGATGGCGTTCTCAAACGCTTCCCGGGTCAGAATATCCAGCGGGCGCAGGTCTTCCCACACCATATCGACAATCCGCGTACCCGTGTCGTAGGCCACCATTGCGCGCTCTTTATAGGGCGCAGGAATCACCGCCGACCCCGGCAGGCTCATGCCCAGGACTTCCGCCATGGAATTCATGGTAGAGGCGGTGCCCATGGTGTTGCAGTGGCCTATCGAAGGCGCTGAATCGCTGGCGCGGGAAAGGAACTCTGCGTAGTCGATATCCCCAGCTGCCAGCCGCTTGCGAAGCTCCCAGATAATCGTGCCTGAGCCCACCCGCTCGGCACCGCGCCAGCCGTTTAGCATCGGACCACCGGAGAGCACAATGGCCGGAATATTCACCGTTGCTGCTGCCATCAGCGCAGCCGGGGTGGTTTTATCACAGCCGGTGGTCAATACCACGCCATCTAGCGGGTAGCCATGGAGCACTTCCACGATGCCCAAGTAAGCGAGGTTCCGATCCAGCGCAGCAGTGGGTCGGCGCACGTTCTCATGAATAGGATGCATGGGAAATTCAAACGGCACGCCACCTGCGGCGCGAATACCGTCTTTAACCCGCTTGACCAAGTCAATGTGGTGGCGGTTGCACGGGGTTAAATCAGAGCCCGACTGGCAAATACCAATGATCGGCTTACCGCTGGTCAGCTCATCCAGAGTAATACCGTAATTGAGGTAGCGCTCAATACATAGCGCCGTGGTTCCGGGGTGATCAGGGTTATCGAACCAGTAGCGTGAACGCAACTGCTCAGGAGTTATTCGCTGAAAATTGGCCATGGTTCCGCTCCACGCCTAAAGTAAATATACAAGTCGGCAGGCGCGCTTTAGGCACTCAAACTGCCCACCAACACTAACGATGAAGAAAGCTTCCTAAAATGTAGGGAAGAGTTGCCATGACGGTACGCGTTCTTACCCGCGGCGTCGATACATACAAAAGTATATGTTGAACATATACTAAAAACGTTAGACATTCACCTAAGGGAGCGGCACTTACACCTCTATAAGCGAGTGCCGCTTACACACAACAACAATCAACCACGCTGCAGCTCGCTAGGAATATCCCCTTAGCGTAGCGACCTGCAGCACGCCAGGAGAGTGACGACTATGCACCATCTTTGGAAACGCACCCTATTAATGACCGGCGCTACACTGCTCAGCTCAGGCATTGCCTACGCGCAAACGCCTGACCTTTCCGATCCGCCAGAGATAGAGGGTGGCACCGTGGGTGACCACGGCAGCGTCACTCTGCGCATGGGATTGGGCTTGGCGGAAAGCTCGCCTCAATATATCTCTAGCCAATACTTTGCGGATATTCTCGACCAGCGCAGCGAAGGGCGTATCAGCGTTAATATCTTTCCCAACAGCCAGCTTGGCGATGACGTGCAGATGATGGAAATGCTGCAAACCGGTACGCTGGATATGACCTACCCTTCCTCTTCACCCGCCACAGGTTATGTCGAGGAGCTGGCAGTCTTTGACCTTCCTTTCCTACTGCCTACTCGGGAAGCGGCTATAAAGGCCATGCGTAGCGATGCTGCCCAGGAGATGCTTGATGCCTTCGATGGCACTGGTCTAAAAGCCCTGGCATTCTCTGAAAACGGCTTCCGCCAGCTCTCCAATAGTGCTCGTGAAGTCGCTTCACCAGAAGATGTGGCGGGCCTGGACGTTCGTGGCTTGTCTATTCGCACCATGGAGAACCCAGTGCACCTGGCTATTTGGGAAGCGCTGGGCGCCAACCCGACCCCGATGGCATTTGGTGAACTCTTCTCCGCCATGGAACAAGGCGTTGTCGATGGCCAGGAAAACCCTTGGAGCACCATCCTGACCTCCAACTTCTATGAGGTGCAGGATTACGGCTCCGAAACCCGTCACGTTTATACACCCTTCATCAAGATGATCTCTCAGCGTACCTGGGATCGCCTCGATCCAGAGTATCAGGAACTTGTTCAGGAAGCCGCGCTGCAAGCAGCGGATTACGAAATCCAGCTTTCCAGCGAGTACGACGACTGGGCACGGGATCAGCTTGAAGAGCGCGGCATGCAAATTACCCGTCTTAATGACGAGCAGATTGCCGCTTTCCAGGAAGCCGTGCAGCCGGTTTACGAAGAGTGGGCACCACGCATCGGCGAAGATCTCGTGACTGAATTCCAAGAGATTGCTGAATCGACAATGGCCGAGTGATCCCATCCCTGCCGCCGAATAAAAAAGGCGGCAGGATTAATTGGGTAGCATGAGAATTAAGAAGCGTCCGAGAGGCGCTTTTTAAGCTGCATATAGGTGCCGTAGTGACGGTCTAGGTGGCGCCGCATGGCTGCTTCGGCCGCATCTGGGTCACGAGACTCTATCGCTGCGATGATTTCGGTATGCGCAGCGGTAGCCGCTTTGTCTTCGTCCTTCTGTTGCAGTACCAGCGCGCGGCGATCGTCCAACCACTCAGAGAGCGCCACATGGATAGCATCAAAAATGGGGTTACGGCCAATGCTGGCCAACACGCCATGGAAGTCATTATCAGAGCGTTTAAAGCGTGCTTCATCACCTATTGCATCGCGATTATCCGCTAATGCATCCCGCAGCCTCGCTAGATCCTCTTCACTGGCATTACGCGCCGCGTAGCGAGCCAAAGATATCTCGAACATGGCCCGCGCTTCCTGGAAATACTGTTGACCATCGGGCTTAGAAAGTAGCTGTCGGGTTACCCCAGAAAGCCTGGCCATCACCGCCTCAGCGGTGGGACGAATTACCCTGGCGCGGGTACCGCTGTTGATGGCGATAAGTCCTAGCTGTTGCAGGTGGAACAGTGCTTCACGCACCGCGGGTCTGCCAACACCAAACTGCTCCATCAACTCCCTCTCTGAAGGCAGTTGATCGTTTTCACTCAGCCGCCCCTCGAGAATCTCCGCCTCAAGCTGCTCAGCGACCTGTTCCGATAGCGTTTTACGCTCGATCCGGTATCTGCTCATAGGCAGTCACCCCTGGTTAACCTGGAATTTTCCGCCATTTTACTGCATTTCTGGTCATTATCCTTCAAACCAGCCGAGAGAGCGGCGCTATTTGGTACTGCTCGGCGATCTCGGCATAGGCTACTTGATTGGCAGAATCAAGCGGAATGCCTTCGGCGTCGCGCTGGGCCTGGCAGCGCCATTCGCGATCACCTGGTGCCATTACCTGGGCATTGGGTGCAGCAGGCTGGGCGCGCAGGTCGGCTAGATACTCAGCCATTCCTTGCGCAAAAGTGCCTGCATCCGCAAACGCATCCGGTTTCATGACCAGGAAGAAGTGCCCTACCCCGCGTGGCGTCGCCATGTCTGGCCCACCCATAGGCAGCAGCTTAAAGCCATGCTGCATACCCGACAGCATCGAACTCAGAACCTCAACCATGCCACCCAATCCCGCGCCCTTGAAGCCGAAGCCGCTACCACCCAGCGGTAACAGTGCGACCACTTCACCAGGAACGCGGCTTACCTGCCCGGCAGCATCCGCCGCGACCTGGTCTGGCAGTTCACGCCCAATCGCCCCGTACTGCTGCACGCGATTCCAGGGCACCGAGCTGGTCGCCATATCCAGCAGGTAAGGCGACTCGCCCGCCACCGGCGCCGCAAAGGCGATGGGGTTGGTACCGTGAAAGGGTTTGGCGCCCTCATGCAACAGCACGAAAGGATCTGAATTGCAGAACGCCATGCCGAGATAACCGCGCTCAGCCGCTGCCAACGCATAGCACCCCGCCGCACCGAAGTGCGACGAGTTGCCCACCGCGACGGCGCCCATCCCCACCGTCTCGGCCATCGCCATGGCGTGCTCCATGGCGGTATAACCTGCAAGGTGCCCCAACCCGTCGTCAGCATCCAGAAAACCGGTCGCCGCCAGGCGCTGGTGGAACTGCATGTCGGGCGCGCCGTTGATCCGCCCGCCCTTGAGCGCCTGCAGATAGTGGGGCAGCAGACGCAGGCCATGGCTGTCGGTGCCCATACGTGAGGCGGTAATCAGCGCGTGAGTGACCGCGTTTGCTGATGCCTGATCAGCACCTGCCGCCTTCAGAACGGCTTGCATGAAGCGGGCAAGATCTTCGCGAGCGACGCGAAAATTTGACGACGTATCTCTCATTAATCGATAGCTCCTGGTTTCAGTCGGGCTACTGGCTGACCATTGGCCAGCCCCGGTAATGCTTAACGATAAATCAGTGTTGGCAGCCACAGCGAGATAGCTGGAATGAAGGTAACCAATAGCAATGCGATGACCAGCGGCACCAGGAACGGCAGCGTGCCACGCATGCATTTCTCGAAGGAAATTCCGGACACTCGCGACAGTACATACAGCACCATGCCTACCGGCGGCGTTAACAAGCCGATCATCAGGTTTAGCACCATGATCACGCCAAAGTGCACCGGATCGACACCCGCAGTAATGGCCACCGGCAACAATACCGGCACCAGGATGGTGATCGCCGCGATGGTCTCCATAAAACAGCCCACCAGAATCAGCACCAGGTTGATGATGATCAGCGTGGCGATGGGGTTATCGGCAAATGGCCCGAGCAGGGTCACGACATGCTGCGTGACCTGGTTGCTGGTCAGGATCCAGGCAAATATCGAGGCACCAGCGACGATCAGCAGGATCACGGCAGTGGTTTCAATAGTTTCCATGCTCACCTTGAGCAGGCGGCGCCAGGTCAAGCTACGATAAACCACTCCCCCCAGCACCAAGGCGTAGACCACCGCAGCAATCGCCGCTTCGGTAGGAGTGAAGGCCCCCGACATTATGCCGCCGACGATGATGACCGGTGTTAAGAGTGACAGGAAGGCGCGCTTGAACGTATGACCAAGCACCGGAAACGAGAACACCGCATCGCGGGTATAGCCGCGCCGCCGTGAAATGATCGTGATCATGGCCATTAGCACCAGCCCCATTAACAGGCCCGGTACCAGGCCGGCGACGAACAACTGGCCGACCGACACCGAGGCCATTACGCCATAGATAACCATCGGCAGACTCGGCGGAATAATCGGGCCAATGGTCGAAGATGCCGCAGTGATACCCACCGAGAACTCCTCGTCGTAACCGGCATCTTTCATGGCCTTGATTTCAATGGTACCTAGCCCCCCAGCATCGGCGACTGCGGCTCCTGACATGCCGGAAAAAACAATGCTGGCGCCTACATTGACGTGCCCCAGACCGCCACGCATCCAGCCCATCAATGCCTTGGCAAAGTCAAATATCCGCACGGTAATGCCACCATTGTTCATTAGGTTACCGGCGAGTATAAAAAACGGAATCGCCAACAGGGGAAAGCTGTCGACGCCGTTGATCATACGATGCATCACGACAACATCGGGTACTCTGCCGGTCAGCAGCACATACAGCAGGCACGAGCCGGCAAGACTAATGGCGATCGGCACCCCTATCACCAGCAGGGTAAAGAGCGCCGCAAACAGGAACAGTAAATAGTGCTGGGTGGCGGCCAATGCGATACAGCCGAGTATCGCGACAGCCGCGACCAATGGCGGTACTATCGCACCGCCGCGCCTCACAGCCAGAATGTTGGGCATTGGGGTGATCTCCGAGAGAGTAGCGTGTTGGCGTGTTGTTATTGGGTATTGAGCAGTTCACTGGTGCCCGAGCGCCAGTGACGAATAGCCACCTCCACCCCTCTCACCAGCATGATGATAAAGCCCACCATCACCAAGTAGTAAAGCCAGCTTTTAGGGATATCCACAGAGGTCATCATGGCACTGGTACGATCAGCCAGTTTGAAGGTGATCCAGGCCATGCTGGCGAAGAAGGCAATATTGATCAGGTCTACCAGCGTCGACATCACGCGCCCCAGCCACCCCGGCATGTAGCGATAGAAAAATTCCACTGCGATATGCGATCCCTTTCGCACGGCCATGGTGCTGCCCATAAAGCCCACCATAACCAATAGATAGCGCGCCATCTCCTCCGTCCAGGCGATGGAATTACCCAGCACATAGCGGCTGAAAAACTGCATAAAGACATCCAGTGCCAGTAGCCAGAAGATCCCAAGCGTCAGGAAATCCTCCAGGGCATAGTCGTGAATGTTGAAGGAATCATCGTCGAGACCGGCAAGGCTGGTCTCGTCAGTAGAGTCAGTTTGGCTCATGGAAGGCTCCCGCTTCGCCCCACCCGAGGCTTGGGCGGGGCGAGTCTTGGTCTACGAAAAAAACGATCCCGGAAACGTACGGATTCTGGAAAACTCAGGCCTCACGGCATTACCGTCCGATAGTCTGATTACTGGCCGATAGCCTGCAGACGATCATAGGTTTCCTGATCCCAAGTCGCCGCTTCACCGTTATGGGCAGGAATCGTGGCTTCGCGGAAGGGTTCTATATCGACTTCGTTGACGGTCACACCCTGCTCTTCGAACCAAGCCACCAGCTCTTCCTCGGATTTCAAGATATCTTGAGTGATGCGCTCGCCGGCTTCGGTGTAGACCTCACGGAAAACCTCACGATCCTCCTCGGAGAGGCGATTCCACAATGGGCCACCGGCGATGGTGATTAGCGAATCGGTGATATGCCCGGTCAGATTGATATAGTCCTGCACCTCATGAAACGCTTTGGCGCGAATGGTCGGCAGTGGGTTTTCCTGAGCATCCACCACACCTTGCTGCAGCGCCAGATAAACCTCGGAGAATGCGATCGGAGTGGGGTTGGCGCCCACCGCTTCGGGGAACATCATGTACATTGGCGCATTGGGCGTACGAATTTTCAGGTCTTGCATGTCCTCCGGCGTATTGATCGGTTTGTTGGAGGTTACATGGCGACGCCCGTAGTAGTTCATGGCCAGCGGTACGTTACCGGTTTCATCCTGGTAGCCCTGGGCGATTTCCTTGAACAGGTCGCTATCGGCATAGGCCTGCCAATGGTCAAAATCGCGGAACATATAGGGCGCGCCAGCGATACCCACCGGGCCATAGAAACGACCGGCAAATTGGTTGCCGGTGTAGATCAGATCAACCGTGCCAAGCTGTAGGCCTTCGTTGATGTCCGACTCCTTACCCAGTGACGACGCCGGGTGGACACTGATCGAATAACGGCCATCAGTACGCTCCTCGATTTCATCTGCCGCCCACAGTGCCCACTCGTGGTAGGGCTCGGATGTCTCATAGACGTGAGCAAAGGTGAGTTCTTCTTGCGCATGCACAGCACCGGTCACTGAGAGACCACCGGCGATAAGCGTAGCGGTCAGCAGGCGGGCCATCTTAAGCGATTGTTGGCGTTTGTGGCTCATCGTGTACTCCTCACAACCATTGGATTTGTTGTTGGATAGTGTGATTTGCTGCTATTTATTGTGATGTATTGGTTATTTTTTAAGCGGCGGCAACCAACGTAACCGATCATAGCGCTGTATACGTGTCATACCACCAGCTTCAAACTTAGTTGGCTGCCCGCAATCGCGCAACTATCCAGGTAACGATTTTAGTAGTGCCTATGATGATTCAAGCCGTGGAGCGAACTGATGGTATAAGCGCACCAGCAGTTGAGGATCGCCAAAGCCACCTGCTTTAGTCATCACTCGCTTTCGCCTATCGCCATCCATACTCCCTAGCGCCACCCCGGGTGACCACTCCGTCTCGACACAGATATAACTCACCCCCAGTTGAGTCAGCACGGCCATGGCGGTATCCCCGCCGGTTAAAAATAGCAAACACGGATCATCGTCCCGCCAGGCAGACGTAATGTCGGTCACTTTGGAAGCCATCGACTCGGCGACTTGGTTTGCCGTGCGTTCCTCACTCTCTCCGGGCACGACCACATAGGCCCCTAAGGCCGGGCTACTATTACAGGGTGTAGCAGAGGGCTCGGTACACGCTTTAATCACGGCCAAACCGGGCACGTATTGTCGCAACTGTTGGAGCTGTTCGGCAGCACGAGGGCTTCTAGAACCGATGGCATAAAGCACTGCATTGACGCTATTCAACGCTCGAAACGGTGCATCAGGCCACCCGAAAAGGCGCTGGGCGATAGCCGTTGCCAGCCCCGCAGCCCCCGCCATTGCTCGGCGGCAGCCAGCACTCGACACGAGCTGATAGAGCGCAGCAAGCTCCTCGTCGCTTTGGGCATCGGCGATACAGTCCCCATTAGGGAGTTGAACGCCCTGACCAGAGCGATAGCGCTGCAGCGGTTGTCCGCTGACGGCAAATGCCTGATCAATGGGGCCGATCAGAGGCGTTGAGAGGGCATCCTGTTGGTAGGTGGTATCAGCCAGTGGAATGCCGTCCACCCACACTTCGGCATTACGCACTGTTCGCCCCTGGGCCGGTACCGCGGGAGCCAGCAGCAGGGGAAAGCCAAGCGCTTCCCGCAGTGCCGTGCACTCTGCGACTACTTGGCCACGCAGGGTTGAATCGACTTTCTTGAACCACTCCTGCGGCGCGACTCGCGTGAGCAAACGCACTGCTTCGCTTACCCGAAGCGCCGCCTCCTCAGATTGCAGGTGGCGGGACTGGGTATTCACGGCGATGACCTCTGGCCACTGACCTTGCCATGCCTCTAGCGCTGTCGCTAATGCCTCCAGGCTAACCACCACGCGGACATCTGCGCCTCGCGCGGCAAAGGGTGCTGAGGTGTCCAGCGCGCCCGAAAGATCATCGGCAATAATCGCCAATCGGCAGCCGCTCATGCCTTGGCGCCACTGGCTAACCGTCGCGCATAGGCAATCGCTGATCCCATGTTGGTGGCATCGGCTTTGCCCTGCCAGGCAATATCAAAGGCAGTGCCGTGATCCACCGAGGTGCGCTGAAGCGGCAAGCCAAGGCTGACATTGACCGTGGTATCAAAAGCAATCAGTTTGACGGGGATATGGCCCTGGTCGTGATACTGGGCAATAACCAAATCGAACTCGCCTTTCGAAGCGCGGTAAAACACCGTATCCGCAGAGATCGGCCCGCTCACATCAAAACCCCGTTCCCGCAAGCGTTCCACCGCTGGGGCGATACAGCGACTATCTTCGTCGCCAAAAATCCCCCCTTCACCGCAGTGCGGATTAAGGCCTGCCACGGCAATGCGCGGAGCCTTCATGCCCAACGCGAGCAAGTGCGCGTGTCCTGCTTCAACGGTGGCAATGATGCGTTCAGGGGTCACTCGGTCGATCGCATCACGTAGCGACACGTGGGTGGATACATGTAGCGTCGAGAGCGTCTCAGATGCCAGCAGCATAAACGACGAGGGCGCACCGGTCAGCGATGCCAGCATCCCGGTGTGGCCATCGTAATGGTGCCCAGCTTCATGCAACGCCGCCTTGTTCAGCGGGGCGGTGACAATCACCTGCGCCCGCCCCGCCTGCACCAATTCCACGGCTTTATGAACGCAGCGAAACGCCATATCACCCGCACCGGCGCTAATTTGACCATCAGCAATCTCAACGCCTTTCGGCACCTCGACCACACCGACCGCCACACAATCCTTATCGCTCTCTGCCTGCTCCAATGGCACGAACTCAAGCACAACACCAACACTTGCCGCCGCACGGCGATAAATAGCCGGGTCACCGATGACCATCGCCGTGGCACGTTCGGTGGCGGACATAGCACTCAGCGCGCGGCAAATAATCTCAGGGCCGATGCCAGCAGGGTCGCCCATGGTGATAGCAATTTCATAACAGCGCGGGGAGCTATTCATGGCATTAACTGCCCGCCGTTGACCTCGATGATTTGACCAGTGACATAGCCACTGAGCGTATCGGTCGCCAGAAAAACGTACGCGCCCACGCACTCTTCCGCCGTGCCCAAACGCCCCATGGGAATCGATGCCCGAGCTGCGTTTAGATGAGCATCGCTTGAGTGGCGCTCATGAAAATCGGTCGCAATCGTACCGGGGGCCACAGCATTCACGCGGATATTATCCCCGGCAAGTTCCTTGGCCATATTTCGCGTTATCGTGCTCACAAAACCTTTTGCTGAGGCGTATAGTCCAGCGCCTCCCCCGCCGCCATTACGTGCGGCAATCGAGGTAGTGTGAATAATATTGCCACCGCCTGCGTGGCGAAAATGCGGTAGCGCTGCGCGGCTGGCCATGATCACCGAGCGGACATTGAGATCCATGACCCGGTCATATTGGTCATCGTCCATCTCATCTAAGCCAACCCGGCCCAGCATGTCCCCCGCGTTATTGATCAACAGGTCTAAACCGCCCAGACGCTCGGCGGCATCGTCGACGAGTTTTTGGGTCTCGCTGGTGTGGCTGACGTCTGCTTTAACGGTAAAGGCGTCCCCACCCGCATCGCGAATCGCCTTGGCCACTGCCTCCGCGGGCGCTTCACTGCTGTGATAATGCACCGCTATGTGGGCTCCCAACGCCCCCAGCTGTTTCGCAACCGCCGCGCCAATGCCACGGCTGGCGCCGGTGATAAGTACTCGCTTACCGTTCCACTCGTCTAACATGAAATTCTCCTTAACACTTTTGCTTTTATTGTGAGAGCCACACTTAGCGAAACCGTCGTCCTCTAGATAGATTTAACTATCGACCCGAAATGGAGCGGTGCGCTAAAGTAAGCAATGAACTGGCATACCTGTCATACAAAGCGACATCTATAACATGATAGGCGATGGCGTGTTTAGCGCCAGTCGCCTCCCACTGCTAACGATTAAAACTAATTCTAAGAGCGAATGGAGAAGTACATGAATCCACTTTCATCGACGGACACACTTCCCGCCGACCTGGGTAACGCGCTGCTGGTTGGCCGCGTTTGGCTGGAGGGCAGCCATCCTGGCCCCGCGCTAGTGACCGTCAACAACGGTCAGGTGATCGACATTACCGCCTATGGGCCCACCATGGCTGACCTGCTGGAACGCGACGACCTACAAGCGGTAGTGCAGCGAGCGGAAGGCCCCAACCTAGGTAGTGTCGAGGCACTGCTGGAAAACTCTCAGTTACCCCAACCACAAGCGCCCTACCTGCTAGCCCCCTGCGATGTTCAGGCCGTTAAAGCCTGCGGCGTCACCTTCGCTGTGAGTTTGTTAGAGCGAGTGATCGAAGAGCAAGCGGGCGGCGACCCGGCACGAGCGGTGGAGCTGCGCAACGACCTGCAGGCACTGATCGGCACCGACCTTTCCAAGATTGCGCCGGGTTCTGAAGAGGCGATGTCGCTTAAAAAAGCGCTTCAAGCGCGCGGTGGGTGGTCACAATATATGGAAGTCGGCATCGGCCCCGATGCGGAGGTATTTACCAAAGCCCAGCCACTCTCATCAGTTGGTTTTGGCACCCCGGTGGGCTTGCACCCGTCCTCGCAGTGGAATAATCCCGAGCCGGAAATTGTCCTGGCAGTAGATAGCCACGGCCAAGTGCGCGGCGCGACTCTGGGTAACGACGTTAATCTGCGCGATGTGGAAGGGCGCAGCGCTTTGCTGTTAGGTAAGGCAAAAGACAACAACGCCTCCTGCTCCATTGGCCCCTTCATTCGCCTATTTGATGACCATTTCGATATCGACAGCGTGCGCAACTGCCAGGTATCGCTACGTATCGAGGGTGAGGATGACGACTTCTTGCTCCAGGGCGAGAGCGATATGCGCGAAATCAGCCGCGACCCGCTGGACTTGGTAAGCCAAACCATCGGCGACCACCACCAATATCCGGATGGTTTTATGCTGTTCCTCGGCACCATGTTTTCGCCCATTCAGGATCGCGACGGGGAAGGCCAGGGTTTTACCCATCATCTGGGTGATCGCGTCACCATCGCCACCCCGGCCCTGGGCGCCCTGGTCAACCAGGTAGGCAGAAGCGATCAATTGCCGCCCTGGACCTACGGTATTCGCGAACTGATGCGCCACTTAGCGCGCCGCTGATTCTAACAATCAATACGCCACTCATATCACAGCCTAGGAGCGCACAATGACAACCATCACTCGCGTCGAGATCCAGGATATTCGTTTTCCCACCTCGCGTTCTCTGGATGGCTCGGATGCCATGAATGCCGCGCCGGACTACTCCGCCGCCTACGTCATCCTGCACACCGATGACGCCAGCCCCGAGGGGCACGGCTTAACCTTTACCATTGGCCGCGGCAACGAGATTGTGGTGACCGCTTTGCACTCCCTAGCGCCGCTGATCGAGGGACGAACGCTTGAGTCGATAACCGACAACATGGGCACGTTCTGGCGAGAAATTACTGGCGACAGCCAGCTGCGTTGGATTGGCCCCGATAAAGGCGCAATTCACCTAGCCACCGCCGCCATCGTCAACGCCGTGTGGGATATGTGGGCGAAAAACGAAGGTAAGCCGGTGTGGAAGCTGCTGGTGGATATGACCCCGGAACAGCTGGTGCGCTGCCTTGATTTCCGTTTCGTCACCGACGCGCTAACGCCGGAAGAAGCGATCTGTCTGCTGCGCCGTCAGGCCTCCGGCAAAGAAACCCGCGAAGCCGAAATGCGCCACGATGGCTACCCCGCCTACACTACTTCAGCGGGCTGGCTGGGTTACAGCGACGAGAAAGTGCGCGGTCTGGCGCGTGAAGCGCTGGCTGAAGGCTGGACTCATTTCAAGCAGAAGATTGGCGGCGACATTGAAGAGGATGCCCGCCGAGCGGCGCTGCTACGCGAAGAGATCGGTTGGGACAACGTGCTGATGATGGACGCCAACCAGGTGTGGGAAGTCGACGAGACGATCACCAAGATGCGTCGGCTGGCCGAATTTGACCCGCTATGGATAGAAGAGCCCACCAGCCCTGACGACATTCTCGGCCACGCCGAAATCCGCCACCGGGTTGCGCCTATCGGCGTCGCCACTGGCGAGCACTGTCACAATAAAGTGATGTTCAAGCAGTTCTTCCAGGCGGATGCCATCGACTATTGCCAGCTCGATGCGGCACGTTTGGGCGGGCTTAACGAAGTGATTTTAGTAACGCTGATGGCCGCTAAGTTCGGCGTGCCGATTTGCCCCCACGGCGGTGGCGTTGGTCTTTGCGAATACACCCAGCATATCTCCCTATTCGACTATATCGCGGTATCCGGCAGCCTTGAAGGTCGCGTGCTTGAGTATGTGGATCACTTGCACGAACACTTTATCGACCCGGTAGTAATCAACCGTGGCCGCTACCAAGTGCCTGAAGCGCCAGGTTACAGTATCGCCATGCACGCAGAATCCCAAGCACAGCACCGCTTCCCCGAGGGCGCGGCCTGGAAGGAAGAGAAGTAATGACAGACACCACCTCCTTTCTAAATGAGCTAACCAGCCTGCTCGGCGAGCGAGGCTTGCTGCGCGAGCCAGACGCCATAGCGCGCTACATTAGCGACTGGGCGGGAGATACGCTGGGCACACCACTGGCGGTGGCCCGTCCGGCTAACACGGAAGAAGTCGCCGAGGTGGTAAAGCGCTGCTACGCCCAAGGAATCGCTATGACGCCACAGGGCGGCCATAGCGGTCTGGTGGCGGGCGCCTTGCCCGCCGCCAACGGTCAGGAGTTGGTGATCAGTCTTGAGCGCTTAAATAGTGTGCGCGCCATTGATCCGATTAACTTCACCATTACCGTAGACGCTGGCTGCATCCTTGAGAACGTCAAGCTGGCGGCTTTTGATCATGACTGTGACTTTCCGCTCTCGCTGGGCGCCCAAGGCAGTTGTCAGATTGGTGGAAATATTGCCACCAATGCGGGCGGGCTTAACGTACTCCGCTACGGCATGATGCGCGAGCTGGTGCTGGGGCTTGAAGTGGTGCTGCCCGATGGGCGCGTCTGGGAAAGCCTGAATGCGCTGCACAAGGACAACCGTGGTTACGACCTTCAGCAATTGTTTCTCGGTAGTGAAGGTACGCTGGGTATTGTTACGGGCGCAGTGTTAAAGCTTTCACCACGCACTACCCAGAACCGGACTGCTCTACTGGGGCTGCCCTCCGTCCAGGCGGTCATCGACCTGTATGGTCTGGCGCGCCGGGAGTGCTGCGACCTGCTGACGGCTTTTGAGCTGATTCCTCGCCGCTGTATCGAGCTGGCGATTGAAGCAACGCCAGAGCTGCGTGACCCGCTTGAAGACGCGTACCCCTGGTACGTGCTGATGGAAGTCGCGGCCACGGGGCCAGTGGATCTGGGTTCGATGTTGGAAGCGCTGCTGGAAACCGGCATGGAGCGCGAGCTGGTGCTGGATGGCGCGCTGGCTTCCAGCGACACCCAATCCGCCCAGCTATGGCAGTTCCGCGAAAGCATGCTGGAAGGCCAGCGGCGGCGCGGCGAGCACCTACGCACCGATATCTCGATGCCTATCTCGGCGATTCCCGACTTCGTTACCCGCGCCAGTGACGTGGTCATGGCCGCTTCCCCCGAGTGCGAAATTATTGCCTACGGGCATGTGGGTGACGGCAACCTACACTTCAATATACTGCCGCCCACGGCAATGGCGGATAGCGATAAGAAAGCCCACCTGCACGACTTGGAAGAACGGCTGTTTGAAGTGCTCGACGATTTTCACGGTAGCATTAGCGCCGAGCACGGCATTGGCCGCACCAAGCAAGCGCCTTATCTGGCGCGGCTATCGCCGATTGAGCGGGAGCTGATCAACGGGGTTAAAACCCTGTTTGACCCTAAAGGGCTGATGAACCCAGGTCGGATTTTGCCTGCCGTAGAGTAACCCCGACGCTTTGTTCATTCGTGCCTGAACCGCTCCGCCAGACCGCGCAGGGCATTGGCATAGAGCAGGGCATCGATACCCACCCCAACAAAGGTGCAGCCCGCTGCAAGATAGCCGCGGGCTGCCTGCTCATCCACCGTCACGATACCTGCGGCCTTCCCTGCCGCACGTATTGTGGTGATAGCATCGCTAATCGCCGCGGTGACGTCAGGATGACTGGCGTTGCCCAGGTGCCCCATTGAGGCCGATAAATCCGCCGGGCCAATGAACACCCCATCGACACCTTCTACTGCGGCGATTGCCTCCAGATTGGCAAGTGCCTGGGGGCTCTCTACCTGCAGCATTAGGCAGATTTCGTCATCGGCGCGGGAGAGGTAGCCTTCTGCCTGCCCCCAGCGCGAGGCGCGTGCCAGCACATGACCAACGCCGCGACTACCGCGGGGTGGATAGCGTGTGGCCGCCACCAGCTGGGCAGCCTGCTCAGCCGTTTCCACCATGGGGATTAACAGGTTCTGAACGCCAATATCCAGGTAGCGCTTGATCAGCACCGTATCCCCGGTGGGCGGGCGCACCACCGGGTGGCTGCCATAGGGGGCCAGTGCCTGTAGTTGGGCAAGCAGGCTCGATACATCGTTGGGAGCATGCTCGGCGTCAAGCAGCAGCCAGTCAAAGCCTGCCGTGGCGGCAATCTCCGCGGTGTAGGCGCTCGCCAAGCCGAGCCAAATCCCCGTTTGGGGCTGTCCAGCCAGCAGTTGCTGCTTAAACGTGTTGTGCGGCATTTTCATTCGCTTTCCTTTTACATCAATACCCCATAACGTCTGGCAGCCAAGTAGCCAGCCCCGGCACGGCGATGAGCAGTAGAATGGTGGCGATAATCGGCAGTAAGAACGGCATGATCGCCGTAACGACCTGGCCGTAACGCAATCGTGTGATGCCCACCATCAGGAACAGCACCGTGCCAAAGGGCGGGGTGATAACCCCTACTGAAAGCGTGATCACCATCACAATACCGAAATGAACGGGATCTAATCCGGCGCTTAGCGCTGCGGGAACCACAATCGGGGTGAAAATCAGGATGCTTTCAATCACCGACATAAAGCAGCCGATAAGCAGGAAGAACAGCGCAAAGCAGAGCAACAGCAGGATCGTTGGCATATCGATGCTGGCCACCTGCCCCGCCAACGCCTGAGGGATCCCCATACGCACCAGGATCCAGCCATAAAAGCTGGAGACCGCAATAATCAGCAGGATCACTGCACTGAACATCAGGGTACGGCGGAAAGCGTTATAGAGGTCTCGCCAGTTCAAGTCACGGTAGATCAGCCCGCCTAGAATTACCGCGTAGAGCGAGGCAATAGCACCCGCCTCGGTGGGTGTGAAGAAACCACCCCAAATACCACCGACGATAATCGCCGGCATCATTAATGGCAAGATGGCACGCCTACCGGTGCGGGCGACTTCGCAGGCATCAAAGGGTGTGGGCTTGGGCATCACCACCTTGCCACTGGCAGCCAGTAGCACGGTCATCCCCATCAGCAGCAGCGCCATCAAAATACCCGGCAGTAGCCCCGCCATAAACAGCCCGCCAATGCTCACATTGGCTAACCAGCCGTACACAACCAAGGCAATACTGGGCGGCAGAATCGGCCCAATAACGCTGGAAGCAGCGGTAACACCGGTGGAGTAATCCAGCGCATAGCCACGCTCTTTCATGGCTTTGATTTCAATGCTGCCAAGCCCTGCGGCATCGGCAACGGCAGTGCCTGACATAGTGGCAAAAATGGAGCTGGCCACCACATTAGCGTGACCCAGGCCGCCCTTGGTAAAGCCCACCAAGGCAGTGGCAAAGTCAAAAATTCGCGTGGTAGTGGAGCCGATATTCATAATATTGGCGGCCAGAATAAACAGCGGTATCGCCAGCAGAGTAAAGTTGTTGAGCGTTTGCACCATGCGCAGCGGCAGTAACTCAACGGGCAGCCCACCGGTACCAGTAGCCACCAGGGCGATAAAGGAGGTCACGCCAATGGCGACCACCACAGGCAAACCAATGGCCATCAGTACTAACAGGCCACCGACGAAAATCAGTAGTTCGGTCATGGTTGAGAAGCCTCCTCTTCATGGGACGTTTCCAACCACGCCACCGGGCCGCGAAAAGTTTGCCAAAGGGCAATCAGCGCCATGCCCACAAAGCTGAAAAAGATGCCGTAATAGAGATAGCTGAAGCTGATACTTAACGAGACCGTTTTATTGTTGGCGCTCATGTCCGACATAATCCATGCCCCCCAGGCAGCAAGGGCAAAAAAACCGCAGGAAATCAGTGCAGTAAACCGGTACTGAATATTTTTACCCAGGCCTGAAAGCTTGTGACTAAACAGATCGACTACCAGGTGTTCACTGCGCACCCACGCCGATAGCGAGCCAAAGCCAATCGCGTAGATGGCCAACATAGACGCTACTTCTTCGGTCCAGGGCATGCCCAGCCCCAACAAGTCGCGGGCAATGACCGCCGCCACGATCAATAGCAGGATGGCCGCCATTAACGCCACGCCTACCCCATCGCACAGGCGGGTGACGCCGCGCAGCGTATAGAAAGCGATTCGATCCGGCCCTTGGCTGGGCGCTACAGCGTCTTCCACAGCAGAACTCCTTACCCTGACGTCTTTTTTTTGGTTATGAAAACTTATTTGTCATGAAAAACTGGCTTGTCTTGTAAAACAGCGACGGCCCAATGGGCCGCCGCTGTTTTTGCCAAAGGTGTGTTACTCGCTCTGGTTACCCAGGGCATCTTCACGAACACCGTCGGCCATTTCGGCCATGACACGATCAATCGCCGGTAACGCGGCTTCGCGGAAAGCGGCAATATCAGGCTCAATAACCGTCATGCCTTCATCCTGCAGCGCTTCCAGGTAGTACTCATCGAGTTCGCGCTCACGCTCGGTACCGTGCTGACGCGCCACATGAATGGCCTCTTCGATCAGTTCCTGATCCTCGGCTTCAAGACCTTCCCACCAGCGCGCACTCGCCACCCAGTTCCACGGGAACTGCACATGGCTGGTCATAATGATGTGATCCTGCACTTCCCACAGGCGGCGGGTATAGGGCGATGAGAGCGAGTTCTCATGGCCGTCAACCTGACCGGTCTGCATGGCAAGGTAAATTTCGGGAGCGGGCACATTGACGACCTGGGCGCCGATCTCTTCCCACACTTCCATCCATACTGGCAGCGCAGGAAGGCGCATGCGGAAACCATCAAGATCTTCCGGGGTTTCGATAGCTTTATTGGCGGTCATGTGGCGCGGGCCGCGGTGCTGGGTGCCGAAGTATTTAAGGCCGCCCTGACTCTCCGCCTTTTCAATCAGTGCCTGGCCAGAGGGGCTCTCCATATAGGCATCGACTTCGTCCCAGGTTGAGAACACAAAGGGCACAGTAATGGCATCGTATTCAGGCGCGTACTGCTGGCGCCAGTTACCGCCAGTGATAGAGATCTGGGTTTGACCAAGGTTCAGTAGTTCCAAAACGGCATTTTCGCCGCCCAATGAACCCGCCAGGAAGGGACGAACATCGAAACGACCCGGTGCCTGTTCTTCTAAGTACTCAGCAAAGCGCTCCACCGCTGCGCTTTCCGAACCGCCCTCACTCATGGTGTTGTTAACTTGGATTTCGATAGGATTCGCCAAGACGAACGGCGCCGTCGTTAGCATGCCTAGGGTAGCCAGCGTGGCAAGCAGTTGTTTCCGCATGGGATAGACTCTCTACGGTTGTCGTTATTGGGTGTGGTTCTTGTAACTTTCAGGTAACGCTTACGTGATCTTGAAACATGCATCCCAAGGGCTCAAATCGACGTTCAAGAAGGCTGACTTCGTAAAACACGATGGCTAGAAACGCTGCTATAACGGGCTTTTAAATCCATTCCATCACGGCCGTACGACCAAAGATGAATACCGAGCTCCTTTAATCAACCACTGTTTAGCTTGCTTTAGGCCATTGAAAGGGTAGCTATTGGAGCTTTGCTTTCTCAAACCACGAAGCCATAAGGAGAATTTCTTGAGCTATTGCTCATCCTCTTTCTGGGTAAGGTGATCCACCAAATGCCGGGCAGTCACATGCAACGAGGCATAGCGACGCATGCCAATCACCAGTTCGCGCTGAGCCCATGGATCGCTAAGCGGGATACTTTTAAGCTGTAAGTCTCCCAGATCACGATAGATGGTTTGCTCAGGCAGTACGCCAACACCCATACCATGGTGGATCATGCGGCAAATGGCATCGAAGCTGCGTACCTGAATACGCATTCGCAGCGCTTTACCCGCTAGGTTAGCCTGCTCGTTCAACAGCGACTGCAGCGAGGCATCCTGCTGCAAGCCGATAAAATCGAAAGCTAGCGCTTCATTAAAGGCGATGCTTTCACGCCCAGCCAAAGGATGATCGATAGGAGTCATTAACACGAGTCGATCTTGTCGATAGGAGAGCTGTTGAAGGTCGGGCGCCGCGACATGTCCAGCAAAGATACCGATATCGGTCAGTCCGTCGCGAACGGCAGCGATAATTTCGCTGCTGACCCGCTCCTGAAGATCAATTTTGATTTCCGGGTAGAGGCGTGAGAAGGCGCTGAGATCCTGGGGAAGAAAGGCAATGATCGCCGAAGTATTGGAGTGGATACGCACATGGCCGCGGACGCCTTCGCCATACTCGCTGAGCTCGGCCTGCAGGCGTTCAATGTTATCCATAATACGTCGGGCATGATGCAAAAACGCCTGACCTGCGGGAGTCAGTTCTACACCTCTGGGGCGACGATAGAGCAGCGTGGTGCCGACCAACGTTTCCAGGTCACTTATGCGTTTGCTCACCGCGGCGAGAGCTAAGTGTTCACGCTCCGCCGCCGCCGTCAGTCGACCTTCATCCGCCACGGAGATAAACAGTTTAAGGGTGACAAAATCAAAGCGGCGCATCCTACGAACTCCTTGAAAGCAAGCTCCCTATGGTAGCCCACACCTTCGCCAGCCACGAACCCTTTGTTACCCATTGCCTAATTGTCGCCCCTGATTAGCTCACGCATGCTGGCTAATAGTGAACACTCAATGATAAGAGAGAGCCTTAATGAATGCTTCCGAAGCGCGCCAGCTTCCGCTACAGGGCTTAAAAGTACTTGAGCTTGGCCAACTGATTGCAGGGCCTTTCGCCACCAAACTGCTGGGCGAATTCGGTGCCGACGTGATTAAAATCGAGCCCCCCGGCACCGGCGACCCACTTCGCAAATGGCGAATGATTGAAGACGGCACCTCGCTGTGGTGGCACGTCCAAACCCGCAACAAGCGCTCGGTCGCGTTAGATTTACGCAGCGAAGAGGGGCAAGGCCTGGTGCGCCAGCTCGCAGCCGAGGCCGATGTAGTGGTGGAAAACTTCCGCCCCGGCACCTTAGACAACTGGGGGCTAGGCTGGGAAGCGCTCTCCCAACTCAACCCACGCTTAATCATGGTGCATATTTCCGGCTACGGGCAAACGGGGCCTTACCGCGATAAGCCCGGCTTTGGGGTGATTGGCGAAGCCATGGGCGGGCTGCGTTACCTCACCGGCCAGCCGGGAGAACCCTCGGTACGCGTGGGGGTGAGCATCGGCGACTCGCTTTCCGCGCTCTACGCGGTGATTGGCACGCTACTGGCGCTCCAGGAGCGCAACCGCAGCGGCCTGGGCCAAGAGATCGACGTCGCGCTATATGAGTCGGTATTTGCAATGATGGAGAGCCTACTGCCGGAGTTCGATGCCAGCGGCCAGGTTCGCGAACCCAGCGGCAGCGCCCTGCCCGGCATTACCCCCTCAAACGCCTACCGCTGCCAGGGCGGCGATTACGTGCTGATTGCTGGTAACGGCGACAGCATCTTCAAACGCTTAATGGGCGTGATTGGTCGTGATGATCTCGCCAACGACCCGGCACTGGCCCACAACGATGGGCGCAGCCAGCAAGCCGAGGTGATTGATACCGCGATTCAGTCCTGGACAGAAGAGCGCCCACGGGATGCCATTTTACAGGCGCTGGATGAAGCCCGTGTGCCCGCAGGCTACCCCTACACGGCGGAAGATATCGCCTTTGATCCCCACTATTTGGCGCGGGAGATGATTCAAACCTTTACTCGCCCCAACGGTAAACCGCTAAAAGTACCCGGCGTACTGCCCAAGCTAAGCGCTACCCCTGGGCGAATCGGCGACGGCGGCCCCACGCTTGGCCAGCATACCGACGACGTATTGGATGAGTTGGGCATTGACCATGAAACCCGAGCCAAACTGCGCCAAGCGGGCATAATCTAGGAAGTTTATTATGAGCCAGTTATCACCATGCCCCGCCAAGATAGAGATCAACGAAGTTGCTCCCCGGGACGGCCTGCAGATAGAGGCACGCTTTGTGCCCACAGAAGACAAAATCCGCTGGATCGACGCGCTCTCCGCCACCGGGCTACGACGTATTGAAGCAACGTCGTTCACTTCACCCAAAGCAATTCCCAACCTACGCGATGCCGCCGACGTAGTAACCGGCATTCAGCGTCGGGAGGGAGTTGATATCACCGTACTGGTGCCTAATGTAAAAGGCACCGAGCGAGCCCTTGCCTGCCAGGTGGATGAAATCAATCTGGTGATGTCCGCCAGCAACAGCCACGGGCTGGCCAATCTGCGCATGACGCCAGAGCAATCCCTTGAACAATTCGCGGCGATTTTGGAGGTCAGCAAAGTCAGCGGTGAGTTTATCAACGCCTCGCTCTCCACCGCCTTTGGCTGCCCGTTTGAGGGCGAAGTACCCGAAGCACGGGTGTTGGAACTGGTTGAGAAGCTTATCGACCTTGGCATTCAGGGCGTCACGCTCTGCGATACCACCGGCATGGCCAACCCTGCCCAGGTCAAACGCCTGTGCGCAGCCGTGCTTGAGCGCTGGCCGGAAACGCCGTTCACTCTGCACTTCCACAACACTCGCGGCATGGGGCTGGCTAACGCCCTGGCGGCGTGGCAAGCAGGTATTAGCCGCTTTGATGCCTCACTAGGTGGGCTGGGCGGCTGTCCCTTCGCCCCCGGCGCTAGCGGTAATGTATGCACCGAAGACCTGGTGCATATGTTTGAAGCCATGGGCGTCGATACCGGTGTCGATCTGGATGCACTGCTTGAAGTCGCCGCCACCCTTCCCGACCTTATCGGCCATGATGTGCCGGGGCAGGTGGTAAAAGCCGGGAAATCGACTCGGCGTTATGCGATGCCATAAGTTCATGCCTAAAGCTCACGCCTAAGCGTTAGGCAGGCCCAATCACATGCTTCACTTCCAGATAAGCACTTAGCCCCCAAGGGCCTAGTTCACGCCCAATGCCGCTGCGCTTGAAGCCGCCCCAGCCGGTTTCGGGGAGCACCAGCTGCTCGCTGTTGTACCAAATGCTGCCCGCTTTCAGTTGCCGCCCAATGCGTTTTGCCCGCTCGGGGTCGCCGCTAATCACCGTGGCTGCCAGACCAAAGACGCTGTCGTTGGCAAGCTGAACCGCCTCGGCTTCGCTTGCCACGCTGTGTCCGCAGAGCACCGGGCCAAAAATCTCTTCCTTCCACAAGCGGCTTTCCACCGGTACATCGCGATAAAGCGTGGGGGCCAGGAAGTAGCCTTGAGCGGGCAACGTGCGGTGTTGCGCATCGCACACGACCGTTAGCCCTTCCTGTTCGGCCAGATCCAGATAGCGCTGCACGGCGTCGCGCTGCTTGGCGCTGGTCAACGGTCCTAAATCCGTACCTTCGGCAAGCGGGTCGCCCAGCGTCAGCGCATCCATACGCTCGGCAAGGGCTGTGTAGAGTGCTTCGGCCACGTTTTCGTGCACCAATAAACGCGAGGTTGCCGAGCAGATCTGGCCAGCATTGAAGTAGATACCGGCCATTACCCAGTCGGCGGCCTGGGCGGGGTCGGCGTCTTCCATCACCAGAATCGGTGACTTTCCGCCTAGTTCCAGAGAAACGCTGGCGGTACGGGCGCTTGCCGCTTGCATCACCGCTTCACCGACGCGGTTGCTGCCGGTAAAGGAAATTTTATCCACATCCGGATGGTTGGTCAGCGGTACACCGATGCCCTCACCGTCGCCGTTTAGAAGGTTGAGCACCCCAGCAGGTAGGCCAATCTCTAGGGCTATTTCTGCCAGCACCCGTTCGGGGAGCGGCGTAATTTCGGACGGTTTAAGCACCGCGGCACAACCGGCCGCCAAGGCGGGCGCCAGCTTCCAGGCGCTGGTCACCAGCGGGAAATTCCACGGCGCGATCAGCCCCACGACGCCCACGGGGTCGTGATAAGTGCGCGCCTCAACGCCCTCCATTTCCACACTAACCAACTCGCCCTGGCGGGCATCCAGTGCCTTGGCCTGCCCGGCGTAGTAGCGATAGCAGGCAATGGCATCGTCTAGATCGATCTCCGCTTCTGCAAGCGGCTTGCCGTTGTTGGTCGCTGAAAGCGTGATAATCGAGTCTCGGCGCGTTGCCAGTGCATCGGCAAACCCCTCAAGGTATTTAGCCCGTGCGGTTCCGCCCAGCGCCTGCCAGGCGGGCTGCGCCAGCTTTGCAGCTTTGACGGCGGCGTCGACATCCGCGGCGTCACCTGCCGTAACCTGGGCAATCCGCTCTTCGCGGTAAGGATTCATCACGTCGAGCAGTCGGGTGCCCGCCGAGGGCACCCACTGGTTGTCGATGAATTGTTGATTGATAAGTTGCTGGCTGAGTGACTGCATGGAAATATCCTAGTCAGAAAATGCGCACGCACGCTGCCAGGCAGCAGCGTCAATTTCGATCAATAGAGGCCCGTTGGTTTCCCGGTTGGCGAGCGCCTTAGCAAACTCGGCGGGGCTTTCTACCAGCACGCCGGGGCAGCCAAAGCCTTCGGCCAGGGTGAGGAAGTTGGGCGCCTGAATATCCACGCCCAGGCGCGCAACACCATTGGCATCCATATAGCGACGAATCTCTTCGTAACCGGCGTTGTGCCAGAGCACAATCACCACGGGCAGGCGCTCTTCTACGGCGGTTGCCATTTCCGAGAGCGTAAACATCACCCCGCCATCACCCACCAGTGCCACCACCGGCAGATCCGCTCGCGCAAGCTGTGCGCCCAGCGCCGCCGGCAGCCCATAGCCCAATGTGCCGTAGCCCGTTGAGGCATTGAAGTAGCGCCTGGGCGCTGGCTGGCTGACCAGGTGGTTACCGGCATACACCGGCGCGGTGGAATCGCCTACCAGAATGGCCTCGGGTAGATGCTCGACAAGCGTTGCATACAGCGGCACAAAGTCGCTAAAGGCCGGGTCGTTGTGAAGGCTCAGCGCGCTCAATACGGCCGCGGTTCGCGCCTTGCCGTGGCGGTATAGCGGCTCAGGGAAGTAGCCAAGAAGAAGTTCAAGGCTACGCCCGGCATCGCCGACTAGCCCCAGCGTTACGCGCTGATTGCGCACCAGCTGCTCAGGGTCGAGGTCAATACGAATCAGCGTGCCGTTGAGATGAAAGCCGCCATCAAACACAACATCGTAGTCGGTCTCGCCAAGCTCGGTGCCCACCGCCAGAATCACATCGGCATTGGCGGCTAGTTCACGAACTGCGGGCAACGCGGCATTAGCGCCCAAATCCAGCGGATGGTCACGTCCTAGCAACCCTTTGGCGTTAATGGTCGTTACCGTGGGGGCATCAAGATTTTCTACTAATGCTCGCGCTGCTTCTGGGGCTGAAACGCAGCCACCGCCTAATAGCACCAGGGGCTGTTTCGCCGCATGTAACAAACGGGCGGCTTCGGTAAGCCCTTCTGGATCAGGCGCGCCCGATAGAGCCTAGGCGCCTGCCAACTCACCGGCGCTTTCACCGGTGCATTGAACAGGTCGATGGGGATTTCGATGTGCACCGGTCCCGGTCGCGCGCCGTTGAACACGGCAAAGGCCTGGGCCAGCACCTCGGGTAGTGTATTGGCGTCCAACAGCGTGTGGCTGAATCGCGCCACGCCGCTGATCATCTGTTGCTGGCTGGGCAGCTCGTGCAATCGCCCTTGGCCCATGCCCAGCGTATCGCGACGGTTAACGCTTGAAATCACCAGCATGGGGATCGAATCCGCCAGGGCCTGGCCCATGGCGGTGGCCATATTGGTCATCCCCGGCCCGGTGATAATTAGGCACACCCCCGGCTGACCGCTGGCCCGGGCATAGCCGTCGGCCATAAACCCAGCGCCCTGTTCATGGCGTGGGGTTATATGCTGCACATCGCTGCCTTCCAGCCCGCGATAAAGCTCCACCGTGTGCACGCCTGGGATGCCGAACAGGGCCCGCACGCCGTAAGTATCGCGCAGCAGGCGGATCAGCAGTTCGGCACAGGTCATGGGGGCTTGCTGGCTCTGCGCTTTATTGGTCATCGTTTCGGCCCCTTAAAAGAAAAACGTATGGGCCATAAAGGCAATGATTGGCAGCGTAATGGCGGTACGCAGCAGGAAGATGGCAACCAGTTCCCAGAGCTTGATGGGAATTTTTGACTTGAGCAGCAGCGCGCCGATTTCCGACATGTAGATCAGTTGGGTGAGCGACAGGCAGGCAATCACAAAGCGGGTAAGCTCGCTTTCGATATTGGTCGCCAGCACCGCGGGCAGGAACATATCGGCAAAGCCCACCAGGGTGGCGGGCGCTGCCGCTTCTGCTTCAGGAATCCGCAGCAGCTCAAGCACCGGTACCATGGGGTAAGAGAGCCAGGTAAACAGCGGAGTAAATTCCGCCAGAATCAGCGCCACCGTGCCAATGGCAAACACCAAGGGAAGTAGACCAAGGAAAATATCCATCACGTTGAGGAGCGCCAAACGTGCCAGCTCACGGGGCCCGGGAGCTCCAGCGGCGCGATTGGTGGCCTGAATCAAGCTGTAACGGAACAGACCCACTTTTTCAGTGCGCTCTTCGCTCAACTGGCAGCCCACGGGCTCGTAATAGTCATTGGATTTGCGCGACAGCGGCGGCAGGCGCGGCACAATCACTGCAGCGATCAACCCGGAAACCACCACCGTAAAGTAGAACTGCACAAACAGGTGGTTGATATCGACAAAGCTGGTGACGAGCAGCGCAAACGCAATCGACACCACGGAGAAGTTGGTGGCAATGACCGAGGCTTCGCGGCGGTTATAGAAGCCCTGCTCGTACTGCTGAGTGGTGATCAGCACACCGACGGTGCCCGATCCCATCCATGAGGCGGTGGCATCAATAGCGCTGCGTCCCGGCAAATTAAAAATCACCCGAAACGGCTTACGTACCATACTGCCGATGAACTCCATAAAGCCAAACTCGACTAGAAACGGCAGCAGCAGCGCAGCAAAGAAGAAGAACGTTAATAGTACCGGCGCCAGATCATTGAGCATCACCCCACCGGTAAAGGACGCAGTGACGAACTCTGGCCCAAACTGAAAATAGGTCATCACAGCAAACAGCGCGCCTAAAACGCGCATCACTAACCACACTGGCCCGACATGAAACATTTCGTGCAGCATGCCTTTTTTGGCCCAGGCAGGGTTAGCTAGCTTGGCGTAAATCGTCGCTACCACCGACAGGCAGAGTACCACTACCGCAATAGCTGGCAGCGCCGAGCCTAGCAGGGTTTGCAGGCTATCGGCCATTAGGCCCATGCCGATGTTAATGGTATCGCCCACTTGAAAAGGGACGAGAAACAGCAGCACCCCAATTAGCGATGGAATGATAAATTTCAGTAAGTGCGCGCGGGGTATCGGTGCCGACGAGGTCGGCTGTTCCGATTTAACGTTGCTATACGACATAGGGGTCACCCATTGGAAGTGATTCTTGGAGGTGGCTGGCGGCGTAGCTAGGTCAGTACTTTTTTATTTAGTCGCTATTTCTTTGTTAGCTATTTGGTCGGCGTCACTCGCTGTGTTTAACGCCCGGCAGTACGCAAAGCATTTCATACAGCAGCGTGGCGCCCATCAGCGCGGTGTTGCCGCTGGGGTCATAAGGTGGTGACACTTCCACCAGGTCGCCGCCGACAATATTCAGCCCAGCGGCACCGCGAACCAGCTCCAATCCTTGGCTAGAGGTCAGCCCGCCCATTTCCACCGTGCCGGTGCCGGGGGCAACAGAAGGATCCAGGCCGTCGATGTCGAAACTGATGTACACCGGAATATCGCCCATCTGCTCACGCACCTCGGCCATCAAGGGCGCTAGCGAGCGATACCAGCACTCTTCGGCGGGCACGACACGAAAGCCCTGGTCGCGACACCAGTCAAAATCTTCAGCGGCATAGCCGGTACCGCGCAGGCCGATTTGCACTACCTTGCCATGGGCCAGCAACCCCTCCTCCTGGGCACGACGAAACGGCGTGCCGTGGGCAATTGGCTCGCCGAACATGTGCTCATTGACATCGGCATGAGCATCGATATGAATCAACCCCACCGGGCCGTGTTTTTTGGCCATGGCGCGAAGGATAGGCAGCGTTAGGGTGTGCTCACCGCCCAGGGTCAGCGGAATGCAGTCATGTTTCAGTACGCCATCGTAAAAGGCGGTGATGATGTCGACGCTTTTCGGCAGATGAAAGGTGTTGATAGGCACATCACCGATATCGGCCACTTGCAAGCTTTCAAAGGGCGCGGCGCGGGTCGCCATATTGTAAGGGCGCAGCATACGCGACTCATCGCGAATCTGGCGTGGTCCAAGCCGCGTGCCGGGGCGGTTTGAAGTGCCGATATCCATGGGAATGCCAATAAATGCCGCATCCAAACCCTCGGCTGTCTCTTGGGTGGGCAGGCGCATCATGGTGGCAGGGCCTGCAAAGCGCGGCATGGTGTTTCCGCCCAAGGGCTGATTAAACTCCGACATACACATCTCCTTATATTTTTGGCGGTGAGCACGGTGTAGGTATTGGCCTAGCTCTTTTCACTACTCTTCTAAAGTCATTGCACAGACCATGCCAAGTCGTAGATGCCTATAAAGTGGTGGGATTAGCGACCAAACGATGCAAAAATGAATCAACTAGAGGCTTTTTTAATTCATTTTTGTATCAAAGATTCATAAATGAATCACTCAGAGGAGTTGGCTGCGATGAGTGAAATAGACAGGCGTGTGCTGCGAACCATTGTGGAGACCGCAAACGACCACTTCTTTATCGTCAGTGGCGATGGGCAAATAGTGGATATTAGCCCAGGAGCAGAAGCGGTTTACGGGGTATCCAGAGAAGAGCTGCTCTCCAGCAGTGTGCAGCAACTGCAAGCGGCCGGGGTGCTCAAACCCTCCATCACCATGGAAGTGATGCGCACCCGCCGGCCTGCACAGCTTATGCAGGTCACCGGAACAGGCCGCCGGGTGATTGCCGAAGCCTATCCTGTATTCGTCGACGGCAAGCTGGAGCGCATTATCAGCCGCTCGCGGGATTTAACCGACTTGCAGTTACTGCAGGACGAATATGCGCTGCTGCAAAAACGCTTTAGCGAACACTTAAAGCGCAGTCAGGCAGCGCCAGACGCGGAAGAGCAGGCGTTGGATGACGCCCTGGACAATTTGCAGGTGCGTAGCAGCGTGATGCGTGAAATTGCGCTGCTGCTTAAGCGGGTCGCCCCTTCGGATGCCAATGTGCTGATGCTGGGTGAATCAGGTGTGGGTAAAACCGCCTTTGCCAAGCAGCTACACCGCTGGAGCCAGCGCTGTGACGGCCCCTTTATCGACGTTAACTGCGCGGCGATTCCAGAGAATCTGTTTGAGTCCGAGATGTTTGGCTACCAGCCCGGCGCTTTCAGCGGTGCCGCCCGCCAGGGCAAAGCCGGGCTGTTAGAGCAGGCCGAGGGCGGTACGCTGTTTTTGGATGAAATAGGCGAGCTGCCGCTGCTAATGCAAACCAAACTGCTCAAGGTGATTCAGGACGGTAGCTTGACCCGACTGGGTGACACCCGATCACGCAAAGTCAATTTTCGCTTGGTCGTGGCGACCAACCAGGATTTGGGCAAGCAAGTAGAAGCAGGACTTTTTCGTCTGGATCTTTACTACCGCCTCAATGTGATCCCGGTCACCCTGCCGCCACTTCGTGACCGCCGGGAGGATATCCCCGACCTGGTTGAAGCGTGTTTAAACCGGCTCAACCAGCGCTACGGGCGGCAAAAAATTCTTGATACCCGCGTTTGGTCGACACTGATGGGCAGCGAATGGCCGGGTAACGTCCGCGAGCTGGAGAACTGGCTAGAGAGAGCTTGGCTTTCCAGCCCCACCGATCAAATCGAAGAGCCTGCCGCACTCCCTCACGCCGAACAGTTCCCGGCCAACTTGCCGAGCGCCTCGCCAGCAAGGTCGGCAGTAGCACTCGAGCCCCAGGAAACCCTCAAGCAGTACCTAGCGCGGCTGGAGCGTGAAACGCTTGAAGAGCTGTGCAACACACTCCCCAGCACCTATGCCATTGCCGAGCGGCTGGGCATCAGCCAATCCAGTGTGGTGCGCAGGCTTCAGCGCTATGGCATTAAAGTGACCAAGTGAATTTTTATCTTGACACAGCGGGTGTCATCAACCATCCATGTAAGTGTCATGAAACGGCAACACCTTCAACACAAGCTGAACCAATAACAACCAACAGCCGGTGATGTGTGTGCTATGTCAAACCAATCGCGTATTCGCCTGGAGCGCGTCACTAAACGTTGGGGCGCGACCACTGCCGTCGATGAAATCTCCTTCGATGTCACGCCTGGGCAATTTGTCATTCTGCTCGGCCCTTCAGGCTGCGGTAAATCCACCACGCTACGCATGATCGCGGGCCTGGAAGAGGCCAGCAACGGACGTATACATATCGGCGAGCGCGACGTCACACACCTGCCGCCCGGCGACCGTGGGCTGAGCATGGTGTTTCAGTCCTACGCGCTGTTTCCGCATTTGAGTGTGGCTGACAATATCGTGTTTGGCCTGCGCAGCCGCAAGGTACCCAAAGCCGAGCAGCGCGAGCGGCTAGCCAAGGTGGCCGAACTGGTTGATTTAACCGATTATCTGAACCGCAAACCTGCCCAGCTTTCCGGCGGTCAACGCCAGCGGGTTGCTTTGGCGCGCTCGGTTATTTCCGAACACCCGATCTGCCTGATGGATGAACCGCTATCCAACCTGGACGCCCGGCTGCGCAGCGACATGCGCCGGGAAATCAAAGCATTACAAAGCCGCCTGAATATGACGGTTATCTACGTCACCCACGACCAGGTGGAAGCCATGAGCATGGGCGATCGTGTGATTCTGATGCAGCACGGCAAAATAGTTCAGGACGGCACCCCGGACGAGCTTTATAACCGCCCCGCTAGCGCTTTTGCCGCCAGTTTTATTGGCAGCCCCGCCATGAACCTGCTGCCCCTAGTGGCCGGTGAGAATGGCGCCGTTATCGAAGGCGAACCAAGTACCCCCGTAGCCCCCTTGGATGCCGCTGGTGGACACTTGGGCATCCGCCCGGAAGATATCGAACTGCGAATCGCACCCGCTTCCGGCGTACCCGCTAACGTATTAAGTGAAGAGTATCTTGGAGCGGACACCATTGCTTATGTCGCGGTGGGATCGCACACCCTACGCGTGCGGCTTAGCGGCAAGCAGGCACTGACAGGCCAGCCATGCAGCCTCTATTGGACTCCACAGAATACACACCTTTTCGATGCCGAAGGCCTGCGGCGGGATGACCTGACGCCGCCCCCATTTCCCAACTCATCTCGAAGCGTTCCTCGTCCACCGGCGGTGGGCTCTTTCCAACACTGACAGCAGTATTGACACTTGCGGAGTCTCTTATGTGTTTGCGTACCCCTTTTGCAATGACCGCCCTGGCAGCGGGCTTGTTAAGCGCCGCCCAGGTAAACGCGGATAGCGTCGATCTGACCATGTACTACCCGGTCGCGGTGGGCGGTGCACTCACCGACGTTGTTGATAATCTGGTGGAAGAGTTTGAGAGCGAATACCCCGATATCAATGTGGAAGCGATCTACGCCGGTAACTACGACGACACCCGCGTGCGCGCCATGTCGGCGATGGAAGCGGGTGATACACCGCAGCTGTCGGTCATGTTCTCCATCGATCTATACGAGCTGATTGAGCAGAATGCCATCGTCGCTTTTGACGACCTGATCGAAACCGATGAAGAGCGCGAATGGCTCGATGGCTTCTACCCAGGGCTGATGGAAAATGGCCAACTGGACGGTAAAACCTACGGCATCCCCTTCCAGCGCTCCACAATCGTACTGTTCTGGAACAAAGACGCCTTTGAAGCCGCTGGCCTAGACCCCGAAACACCCCCGGAAAACTGGGAAGAGATGGCCGAGATGGCGGCGACTGTGCGCGAAGCCTCCAACGGCGAGCAGTGGGGCGTGATGGTGCCGTCGACTGGCTACCCCTACTGGATGTTCCAAGCCTTCGCCTTTCAGAACGGCCATCGGTTAATGAGCGAAGATGGCACCGAGGTCTACTTTGACGATCCCGCAGCGGTTGAAGCGCTGGAGTACTGGGTATCACTGGCCACCGAGCACAATGCCATGCCTGACGGCACCATTGAGTGGGGCACCCTGCGCCAGAACTTCCTGGAAGAGTCCACGGCAATGATGTGGCACACCACGGGCAACCTGACCGCCGTACGCAGCGAAGCCAATTTTGATTTTGGCGTCGCCATGCTGCCGATGAAAACCCAGCGCGGCAGCCCTACCGGCGGCGGCAACTTCTACATTTTTGAAGATGCCACTGAAGAAGAGCAGCGCGCGGCGATGACCTTTATTCGCTGGATGACCGCTCCCGAGAGAGCCGCTGCCTGGTCGATTGAAACCGGCTATATGGGCGTTAGCCCCGCCGCCTACGAAACCGACGCGCTGCAAAGCTATGTGAAAGAGTTCCCACCCGCCGCGGTTGCCCGCGACCAGCTTGAACATGGCACGGCGGAGCTTTCCACCTACCAGGGTGGCCGTATTCGCCGCGCCTTGGATAACGCCGTGCAGGCGGCACTCACCGGTCAAATGACGCCGCAAGAAGCGCTTAGCCAGGCGCAGCAGGAAGCCGACAGCGTGTTGCGCCGCTACGCCCGCTAATCGTTAGCCATTTGACTGTTCGCCGGGGCATGCCCCGGCTTTTCCAACGTGCGGTACGTCTCTATGTCATTCACTAACCACCGCAAAATGCAGCTCTATGGCGCGCTTCTGCTGCTGCCCGCTGCGGTACTGCTGACGACGTTTGCTTATTTACCAACCGTGACAACGGTCATTAACAGCCTTTTTTTACCCGGCTTTCGCGGTGCTCCCACTGAATTCGTAGGCCTTGAAAATTATCAGGTGTTGTTCGATGACCCGACGTTTTGGAAAGTAGCCCGTAACAACTTAATCTACGCCGTCGGTACGATTCCTACGTCTATCGCGCTGGCCTTGGGTATGGCGCTGTTCGTCAATGGCAAGCTTCGCGGGCGAGGCTTTGTGCGCATGGCTTACTTTACGCCGACGATTCTACCCATGATCGCCGCGGCCAATATCTGGATGTTTTTCTACGCGCCGCAGATTGGCCTATTCAATAAACTGCTCGGCATGTTGGGCTTTTCCGGGGTGAACTGGCTGGGCGATCCAAGCGTTGCGTTAAGCTCGGTGATCGTGATGTCGGTGTGGAAAGAAGCCGGCTTTTTTATGATTTTCTACCTGGCGGCGCTACAGAGCATGCCACCCGAGTTGAAAGAGGCGGCTGACTTAGAAGGCACTAGCCGCTGGAGCTTCTTTTGGCGTGTCACCTTTCCGCTACTCATGCCCACCACGCTGTTTGTGCTGATCAATGCGCTGATTAACTCGGTGCGGGTCGTGGATCACTTATTTATCTTGACCAAGGGCGGGCCCAACAACGCCACCAACCTGCTGCTTTATTACGTCTACGAGAATGCGTTCTCGTTCTTTGACCGCACCACGGCAGCCACCATTACGGTGGTTATTCTGCTGGTGCTCGCGGTAGTGGCCACGCTTAAGTTCACGATTTTAGATCGCAGGACGCACTATCAATGAAGTCGACTACTACCTATGCGCCCCGCTCCCGTTTCGTCTCAATTCCAGCACTGGAAACAGTGGCCGCGTGGCTACTGGCGATTATTTGGATTTTTCCGCTGCTGTATGCCTTTTGGGCCGCCTTTCACCCCAGCGAGTTTATGGTGAACTTTGAGTTCTTCGCCCCGCTGACGCTGGAGAACTTCACTAACGCCTGGTCTCAAGCACCCTTTGCCCGCTACTACTTGAACACCTTTGCGCTGGTAACAGGGGTGGTGATCGGTCAGTTTGTGGTCTGTACCCTGGCAGCGTTTGCCTTTGCACGCTTCCCGATTCCAGGCAAAAACGTTCTGTTTATGCTGGTGCTGATTCAGCTCTTTGTGTTCCCCGAAGTGCTGATTGTCGAGAACTACCGCATCGCCAGTGAGCTGGGGCTGATCAACACCATCACCGGGATTGGCTTACCTTACGTGGCCAGCGCCTTGGGTATTTTTCTGCTCCGCCAAACCTTTAAAACTATCCCCCGAGAGTTGGAAGACGCCGCACGCATCGAAGGCTGCAACTGGCTGGAAATTTTGTGGAAGGTGTACGTACCGCTCGCCAAGCCCACCTACCTTGCTTACGGGCTGGTCTCAATTAGCCACCACTGGAACAACTTTATCTGGCCGCTAGTGGTGACCAACTCGGTAGAGAGTCGCCCGTTAACGGTAGGCTTAGGGGTATTTTCCGCGCCCGAAACCGGCGTTAACTGGGCCACCGTCAGTGCCGCGACGCTACTTAGCATCGCCCCTCTGTTAGTGGCTTTCCTGCTTTTCCAGCGCCAGTTCGTTCAGTCGTTTCTGCGTGCGGGGATTCGCTAGGCAAAATTCCTTGAGTTTTCGTGCGACAATTCTCTCTCAAGCACGAGACAAGGAGAGCATTGATGCACGGCGACCCTCACCCGGCAGCCCTCAAGGTACTGCAGGAAGTATTTGGCTACGACAGCTTTCGCGGTCCGCAGCAGGCTATCATTGAGCATGTGATCGCCGGAGGCGATGCGCTGGTGCTAATGCCCACCGGTGGAGGCAAGTCGCTGTGCTATCAAATCCCTGCACTGCTGCGCGAAGGCACCGCGATTGTGGTCTCGCCGCTGATTGCGCTGATGCAGGATCAAGTGGCGGCACTTCAGCAGAACGGGGTCAGGGCGGCTTATCTCAACTCCAGTCTCGATTATCACGAGGCGGTCGAGGTGGAGAACCGCTTGCGGGGAGGCGAGCTGGACCTTTTATATATCGCGCCCGAGCGGCTGGCCACGCCGCGTATGCAAATGCTGCTGGAGCAGACCCGAATTGCGCTGTTCGCCATTGATGAGGCCCACTGCGTCTCCCAGTGGGGCCACGATTTTCGCCCCGAGTATCGCCAGCTCTCCCAGCTTCATCAGCGCTTTCCCCAGGTGCCCCGCATCGCCCTCACTGCCACTGCCGATGTGCCCACCCGGGGCGATATCATGGAGCATCTGCAGCTCCAGGAGGCGGCGCTTTACAACAGCGGCTTTGACCGCCCCAACATTCGCTACCATATCGCCGAGAATCAGGGCAACGCCAAGGAACAGCTGCTGCGCTTTATTCGCGAGCACCACGACGGCGAGGCGGGTATCGTCTACTGCCTCTCCCGGCGCAAGGTGGAGGAGACCGCCGCCTGGCTGGAGCGCCAGGGGCTGACGGCACTGCCCTACCACGCGGGGCTTCCCCCCGAGCAGCGCCAGCACCACCAGACCCGCTTCCTGCGTGAAGATGGCGTGGTCGTCGTGGCCACCATCGCCTTCGGTATGGGCATCGACAAGCCGGACGTGCGCTTTGTGGCCCACCTCAACCTGCCCAAGAGTATCGAAGCCTACTACCAGGAGACCGGCCGCGCCGGGCGCGACGGCCTGCCCGCCGATGCCTGGATGGCCTATGGACTTCAGGACGTGATCACGCTGCGCCAGATGCAGCAGGACTCCAGCGCCGCCGACCATCAAAAGCGCATCGAACAGCAGAAGCTCGACGCCATGCTGGGGCTGTGTGAGATCATCAGTTGCCGCCGCCAGGCGCTGTTGCACTACTTTTGCGATCATCTGGACGCACCCTGCGGCAACTGCGACAACTGCCTGACCCCACCCGAGACCTGGGAGGCCACCGTGGCGGCGCAAAAGGCGCTCTCCTGTGTCTACCGCACCGAACAGCGCTTCGGCGTGACTTACCTAGTGGATGTGCTACTAGGCAAAAGCAACGAACGTATCACCCGCTTTGGCCACGACCGCCTCAGCACCTTCGGCATTGGTAAAGAGCTCGCGGCCAGCGAATGGAAAGCGCTCTTTCGCCAGCTGATTGCCAGCGGCTTTTTAAGCGTGGATATGGAGGGCCACGGCGGCATCAAGCTCACTGCCAATGCCAAGCCGGTGCTGCGCGGCGAGCAGAGCCTCACTCTGCGCAAGCCAAGCAACAAACCCAGCAAAGCCAAAACCGCTCGACGGAGAAGCAAAGGCGACTCTGCCCCGCAGGGCCACGGCCCGCTGTGGGAAGCCCTGCGACAGCACCGCCGGGAACTGGCCGAAGCCCAGGGCGTACCAGCCTATGTGATTTTTCACGACGCCACCCTGGCCGAACTGGTCGAGCAGAAACCCCAAAACCTAGCGGCACTAGGCGCGATCTCCGGCATCGGCGCACGCAAGCTGGCGGATTACGGCGAGGGCTTTCTGGACATCATTTTGGCGCATCAGGAAACCGAGTAAAACAGTTAAGCCCGCGTAATCGCGCCATGGAGTCCACCGACCTGCTTTTCCAGCGCCCGCTTGTGTAGTCATTTTTACGAACCGGACTTCATTAAGCTCAAATGGCCAATATTTTCAAAAATCGCTCACTTGGCGTAATCTATACATAAGTGAGGAGGAAAATAGATGGCTATTCAGCACAAAACCGCCGACAAGCGCCGCGAAATGGGGGCCGCTGCGATGCGCACCTACCCCAACATTTCACACGCATGGGGTTTGAAAGAGAACGAAGCCGCTCTGCTACTCGGGGTGCCTGATTCCACCTATCGGCGTTGGAAGCAAGCACCAGAAAGTGCCCGCCTGGATGCCAATCATCTGGAGCGGATGTCGTTGATTCTCGGCATCTACAAAGCACTGCATATACTGTTGCCCAATAAAGAAGCGGCTAACAGTTGGTTGCAGCGAGCCAACCGTAACCCTCTTTTTGCTGGCCACACACCAATGGAGCGTCTGTTAAATGGACAAGTCTCCGACCTTTACGTTGTTCGCCAGCATTTGGATGCCGCGCGTGGTGGGGGGCATGCGTGACATTCCCGTTGAGCAACGTTACGTGGCGGCCCAGTTACCGCGTTATTCCCTCGCGTTTCCCTCCCATTGATTTATTCGAAGGCGTCAACAGCAACGCTGATGACTGGGACTTACTCAACGAGCTGGAGGGTGAAACCTCCGCAAGGCTACGTGAGGAAGCGGGAGCTATTCACTTGGTTCGTGATGACGACCGTCGCTACGGCCCCGGCTGGACGCCCGTCATGGCGGCCTTCTGCCACTTCCCCGCGACCGGTTCGCGTTTTAGCGATGGCACCTTTGGCGCCTACTACTGCACACTCACCGAAGCCACCGCCATTGCCGAAACCGTTTACCACGCAGAGCGCTTTATGGGGGAGTCAAACGAACCGCCCATGATGCTTCAGCAGCGTGTTTATCTGTCGGATTTAACGGGCCAACTAATTGATTTACGCCGACAGGATGCGGCCCAAACGCTTCTCAGACCGGATAGCTGGGCAGCTGGGCAGCTGGGCAAACCTTGGGGAGAAAAGCCTGGGAGGAACACACGGACGGCATCGTTTACCCTAGCGTTCGAGACCCTGAAGGCGAGTGTGCCGCTGTGCTACGGCCGCCCGTGCTCTCCGCCACAATGCAAGGACGGCATCTTGGCTATGACTGGGATGGTCAGCATATCCGCCATGTCTATGAGCTAACGCTATTGGGCTAGCGATTAACTTTCGCTCCTAATTTTCGCCGCGCCCCAGGCAGTGTTCGCCGCGTGCTATCGCGGCGGCATCAAATACGCCGGTATCCAACACCCAAGCCGTCACGAGCTTGGCGGGAGTGACGTCAAAGGCGGGATTCCATACCGGTGCATTATCGGGTGCCCAGATAACCTCGCCAAAGGCACCAGTGACACCGCGGATCTCAGCGGGGTCGCGCTGTTCAATAGGAATGTCCGCACCAGTAGCACAAGCGGGATCAACCGTAGTGTAGGGAGCCACCACATAGAACGGCACCTGGTGGTAGTGAGCGATCACCGCCAGCATGTAAGTACCCACTTTATTGGCAAAGTCGCCGTTGGCGCAGATACGGTCGGCGCCCACCATCACTTTATCCACTTTGCCCGCCGCCATCAGGCTGGCGGCCATGCTATCGGCAATCAACTGATACGGAATGCCCAGGTCGGCCATTTCCCAGGCGGTTAAACGGCCGCCTTGTAATAACGGGCGGGTTTCATCCACAAACACATGCAGCTCTACACCGCGCTGCTTGGCCACTGCCAGCGCACCAATGGCCGTACCCACCCCGGCGGTGGCCAGGGCGCCAGTGTTGCAGTGGGTCAGCACACGGTCACCCGTTTTCAGCAAGTCAGCACCCCGCTCAGCCATGCGTTGGCATAGCGCGCGGTCTTCTGAAAACAGCTCAGCGGCACGTTCGGCCAGGGCGTTGGCGCCTTGCTCAAAGCAGGCTTCCATGGCATCCAGGCAGTACATTAAGTTAACTGCAGTGGGACGCGTGGCGCGTAAGCGATCACTTACCAACTGCCAATCATTTTGTGGATGGCGAGCGGCGTATTGGGCCAGCACGAAAGCGGCGCTCAAACCAATCAGTGGCGCGCCGCGAATCGCTAGGGTTTTCACCGCATGCTGCCACTCTTCTGGCGAGTCACAGCGCACCCACTGCTCCGCCTGGGGCAGTTGGGTTTGATCCAAATACTCAAGGTGGTCGGCATAGATCCGCAAACTGCGTGATTGAAGATGAGGCATCGATGGACTCCTTGAGCACTTGATCGGAACAGCTACACGGCTTATCAGCCGCGAAGCTTATCATATAGAATGGCTGCCACTAGAAGAGGCGACGCAGATCCTATGATGACGCTACAAACTGAACTGCTGGACGCCATTTCATGGGCGGCGCAGCAAGGCTGGACTCCAGCCACCGGCGGTAATTTTTCCGCCCGTACCGAGGCTGGCTATCTTGTCACCGCCTCTGGGCGGGATAAAACCCGCATTCAGGCCGATGACCTCTTGCTCTGCAACCTGGATGGCAAGGTGCTATCAGGTGATGGTAAGCCGAGCGCAGAAAGCGACTTGCATGCAGCTCTTTATCGCTATGAACCGAAGATTGCTTGTGTACTGCACGTGCATACGGTAGCCAGCACCGTACTGTCGCGGCGCTTTCCGGAAGGGATCGAATTGAGCGGCTTTGAAATGCAAAAAGCGCTGACAGGCAATGTGACCCACGAAGCTACTATTCGATTACCGGTCATACCTAACGAACAGGATATGGTGGAGCTAGCCAGGCATGTGCGCCTCGGCTGGCCGATGCCCTGGGGCTTTTTGGTCGCAGGGCACGGCATTTATGCCGTGGGCGATAGTATTGCCAGCTGTCGCCGCCACCTGGAAGCGATTGAGTTTTTACTTGCCTGTGTTCTTGAAGAGAGTCGCTGGTCTTAAATGAGTAGCCTTAAATGAGTAATTCAACTGTTCACGCCATTGTGACCGATATTGAAGGCACCACCACGGACATTAACTTCGTCCATAAGGTGCTTTTTCCCTACGCCCACGCCAAGTTGCCCGACTTTCTACGTGCGAATGCAGACACACCTGCAGTTGCCGAGCAAATTGATGCCGTACGCAGCGAAATGGGCTCCCCTAACGCCCCACTTGAGGCAGTGATCGACCAGTTGCTGCACTGGATCGAGACTGACCAAAAAGTTACTCCGCTGAAAGCACTGCAAGGTATGGTGTGGGCCGATGGCTACCAGCGCGGCGACTTTAAAGGCCATCTCTATAGCGATGTAGCCCCTGCCCTGCGCCAGTGGAAAGACTCGGGCAAGGCGCTGTACGTCTACTCGTCCGGCTCGGTGCAGGCGCAGAAGCTGCTGTTTGGCTATAGCGATGCGGGCGATCTAACCCCGCTATTTAGCGGCTACTTTGATACCCATATTGGCCATAAACGTGAGGCTGCCGCTTACCATCGCATTGTCGCCGAGCTTGACCTGCCGCCGGCAGCGGTGCTGTTCTTGTCTGACGTGGTCGAAGAACTGGATGCCGCCAAACAGGCAGGCATGCAAACCCTGCAGTTGGTGCGTGAAGGCACCCAGCCTGGCAACACCCATGCCTGCGTTACTCGCTTTGATGAAATTGCGCTTTAGGAGAACCGACGATGTCGCAACTGAAAGTATTTGCTGATCAGAACCCGAACGATGCCCTGATCAACACCACCGACGGCGAGCAGATTAGCGCTGAGCTAAACAAGGTGGGCGTGCTGTTTGAGCGGTGGGCAGCGCCGGGCGAAATTGCCGACGACGCCACCCAGGAAGATATTTTGGCGCTTTATCAAGACGACATCGACCGCGTCAAAGCCATAGGCGGCTATCAAACCGTTGATGTGTTGCATATGGTACCCACGCACCCAGACAAAGACGCCATACGGCAGAAGTTCCTAAACGAGCACCGCCACCATGAAGATGAAGTGCGTTTCTTCGTCAAAGGACAAGGGCTATTTTGTCTGCACATCGATGACAAGGTGTATCAGGTGCTGTGCACCCGCAATGACCTGATCAGCGTACCCGCCAACACGCCCCATTGGTTCGATATGGGCCCAGCGCCAGAATTCACTGCGCTGCGCTTCTTCGATAATGTGGAAGGCTGGGTGCCCCACTGGACCGAAAGCGATATCGCCGGGAAGTTTGATCGCCTGGATCAGTTGTAAATGGTGAGGAGTGAGGGGTAAATCGTAAGGTGAAAGGTGGGAAGCAGCTGTAGCGCGGCGTAAGCGCCAGCGCACCCGCGAAGCAACGCGCGAGCGTTGCCGAAGATGACACCCAGGCCGGATGAAGCCCGGTGGCATCATCCAGGCGGCTGGCGCCGCCGTCGCGGGTGCCTCATACGCTCGTTCCTCGCGAGATTCGTTACGCCGCGCTACGGGGCAGGCGTTTACAACACCTCTTGCTGGTTATACGCCCTGGCTAAATCCGCCAGCGCGGTAAGGTCACTATAGGCTTCCGGCTCCATAATCAGCGTTTGACCCATCAGCACATTGCGCGCTTCAAGTTTGGCGCGCAGCGCGGTGTCTTCAATCTCTTCGAAATCGGCGTTGTGGGCCAGCGATAAAACACGGCGGTGCATTTCGATGCCGCAGTAGGCCAGCGCATCCAGGCGAATCTCTTCCAGTAGCGCATCACAAGCATCGTCGGCGCTATTGCCCTGCTCTTCAAACAGCGATTTGGGAAATAGAATGCCCGTCCGCTCGGTTTGCCACAGGTGGCGGAACTCGGCATCAAAGTGGCTAAAGCACGCCTCGATCACATCAAGGATCCAAGCCTGATACTCATCAAGCTCACCTTCGTGACGGTGAGCGGGCTGGCTGAAGTAGGCCATCAGGAAGTTGGCCACCGCCATACCCAGGTCAAAAGCCATCGGCCCGTACTGGGAAAACTCGGGGTCAATGACCCGCACGTCGGTATCAGTGGCCATAATCGAGCCGGAGTGCAAATCACCGTGTAGCATGGTTTCGGTGTTCGCGGTGAACTTCATCAACAGCTGCTGTACTCTGGCCTTTAAACGCGCGTTGCGGCGCAATTCGTCCACCACCGGTGAAAGCTCCGGGGTGTGGTGATTCATTTCAGCGCCGTAATAAGGATCGGTAAATACCAGTGATTCGGTGATGGCAGGAATCGCTACATTGCCGGAAAACAGCCCCACGTCCGTCTTTTTCTCTGGGCTACTCAGCGAAAGCTCTGAGCCACGAAACGCCGTGCGGGCGCAAAACTTGCCGATGGTTTCGCCAAGTCGAGCGACTCGCTCACCGTTGATCAACTTACGGCGCAAGATAGTGTGGGGGTGCAGATACTCCATCACAAACAGCGCCTGGGGCTTGTCGAAGTAGTAGACTTCAGGGGCAATGCCCGGTGCACGCTTGGCCTGACGCACCAAGGCGTAGTACTCAAAGTGGGCACGATAGACCGGCAACGGCCAACTCTCGCCGACCATACGTACATAGGGAAGCGCCTGCTTAACCACTACACTGCCCGCGTCACCGGAGACGATAAACACTAGGTTGAGGTTGCCGTCACCCACCTCGCGAATGTCCCAGCTCGCGGGTTCTTCGCCCACGCGTCTAACCACCGCCTCAACATCACCAAGCCGCTGGGATAGAGTGTCAACGCTTAGCGCGCGGTAATGTTGATCAATCTCCACAGTTCTCTCCTCACAAACGTTTACGTGTTTGGCTAGCCGCCAGTTAGCCCGTTAATCTCCGCGACTAGGCTGATACGCTTAAGCCATCAATAGCATTATCGCCAGATGATGAATCAATCGCACTAGCCACCCATACACGGTTGCGGCCTTGCCGCTTGGCTTCATAAAGCGCGTCATCTGCCTGGGATAATAGTTCGGCTGGGGCAAGGCTAACTTTCGGGTAGAGTACTGCAACGCCAACGCTAACGGTAACAACGCTTTGCGCCGAGACACCGTGATTAGGAATTTCCAAGGCCTCCACGTTGCACCGAATGCGCTCGGCCGCCGGTTTTGCCGCCTCAGGCGATGCATTGGCTATTAGCACTACAAACTCTTCACCGCCAAAACGCACCACTAAATCGGCATCACGGCTATTGGCCTGCATGGCAGTAGCGACTTGGCGCAAGCACTCGTCACCCTGAGGATGCCCATAGTAGTCGTTGTAAGCTTTGAAATGGTCGATATCGATCACCATCAGCCCTAAACAAAGGCCTTTATCGGTAGCCTCCTGCCAGCGCACAGGAAAAACCGTATCGAACTGGCGCCGGTTGGCAAGATTGGTTAAAGGATCAGTCACCGACATGCGCGACAGTTCCTGGTTATCTTTTAAGTAATAGCCAGCGCGGAGCTTTTCTTTCAATACATGCAAGTAGGAGGTTCGCTCGCTCTGCTCGAAACGATAGTTGGCCACTAACGTAAACAGCGTCTGAGCGATAATAGTAAATATTGCTAGCCGCTTCGCCTCTGGCGGCATGGGGTCATAAGATAGAACAAAAAGCAGTATTATAAATATACAAATGGCAGATGAGACGCAGGCATAGTTAAACCGCAGTGAGTAAACAATATTACCCACCAGCAAAATAAGGCCGAAAGAGAAAACATCCAGGTAAGAGTAAGGAACGGTGGATTCCACCAAAATCAAACATGAAATCACCGTAGCAACGATCACCGTACTCGCCATTAACGTTTCACGTTGGGCTGGAGACACGCCACGGTAAACCCACCACAGAATTGGCATACCAAAAGGCAGCATTACCCCCACCCTTAACGCCAGCGCGGTGGTGAAAGTATCCGGTCGAAAGCTGTGGTCGTTGATCAAAAACAAGCAGTAGATGATCGCCGATATCAACCCTGCCATGACCATGCTACGGCTACGTTGGCGCTGAGTATCTTCTTCAAACCTTGCTTCCACTTCATCAGCAAAACGTAACCGCCAAGGCCCTCTACGCAACTCATCTTCCACCGCTGTCAGCAGCGTGTCATTGATCATTACTCGCCCTCAATGCCTCACCCGGTTACTTGTGGCTTTCATGTATCATCAATGAACATCAGAAGCCTAATACTACCTTTGAGTACGACGATAGTGTGCCACAATAGCGTTTAGTTAAAATGAATATTGGTACACATGTTAAACGAAACTCATCCCAATTTTCATTAATTGAACATTCAACCAGGAGACTAATGATGCAGCGCCAACAGGATCCGGTGACTAACGACTGGACTTTCATCATTGGGCATCGCGAACTCGTTGTGCACCAACGCTATGAGGTGCTTAGCATGATCAACGACTTTATGCTGGGCATTTGGTTTACGATCGGCAGTGTCTGCTTTTTTTACCAGGGTGCGGTTCAAACTGTCGGCGTGTGGCTGTTTGTGATAGGTAGCATCCAACTGCTGATTCGCCCAGCGATTCGCCTTCACCGCTATGTCTATTTTAAGCAGTTGCCGGACACCGACCAGGACGCTTAGACACAAGCCCGTTCAACGCAGTTGGCTATCTTTACTACCACGACGGTTGTAGCCACTATAGGCCGACTGCTTTTTGTCCAATTCACCCTGACACACCACACACAGTCTAACGCCCGGAATCGCTTTACGGCGCGGTTCAGGAATGGGATTGCCACACTCTTCGCAAACCTCAAGACTTTCGCCGCGGGGCAACTGGCTACGCGCACGCTGCACCGCATCCTCTAGCGTGCTTTCCATCTGCTCTTGTTCGGCGCCATCTTTTGCCCATCCACCTGCCATAATCGCACTCCTCGCTTCGGCACTAGCAATCTATCAGCATAGCAGTAACGAGAAGCGTGCACCGTTAGCCCAAAAACCGAACGCCTTGGGCAGCCAAGGGGCTGCGTAGTTTGTCTGGCAGCGGTACATCGGTCACTACGGCATCATAATCACCCAGTTGACCCGCGGCGCAGCGTAGTGGCAGGTCGAACTTGGTTTTATCCAGCACTAACACGCGATAACCGGCATGGGCCAACAGCGCCTCACGGGCCATCACTTCGTCGTCGTTGTAGTCATAAAGCTGGCCATGGCTATCCATTCCCCCCACCGACACAATCCCCACATCGGCACGGTAGCGTTGAAAAAAGCGCCAGGCATCGCCGCCAATCACATCCTGGTCGCGACGACGCACTCGCCCACCGGCTACTACTAACTCACACTTCAACTGGCACAGCTTAATCAGCGCATGCAGGTTATTGGTCATGATATGCAGGCCTTGCTTATCACTCAGCGCATCGGCCAACTGCTCAACCGTGGTGCCCGTGCCTAAGAACAGTGCTTGATGATCCTGTACCAAGCTCGCTGCCCGCGCCGCGATCTGCCGTTTACCCGCCACGTTAACGATCTGACGCTGGTCGTAGCCGATATTTTCCTGCTCGGGAAACGGCAGCACCTCCCCTTGGCGGCGCAGCACCAGGCCTTTATCGGCTAGGTGGCGAATATCCCCACGCAGGGTTTGCACAGAAACCCCAAACTCGCCTGCCAGGCTGTCTACCGACTGGCGCCCTTGTGAGTGGATTCGCTGTAACAGCTGTTGTCGACGTTCGAACTGGCGCATAACCCCTCTCGGCACAACGAAAGCAAAAAGTGCAGCAAACGAAAGCCACAAAATGTTGAACGAAAGCATAGTGTCACTTTGTTGTAAGCAGATGACAGTAGCTTAGGTGGGGTTCACTCACTGGAGGTTTACCCATGTTGAAGCGCCCCCTGTTATCTATTCCGACATCTGCCCTTACTACTGCCATCGCGGTAGCCAGCTTTTCCCTTTCGGCTCAGGTAGCGGCGAACGAAACGCTAACGCTCTACACCAGCCAGCCCAATAGCGATGCACAGCAAACCGTTGACGCCTTTGAAGCAGCCTATCCCGATATTGAAGTGGAGTGGGTACGCGACGGTACCACGCGCTTGATGACTCGGCTGCGCTCGGAGCTTTCGGCCGGGGTGAGCAACCCTGACGTGCTGCTGATTGCCGACAGCATGACCATGGAATCACTTAAGCAAGAGGGCCATTTACAGCCTTACCTAAGCGATGAGCGCCAGGCCTATGACGCCGACCTGTATGACCCAGAAGGCTACTACTACGGCACCAAGCTGATCACCACCGGGATTGTCTATAACACCGGCGCCGAGCATCAGCCGCAGAGCTGGCAAGACCTGCTGGGGCCTGACTACGAAGGGTTGGTCACCATGCCTAGTCCGCTTTACTCCGGCGCGGCACTGATACATATGGCGGCGATCACTGCCAACCCTGACCTTGGCATGGCGTATTACGAAGCGCTTCATGAAAACCGCACCGAAGCCCAGGGCGGCAATGGCGGCGTATTTAACGCCGTGGCCGCGGGCACCAAGCCCTACGGCATCGTGGTGGATTTCCTGCCAATTCGTGAAGCAGCCAAAGGCTCGCCGGTCGAATTCGTGTTCCCGGAAGAGGGCGTAAGCGCGGTGACCGAGCCGGTCGCCATTATGCAAGGTGCAGAGAATGTCGAGGCCGCGCAAAAGTTTGTTGATTTTGTGCTCTCCCAGCAGGGCCAGGAGCTGGTCAGCCAGCAGGGCTACTTGCCTGCTCACAACGACGTTACCCCACCGGAAGGCTTCCCCGAGCGCAATAGCATTACCCTGATGCCGGTTGATACCGAGCAGGCATTGGCGCAGGAAGAAGAACTCAAACAGCGTTTTAGCGACCTCTTCGGCGGGTAATCATGACGCCCGCTCTCAACTATGACAATAAGTACGGCAGCGACAACAAGTACGGCAGCCAGCACCGCTGGCTGCTTTCAAGCCTGCTGATCGCCATTGTACTGCTGAGCCTGGCACCCAGCCTGCGTCTGCTGATGGAGGCGTTGAGCGATCTTGCTCAGGGCCGCCAGTCACCGCTGTGGCAGGTTCTCAGCAGTGCCAGCACTTGGCGAGCACTCTGGCATAGCCTGTATACCTCGGGGCTCGGCATGCTGATCGCTCTGGTGCTGGGCAGTCTATTCGCCTTTGCCATCACGCTCACCAATGTGCGCGGAAAATCGTGGCTGGTGTTCTGCTTTATGCTGCCAATGATGATTCCGCCCCAGGTTACCGCCTTGAGCTGGCTGCAGCTCTTTGGTCCGGCCAGCCCGCTACTGAAAAGCATAGGCTTGGCGCCCCCACTGGGCAGCCCGCAGCCGCTCTACTCCGCTGAAGGAATCGCTTTACTGCTGGGCATCCAGAGCGCCCCGCTGGTGTTTCTGGCCCTGCGCACCAGCCTGCTTTCGCTGCCTCGGGAGCTTATTGAAGCTGCTCGCATTAGCGGCGCCAAACAAACCCAAGTGTGGGGTCATATTATTCTACCCGTGACCCGTAGCGGCTTGATCGCCGGGGGCGCGATGGCGTTTATCTCAAGTCTCGGCAACTTCGGCATCCCCGCCATGCTGGGTATTCCCGCAGGCTATTACGTGCTGCCCACGCTGATCTACCAGCGTATGGCCAACTTTGGCACCGGGGTGTTGGCAGAAATGGCTGCGCTCTCCTTGCTGATTGGTTTACTGGCACTGGCCGGGGTGGCGTTGCAGCAGCAATTGATGAATCGCAGCCGCTTCGGGCTGGGCGGCCATAGTGGGCGCTCCCATGATTTCACCCTGGGAAGCTGGCGCTCGCTGGTGACCGCCACGCTCGTCGGGATCTTACTGATTATTCTGGTCGCGCCGCTGCTTGCCCTGATCATCAGCTCGCTGGTACCCGCCATGGGCGTGCCATTAAACGCCGAGACCGCCACCCTGAACGCTTACGCCGAAGTGGTGGGTCGCCAAGGCGCCACATGGCGAGCGGTGAACAACAGTCTGTGGCTGGCGGGCAGCGCGGCTGTGGTTCTGATGCTGCTTAGTCTGCCATTGGCTTACCGGCTACAGCGCCTGCCGGAACGTTGGCGGGGTGTGGTACTCAGTGCCATTGAGATTCCCTATGCGCTTCCCGGCGTGGTATTGGCCATTGCCTGCATCCTGCTCTTTGTTCGCCCGCTGCCGATTATCAATGTGGCGCTCTACGGCACCCTGGGGCTGATTTTTATCGCTTACCTGGCGCGCTTTCTGGTGGTCTGCGTTAAGCCCGTCGCCGCCAGCCTGGCGCAGCTGGATCCTTCCCTTGAAGAGGCGGCACAGCTCGCGGGTGCAGGCCCCTGGCGGCGCCTGGGCAGCATTATTTTACCCCTGGTCGCACCCGCGCTGTTTGCAGGCGGCCTGCTGGTGTTTCTGCTGGCGGTCAACGAACTGACCGTGTCAGCCCTGCTATGGAGCGCCGGTAACGAAACCCTCGGCGTGCTGATTTTCAACCTCGACGAAGGCGGCGAAAGCGTGCTGGCCTCTGCGGTGTCAGTGCTGGTGGTGATCATGGTCGCCTCGCTGATGCTGACACTCAGTTTACTGGCGCCGCGTTTACCCAAAGGAGTCATTCCATGGCAGAGCTAGACACATCAGGGTTAAACACAGCAGGGCTAACGATCGACCGTGTCACCAAGCGCTTTGGCGAGCAGACGGCAGTTGATGCGCTGTCGCTGACGATCAATCCAGGCGAGTTTGTCGCTCTGCTCGGCCCCAGTGGCTGTGGCAAAACCACCATGCTACGCATGCTGGCAGGCTTTGAAACGATCAACGATGGTACGATTCAATTAGCCAATCGCACCCTGGCCAGCGCCGATACCCATGTGCCGCCTGAACAGCGCAATATGGCCATGGTGTTCCAATCCTATGCGCTATGGCCGCATATGAGCGTGGCTGACAACGTCGGCTACCCGGTCAAGCTACGCGGCCTGCGCGGGGCAGCGTACCACCACAGGGTGCAGCAGGCCCTGGCCCTGGTGGAGCTCGATGCCTACGCCGATCGCATGCCCCAGGCCCTCAGTGGAGGCCAGCGCCAACGCGTCGCTCTCGCGCGCTGCCTGGTCAGCGACCCTTCGGTGGTGCTGCTGGATGAGCCGCTGGCCAACCTTGACCGGCACCTGCGCGCCACCATGGAGCACAGCTTCCGCGATTTTCATCAGCGCACTGGCGCCACGCTGGTCTATGTCACCCACGACCAAACCGAAGCCATGGCGCTGGCAGACAAAATCGCCGTGATGAAAGCGGGCAAGCTGGTTCAATGGGGCGCCCCTGAAACCCTTTACAGGCAGCCGAGAACCGCCTGGGTAGCAGGCTTTATCGGCCAGGGCAGCCAATTAAAGGTCGCCGCCGGTCACCCTGGAAAGCGCCTTGAGAGCGCGGCCCTAATGCGCGGGCTCAACGCCATCGAGCCCGAGCGCACCCAAACGGTACTGGTTCGCCCGGAACATATTCAGATCAGCGCAGCCCCCCTTTCCACCGCGACTCCCACTCATAACCAGCTTGCCGCACAGGTGGAAAGCGTGATTTTCCGCGGCGAGCGCTATGAGCTCGCACTGCGCCTGCCCAGCGGGGAAACACTGCTGGCCTACCACCACACCGCGCCTGACCTGGGTAGCCAGGTTGTCGTCGACCTTCAGCAGGGTTGGTGCCTGGAGCCCGACCAATGAGTGTCAATATCGAGATTCTCAGTGGTTTAGGCGCCAAAGGGCCTGCTGCGATAGTGGTAGAAGCCCAGGGAAAACGCCTACTGCTAGATGCAGGCGGTGCACTCCACTCGGATGACACCATTACTTGGACGAACAACCTGGATGTGGATGCCGTACTGATCAGCCATGACCATATCGACCATATCGGCGGCGTGGCCGAGCTAGCGGAGAACGTGCCACTTTATTGCACACCACTGGTAGCCAATGCCTTGCCTCACAACCGCCCCTGGCACCCACTGCCCGAACGCGGCACGCTAGAGGTGGAAGGCATCATTGTTACCACCGGCCAAGCGGGGCACTCGCTAGGCGGTGTGTGGCTACATTTAGCGGTAGGGGGCGGTGTTTACTATAGCGGCGACGCCTGTTTTGAGTCGCGACTGTTTCCTTTTGATACTCCGCCGAAAGCGGTTATTGCGCTACTGGATGCCTCCTACGGCAGCTACGACCAACCCCAAGCACATTGTGTACAGGCCATTAGTGAGCATCTTTATCAGCCGCTGGCATTTCCGGTGCCGGAAACCGGCCGCGCTCTGGAGATGGCACTCTGGCTGGCGAAAGAGGCTGACCGGCGGCAGTTAACGCTCGCCATCGACCCGGTGATTCGCGACAACCTGGCCGCGCTCTTGGCACTGCCTGCAACACTGCGTCGGCCTGGGCTCGACCACTCGATTCGCTCACTTTTAGCGCGGCAGAACGCTTACTCGCCAACCCTTATGTTGATGTGCGATCGCAGTGATACGCCGGAACAGTGGCCCGACCACCACCTGCTCCACACCGGTTATCTGACCCCTGATCGCCGCGCCGAGCTAGCGGCAGACCAAATCAGCTGGCAGCGCTGGAATGTTCACCTACGCGCGTCGCACCTGGTGGCGCTTGCCGATCAGTTGGGCGCCACTCAAGTGGTGCCGCTATTTACCCAGCTGGCCAATAACGAATTGAATGCCTGGCATGGACTACTAGGCGAGCGCCTCTGCACTGCCCAGCGTTTATCTGCTCATTCACGTCTAGTCACCCTTTCCAGCTTAGGGAGTTTTGCATGACCGCAGTAATTGTTGATGTTGACGGCACCTTAGCCGAGTTTCACCCCCACCAGGTCAGTGACTGGGTGCTGGGCAGCCAAAAACAGTGGGAGCCCTTCTTTGCCCATATGGCCGAAGCGCCGGTGATCGAAGCGGTGGCCAAGCTGGTCAAGATACTGAAAGCCCAAGGCCAGCAGATCGTGATTTGTAGCGGTCGCCCCGACAGCCATCGTGAGCATACCCAACGCTGGCTAGAGCGCCACACTATCCCCTTTGATGCCATGTACCTGCGCCCTGAGGGCGATGACCATGTAGATGATGAAGAAGTAAAAGCCGCGCTACTCAATCAAATGCGCAGCGACGGCTTTACGCCTTGGCTGGTGCTGGATGACCGTGATGCCGTGGTCGCCCAGTGGCGCGCGCTCGGGCTTACTTGCCTGCAGTGCGCGCCGGGGGATTTTTAAGCGTTTGCCAGCTTGGTTCGGTGCTGCCACACCAGCACCGCCAAGGGCACCAGCGAGATAGGGATCAACACTAGGTTAAGTGTCGCCCAGCCTAAGCCGCTGACCAAGGGCCCAGCGAGCAACGCAGTAATCGCAGCGGTGCCAAAGACTAAAAACTCGTTGGCGGCCTGGGTGCGCGCTTTATCCACCGGGCGGTAGCTCTCAGTGAGCAGCCCGGTAGCGGGCAGAAAGGTAAAATTCCAGCCCAAGCCCAGCAAAATCAGCGCCACGTTGAAACCGGCTAAACCGATACCCAACTGAGCGACCAAGGCACTTGCCACCAGCAGCAGGCAGCCTGCCACAATGACTTGTTTGGCACCGAAGCGGGTGACCAAATGGCCAGTAAAGAACGAGGGTAAAAACATCGCTACCACGTGCCACTGAATGGTCATTGAAACATGGTTAAAGTGGTGTCCAGCCCCCGCCATGGCGAGCGGCGTGGCGGTCATAGCCAGATTCATCACGCCGTATCCGACCATCGCCGCGCTCACCGCCACAATAAATCCAGGCTGGCGGAGTATCTTACCCAGCGGCAGTGCATTGCCTTCGCCGTGGGTGCGGGAAGCAGGCGGTAGTTGCGTCAGCATCAGCACCACTAACGCCAGTGCGTAGAGCGCTGCCAAGCCCACAAAGCTGCCCAGAAACGGCACCTCACCCAGCTCACGGCTCACCCTGGCCAGCCATGGCCCGGCAAACGCGGCTAACACACCGCCACCCATCACCAAACCAATCGCCCGGTCACGCATCGGCGTGGGGGCGGCTTCCACCGCGGCAAAGCGATAGAGCTGGCCAAAGCCAATGCCGATTCCGATTAGCCAGGTCGACAGCAAGAACAGCCCAAAGCGCTCGCCAATCAGCGCCTGCACGGCAACCAGTGCGCCCACCAATCCCAAAATATTGCCCAGTATAAAGCCGCGCTTTCGGCCCAGTCTGGCCATAATTAACGAGGCGGGAATGGTGGCACACATCAGCCCCAGCCACTGGGTGGCGACCGGCGCGGTCGACCATGACGCACTTGGCGCCAAAGACGCCCCAATCAGCGGCGAGACGGCAATCAGCAAAACATTACCGGTAACCAGTAGCGCCTGGCAGAGCGACAATAGGGTGACGGTTAAAGGCATGAAACTCTCTCCTGAATAGAATCATCTGTATGGGTAGACGCAAAACGCTGGCGATATACCGAGGGTGATACGCCGTAGTAGCGCTGAAACTGGCGGCGCAGTTGCTCCGCGCCGCCCAGCCGCCAGCGTTGTGCCAGGCGCTCGAGGGATACGTTTTCGCGCCCGTTGAGCAGCGCCAAGCGCGCTTGCTCGAGGCGTAGTTGGGTTAGATAAGCAGCGGGGGTGGTATTTAAGTAGCGCCTAAATAACCGGGTTAAATGGCGCGGGGAGACCGCCATCAGATCGGCCATGCTCTCAAGCCCGTGATCTACGCTGGGGTCGGCGTGGAGCTGATCCAGCAGGCGGCGGAGCGGCCCCGCCTCTTGTTGGTGTCGCAGTATCTCGCTGAACTGCGACTGCCCACCAGGGCGCTGCAAAAACACCACTAGCTCACGGGCCACTCGACCGGCCAGATCAGCACCGTGATCGGCTTCTACCAGCGAAAGCGCCAAATCAATCCCCGCCGTTACACCGGCGCTGGTGTAGCGGCCGTTACTTTCGATATAGAGTGCATCGGGCTCGACGCTTAGTGCGGGGTACTCATCTGCCAGTTGAGGTGCATGGCGCCAATGAGTGGTGACGCGGCAGCCATCCAGCAACCCTGCAGCGGCTAACAAAAATGCCCCGGAGCAGATAGAGCCGAGCCTCCTCACCTCTGGGGCGACCTCACAAAGCACCCGCGTTACTGCGGCTATTTCACGCTGCTGCATCACGCCACTGCCGCCCGCCACCAACAGCGTATCCAGGGGCAGTAAATGAGTATGTTGATGGTAGGTGTGCGTAGCATGTACGGCTAGGCCGCCGTTGGTGACAACCGGGCCGACGGCATCGGCGACCAGGGTCAACTGATACAACGGCTGGGGGCTTAGCGCATTGGCGCTGGCGAACACCTGCCAGGGGCCGCTGACATCCAGCAGTTGGCAGTCGGGGTAGGCAAATAGAGCAACATGGCGAGTCACAGTCTCTCTCCGCTAACGGGGAATCGAAGCATTAGAGAGAGTGTCAGCGCTGCACCCAATGTCGGCAAGGACTATTACCCCACCGATATGGACATCTTTATAAAAGTCTATAAAAGCTGACGGATCCCCACGAACTCTGTGCTGTTCATCGCATAACGCCTGCTATCAGGCCTCTTCACTAAGACATGCTTGAAGAAAACTCCAAGATAGTCAGGGCACAGCGCCGGCCAGGTGACGTATTCAATAGCCCCAACCTTATAACTCAAAGGTTAACTAACAAGCTAACTATTCACCAACCTGAAAGTCCAAAGCCAAAAATCAATAACTTAATACCATGCAGATAAAATCCCATACCGAAAAAATATTAAGTTGTTGATTATCACGATCTTTCAATCACCAGCATGTTTCACTTATTATTAACAAAAACAAAATTCAAACAAAATCAACAGCATAGATGAAAAAACCAAATAAATAGTAAAAAATAATACTTTTTAATTGGATTGACGTTGACACTTTTCATCCCATGAACCAATACTTACTTAGACCACTAAAGTAGTGCGTCGCCTTGCATATAAATGATCTTTAACTTATGCCTATATTAGGGAGAAAATACCATGAGCGATACTCTGACAGCTGAACTGATGACAAGCGCGCCGCTGAAATTCAGCTATTCAATCACCCCAGAAGTATCTATCGACACCACCGTGAGCGGTGATTCCCGTCAGAACGCAACAGTATCGATTATTTATGGATCGATGACGCTATGGTCGGGCACCATGACTCAGTTTGCTCCAGAGATTACAACCCCTTTCGAAATTAAGGCAGGCTCTATCACCATCGAAGAAGGCGGCACCTTTACGCTGACGATACCAACATCAATGCAGAACGGGGCGGTAGCGGCAAACTTAAAGATCAAGACGGCCACGAGTACAGTGCCTTTCAACGCCCTTGTTGCGAGCTGGCCGCTTTCCTCAGCGAATTAATCCTAACCACAACGCCTACGCTTTGGCTCAAATGCCAGAGCGTAGTCTTTGCGCAGTCTCTGCGTAGCGCTGTCGTCACCTTGGCGCACGGACTGGGTTTATCGACCTATGATCGGATCTGCAGTCATGACGCAAGCCGAAAAACTGCTGAATGGGCGTCCTCGTGCACTCAGCACAGATGAGGTGATTGAATTTTTCAACGCCCTAGCCCCGTATCAAGCCACCGCGGGGCCTCTCACCATTGAAGCAAAAGTCGCCCCTGGTATGGGCCAGGTCGTTGTTAAGCTAGCACTGGCTGGCCGAGAAATGGGCAAGCGCCTGCTCGGTTATACGGAGCCGGAGCTGATCCTGAATCTCGCCAACGATGAAGCCACTGCAACGGGAAAAATCAAGCTTGAGCTTAAGGCCGCGCCGCATTTCTCTTCTTTGGAGGCCGACGTCAGCGCCACGCAGTCGGGGCAAACTTTTTGCTTTAAAGGCGATATCGCTTCTTGGCAGGCCAAAGGTCTGCCGGTAGTCGGCCACTATGTTACCCAGCTCGACGCTACTCTCACCGCCAATACCACTGTGCGGGGAGTCTCCGCCAACACGGCAAATTTCGAATTCCTCTTCCAAGGCAGCGCGGTTGCCGCCATGACGACGACCCAACTCGCACCGGTGCAGGTCTACCCGGATGAGATCAGCGCCGGCAACCTACACATAGCCAAGGGCGCGAAGATCACCCTGGCTGTGCCAACCGAGATAGGGCCCGGCATGCTGTTCCTGCAATGTTTCTTTAAGACCGCCACCACCCCGGAAACACAGGTCTCAGCCTCGGTGGCTAACATCGCCTGGCCTCAAGTCGCCGCCCCTCAAAGGGTGTCCGATGAAGCGCGCGAAGGAGATCCGCATGACTGATGAGCCATTTTTTGCCCAAGACTTCACTAGCGCGCTCTATACGCTAAAACCAACTAGAGAGACAGTTGGATGGGTTGGCTTTATTTACCGCGGCGATAGCAGTCCCCCTGCCACCTTGGGCTTGCCGGAAGCCTTCAACGCGGGCTATTTCCTATTTTCGACCGACTCGCCACCGCTAAAAAACAAAGCTGAAGCTGAGACCTTTATCACTGCCGTACAGGAGTGGCTGAATGACAAGTTCGGCATCGGTAATCCGCAACGCTTTACCGGATCAGCGGTGTTGTGGATGCCCGACACGGCAACGCCGACATTTGGAGCGCCAAACGAGACCACAATCACATTTTTCCAGGGCCTCAGCACCACTTCCACAGCCAGCAATTACAATTTACATTTCGGCCAACTTACCCTATCGATCCCTCGCCAAGTCACGCTAACGATGCGAGACGAAGGGCTGCTATTCCGGCAATCCGGAGCGCAGCAGATTGCATTTAACACAGACGATGGCTTCGGCGCACCGGAGGCCGAGAGCGATCTGGTCATTCCATTTCAGGGAGATCTCGCTGGCTGTCTAACCGTTAAGGGATTAATGACACGGACAAATAAGTGGAGTCCGATCAGCTATTTCGAGACGGGCTTTCACTATCTCTATGCTGATGGCAAGGGCGCTGAACAGCGGCAAATATATCCATTATTCGAGGTTACCAAGGAACTGCCCGCGCTCAGCTTTTCCGCCGCACTCGACCCCCTGGATAAGCTAAATACTGGCGCACTCTCTGACCCCAGCATTGGCCTTTACCGTAGCCTGTTTGGCTTTGCCGACGGTACCGATATCGCCAGCTGGTTTCGTGATAAACATGGCAACCCGGTCGGGCTGGTGGCACAAGGTGGTTACGGTGAAGATGACTTACCCGTGAGAAACTGCGGGGCGCTGGTATTCCAAACTCGGGATAGAGCTAATGGCCCATTTGCAAAGGTCTATTTCGCGCCAGCCGGCGACTATGCTCTCAGCACTAACGGAAGTGGCCTGGTACTGCCTGGACTGTTCGGTTCGGAGCTGCTCCAAATCACCCCCTACAAGGCCGGAGCCTCCTACGACCGGGTACAGTTCCAACCCAATTGCTCAGCCTACGCGCCGGTTTTCCCCTTCCCCAGTGCCAGTCTCGACGATCCGGGCGCGGCCGTGCCCAAGCAGCGGCTCATCACAGACTACACCACTAGCCATGGCGCTATTATCAATGGCCCGAGAGGTGCAGCAGCCTATCTAGCGCAGCCACAAGGCAGCCCGCTATATGCTCCGGGTGCAAGTGCTAAAGCAGGCACCCTTGCGGTACTTCCACCGCTGCCAACCCCGTCGCCAATCGCTCAGCCAGCGAATGCAAAGTTACTGCTGCCCTTCGCACCTTATGCCGGGCTGACCAAGGACAACGACGGTTTCCCTGACGACCTGGTCGGTACTTTCGAAAGCCAGATTCTGAGTGCAGAGCGCAAAGCCCTACTAGGGGTGTCCAGTATCCGCGCCGTGGTCGAGCTTAGGGCGGCGAAGGACAACAGCGCAATACCGAACACCCACGATGTGACACATCAATCGACTACCCCCCAGGGGCTTTACGCCGAGATCGCCACAGCCTCAGCGGGAGGGGCCGAGGCGCTCTACCAGAAGATATTTTTGGCCAAGTCGAACGCGAAGAAGCCAGCAACCGACGAAGTAGATTTTGGCTTTATCGAGCCCGATGCCGATTTACAGAACCTTTTCCAAACCAACCAACTGTTGGCCGTCATCGTCAATCCAAAGCACCTTGGTGAACCTTCTCCAGCCAATGCCACCGCTATCTTTGAGCGTGATGTGGTCATCGCAGATTGGGGCATGACGGCAGCGGTTGGCGATAGCCTCAATACTACCGCCTACAGCAATATCCTGATTCTAAAATACTGCGATGGGGCATTGACCGAAAGGGTCAAAAATCCTAATCAGTGGGTCGGAGTGGATGACTTCTCGCTAACTGGACAGGGGGATGCCGCTACTGCACTGGCTGGGCTTTCGTCCTATCTGCAAACCTATCTAAACGAAGGAATCAAAGAGGCAGAAGAAAGGAGCAACACGCTTTACGCTAACTTCGCCCGGATTGTGCAGGATCCAAACTGGCAAGGCTTTATCGTCCTCAAGGCAAAGGTGGATCCATCAGGCTTTCCCGACCAAATCAAGGGACTAACGGCAGGCATCGATTTTTCTCGCTTCGAAGCGCATCACTTCGGCGCAACTGCCAGCCGGGTGAGCGTCGACGGCACCCAGGTGACCATGCAGGTGCCAAGCAGCCTGTTCGGCCTGATCGATTATCAACTGCCCCAGTACCAAGCTTATGTTGCTGCGGGTGGCAATCCGGAGATGCCCCAGGCGCTCGCTACCCAAGGTGACTTTGGCTTCACCGTGCTGCAGCTGCAGACGCTGTTCGAGAATGCCGCGCAGACTGACTTTCGTAGCCGTATTCAGCTCACCATGAATCAGTTGTTTATGTCGCCGGTTACCAAAGGTTACGGCTCAATTGGTAAACTGCCTGCGACGGCGGTGGTGCTACGTGGCAGCTACCAGCGCCAAGGGGCAACTCCCGTCTATGTGTTCGAACAAAACAACACCAATGTGTTCGAGCTGAACAACAGCGCATTGCCAAGCCTGGCGCTACAGCGGGTGGTATTCAATACCTTATCGACGGATAAAAGCGGCACTATCCGCAGCCGCTTTATAATGAACGGTATTTTCGAGTTCGCCCAGCTTTCAGTGGCCGACAACGATACCACTCGTCACGTCGACCTCCTCTCCTTCGGCCTGCCTGAGGGTGCCAAGGTCAACGACCCACCGAGCGGCCTCGCCTTCTCGGGCCTGGAAATCGCTATGAGCTCGCCGATTGATGCGCCCAATGCGGTGACCTTTACCTTTGAGACCGAACGGCTCGGGTTGGATGCGGGTGCTAGCAAGGCGCGCGACCATAGCCTGTTCAAGGATCTTGCCCTCAGCGTCTCAGGCTTTATCGCCGGTGCGGAAGACAAGCGGCCAATCGACTTTGGCTACCTTCCCGTGGGCATTGAGCCGAAAGTTCAGGCAATCTCCGGCCCCTGGTACGGCATCAGCTATACGGTAAGTATGGGTACGCCGGGAGCTCTAGTCTCCGCTGCCGGTTTCTCCTCAAAGATGCTACTGGCCTGGGCGCCGAGCTCGGGCAAGGGTGCGGCGGCCCCTGCGGTCTTCGTCGGTCTGCAACTGCCGGGCGCAGCGCCCGGTGCCAAGCTTCTCTCCATTCAGGGAGTCATGAAGCTTTCCATCGATAGCTTACTGCTGCGTCAGGAGGCCATAACCGCTGACCAACGGGCTTTCGTATTGCGGCTCAACAATATCGCACTCTCCTTCCTCGGGTTGGCGAAGTTGCCCTCCAGCCCAATTAACTTCTTCCTATTCGGTGACCCAACAGGCAGCGGTGCCTTGGGGTGGTACGCCGCCTATATCGACAAGGATGCGGCTCAGAAAAAATTGTTGGCTCCAGCAAAGCAAATAGGCCACGCACCTGATCAGCCGCAGGACAAGGAGACATCGTCATGACCCGGGTAATGGTTTGGAATATTGATCAGTTCGACATCACCAAGCTGCAAGCAATCGGCTTTAACGATGATCCGATCTACGGTGTGAAACCATTTGAAATGTCCCTGGGCCATCAATCCTATATCTCGTCAAACCTCATGCCAATTCATCCGGGCGGAATCGCTATAGCGCCGGACATTTTGGTAATTCTAGAAGTTTCAACCCTCCATCAACCCCAAAACAACATCCCTGGGTTGCTTGACGATGGTTTGGGTGGGCAAGGCGCAACCGATCTTCTGGATATCATTCGCGGGGCAACTGGAAACAACCACTGGATGCTGGTGCCGCCCCTACAGACGGGCGTCTCTGACTCCGTTGCAGTCTACTACGACAGTACCCATTTGGCTTTCGCTGGCCCTAGGATCTGGCCTGGAGCGCAGGGCCCAGCCGTAGATCCGAACCAAATTCCGGCTCCAGCCACTGCGGCCTACCCGGGTATGTTTGCTGGCGTGCTACCCAACCGGCAAGTTCCTGCCACACTGCCAAACGCGGGTGCTCAGGAAGATATCTGCGCCGCGAATACAACATTCCACGTAGCCCCTGGCTATCCAAATGCCGGAAACGTGGTCAATTTTGGAAATAACCGCACGCCCTATCAAGTCTCATTCGGGGAACTGGACGGCACCGGTACAGTTATCCGTCAAATTGATTTATTCGCTGTACATGGCCCCGCCAACAAGGGGCGTGCACGCACTTTCATTCAGCAGCTTTCGCAGCTAGCTGAAGTTGCCGTAGCTCCAACGGCGAACCAAGTTAAAGTTGTGCTTGGCGACTTCAATCTAAATTTGACAGAGAACATTCAAAATGCGGCCCAGCACCAACTTCAGCAAGAAGCTTCCTATGTCAACCTGACCGGTCTTGGCTATCAAATGGCGCTCACAGTCCCCGCCCCCGTACCCTACGACCCAACCGATCCGCAAACCTTTAGCGGTTACACAGGTTATTTCGCCACCCACATGCGCACCCTAGCCCAAGCAACCTATTGGTATGTAAGCAATACGGCGGACTTTTATCCTGGATACGGCATCATCGGGTCAGGTTCTTCATCGGTTCGCGACTATTCCTACGACAATATCTTGGTTCGTTTCGGCATGACCGCTGGCGGCCCGATGGGTGAAGTCAGCGTAATGAACGGCATTGTGCCGCAGCCCTTTGCACAGGTTAATCCGCCGCCGCACAACGCTCCAGCAGGCTTTTACACTTGGCCCGTACAGATGGCAGATCAGCGCTACGCTAACCCGCCTGATCGGATCATCGACCAGACCCGTAACGAGGCCAGCGATCAAGCCATTCTTAGGCAGTGGAACAACTACGGCCGCATTATATCCACCTCCGACCACATGGCGCTGATCGCGACGATTTAGGAGCTCCCCCATGGCTGATCCAACTCCGATCCAAAAGCTGCGCGACGCCTTCGCCAATGCGCCAGACGGCCCAGTGATTCTCAACGACACCTTCTGGGTCAACGCCGGATTGGTGCCACCGGAGAACTTTACGGCTGACATAAAAGCTGCCTTCCGACTTAGCGACGATACCAACGGGTTGGAGATCACCTACAGCCGCGCCTCGGTCAGCGAAGTAACCAGCGGGAGCTTCTCTATCCCGGAGGTCTCCCTGACTTTCCTTAACGCGCCGACCAGTCAGACTTATATCATAGGCAAGGATAACGACAGCGATACACCGATTCTCGGTATCGATGTCGCGCCACAAGAATGGCAGTTGAAGGATTTCTTCACCGCTATGAGTGGCTACCCCTACAGCGTATTGGAGCAGATCGAACAACGGTTTTTCTATACCACGGCGGAACAGTCCTTAGACTTCAACGGGGCATCGGTACCCATGGCCACGGGCCAGAACCTGTATGGCAACTTTGTGGTGCCCAGCACGGTCAAGCTTATCCTCGACCTGATCCAGGGCCTGCCGAACCCGTCCGACCTAGTGCTATCGGGACCAGTCAGGCTTAGTTCGGCTGATCTTAAAAACACCTTCGTTCCAGAAATGGATGTCTCAGCTGGCATTCCTTCGGCAGGCGACCTCAAGCTGTTTTTCATTGATGTGTCACTGCCCCGCATCGGCTTTGTCGTCAAAACAGTGGAAGGCGAGCTGCCGGCAGAAGAAGGGGAAGCTGCCGAAAAGACCTACAACCAGAATCCGCAATATTTTGTCGAAGCCGTCGTCACGCTGCAGTCCGTCGACGAGGGGACAGAGATTCCTGTGCTGCTGCGTAGCCTGATTCCCAAAGCCGCCGAATCACCGTCAGGAACCAGCGCCCGTTACAGTTACGCCTTCTCGATTGCGGCTGCCGACAGTGACAAGCCGATTACGCCGAGCGCAGTCATCGCGCTGATGGCCGGCCAGAGCTATTTCCGCTCGGTGCCGCCGGTACTGCAGGAATATCTCGCCAGCGTGCAAATGCAGGGCTTTCAGATTGCCGGACCAGCCAGCCCGACAATGGGGGTGACGAGCCTCGCCGCCCAGCTTGGTTCGGTACAGGGCAAACCGATTCCGCTGTTCATTGATCCAACATCCGGCGAGCAATTCGAGATCCAAGCATTCTCGTTCAACTGGCGTATGCAGATGGCGGGCGATAAACCCAGCAAGACCTTCGCCAATTTTTCCGCCCTCTTTACGTTATTCCCCGACATTTTCCGCCAGAAGGATGGCTCGCCGGGTGGTGAATTCCGCATTCAGATCGACCAGGATCTTAATTTTAACGGCAACTTCGATGGCAAGGCGTCCATGAATGACGTCCTGATGGGTGTCACCGGCGGCGCCATCGGTATGCCACAAGGCGTAGAAGTAGAATTTTCCGATATTATTATCGCCGTTCAGACCAGTGAAAAAGCCTACCAGTTAGGCTTTACCGTAGATGCCTCGCTGGACGTGCCTTTTATCCAGACACCGGATGGGCAGAAGCTGGTCGAAATCAGCAACATGGCCTTTAAACTCGGCGCCAGCACACCGAACCGCACGGATAATCAAAAGGGGGCGACCGTCTACACCGGTTCCATCGACGGCCAGGTTAAGGTTGGGCCGCTCTCTGCTTCTATGCGCGTCGACTACGACGGTACTGCACAACCGCCGGTCTGGAGTCTCGACACTGCTCTTTTGGAGCCGGTCTCAATCAGCGATTTGCTGAGGCAATTTTTTGATGCCTACCAACTGCCAGATTTTATCCCCGGTGATCTGACCGTCGAGGCATTTGCACTGAATGCAGAAATCCCAGTGGTCTCTTCCAATCCCAAAGACAACAAGGCTAGCACTGCGCTTATTCGTCCAGCCAGGCATGTGGCGGGCCGCCACCTGGGCGCTGGCTGGACAAGCCCCGTGCGCCCGGTCGGGGCACTGACCAATGCCCAGTATCGTGCAGCGCTTCCCATACTTGCCGAAAAGCAGCAGCAATCGTCTTACAAAATCTCTGGAAAACTTAGCTGGAACTTCCAACTGACCCCAGACTTCCCGGTGGCAACGCTGGCAGACATCGGCTTGCAATATGATGGCAACCGTCAGGCGGGAACGGAGTTTTCCGGCCAGATCATTGGCACCATTACCCTCGACACCATCGGCGCCACGGTCGAGATCGGCTACCGTTTCGGCCCAGCCAAAAATGATGTCCAGAGCCTTGTGATGCCAATGACCCAGGCAATGCGTGACGCCGTCGCGGCCGAACAGTACAGTCAAGTACTGTGGATGGCTTGGAAGGGCTTTCGCGCCGAATATTCATTCACTGAAGAGACCATCACCTTCTCGATGAACGGCTGGACCGTCGGCGGTCTCGTTACGGCGCTGATGGAGATGTTGGGCGATCCCTATTTCACCCTGTCGAGCCCCTGGGATATGCTCAATACGATCTCACTCGATGGGCTGTCGATCAGCTTTGATCTGAAGAGTGGCGTCAAAAACCGGATTAGCGCTCATTATAAGCTACCATCATCGATCAACCTGGGCTTCCTTACTGTCCATGGTCTCGTCTTCCGCCAGGTCGACGGCAAGACCACACTGGTGATCGATGGTAAGACGCAGATCCCCGGTCTTGAGAATGAACCGCTGTTTAACAAAGAGAGCGAAGGACAGGACGTCAAGAACATGCCGGATGTTCCCGGGCGCGGGAACAGCTACTTCCATCTTTACATGATGGCACTCGGTCAGCGGGTGGCCATCTATGACCCGGGTGCTTTCGATTCCACCAAAGCCGTGATTAAAGCACTGGCAGATATTCCGCCCTCCGACGGCCCTGGTATACCGTTCGATCCGAGCCAGCAAAAGAGTGGACAGCCCTACTACAACCCCTCCTCTAACTGGTTGGCAGCGCTCCACTTCGGTGTGCTTAAGATTCCGGCCACGAACACCTATTCGGTTGATATGCAGATCGTCTTTAACGATCCCAATCTTTACGGCCTGCGCATTGCTCTCAACGGGGAAAAGGTCAAGGTCTTAGATGGTCTTGAGATCGACGTTCTCTACAAACGTATCACCGACGATATCGGGCTTTATCAAATTGAATTCACGCTGCCAGGGGTTCTGCGTAACCTCGATTTTGGCGCCTTTAAGGTCACCCTGCCAGTTATCGGCATCCAGATCTACACCAATGGTGATTTCCTAATCGACTTCGGTTTCCCGAAAAATATGGACTTCAGCCGATCTTTCAGAGTTGAAGCAATCATCTATGGTGTTCCGGTGTTGGGTTCTGCTGGCTTTTATTTCGGCAAGCTGTCCAACGCTACCGCACCGAACCTACCGGTAACGACGAGAGGTACCTTCCACCCGGTCATCGTCTTCGGCTTCGGTGCAGAAATTGGTCTCGGGCGCTCGGTTGAGTACGGCATTCTGAAGGCCGGTTTCTCAATCACTATCTTCGGCATCATTGAGGGCACGCTTGCGGCCTGGCACCCCTATCAACTAACCCACCCCTATCAACTAACCCGCTCCAGCAGCTCAAACGAGGTGCAGGGTGACTATTATTTCAAGCTGACAGGCACCTTCGGATTAATCGGCCGGCTCTATGGGTCGATCAACTTTGCAATTATCAAGGCTGATTTGGATATCACGGTGAAAGTGTATATCCAGATCACCTACGAAAGCTTCCGTAAGATCCCCTTGATGTTGGCCGCCGAGGTTAACGTCTCGGTCAAAGTTAAAATCGACCTCGGGCTCTTCTCTATCTCTATCAGCCTGTCATTTGCGGCTACGATTCGCGAAGAGCTGACAATTGGCAGTGATAGCCAGGCGCCATGGGACGATCCATCACGCCAACTGCCCGAGGCAGTGTTTATTGGCGTGACTGCAGATGGCGCTTATCAGCGCCAGCGTCGTTTGCCTGTGCCCCGCACGCTATTCGACTACGGCATTTATCACCGAGCTTTCCGCCTCGATGCCACGCAAGGGTTGGCGCGTATGAAGCGCCAGCAAAGCCTCACCGCAAGCCCGGACACTCTGGAGATCACCCTAGCGACCCAGATGACGGTTCTCGGTGCGGAAAATGCTGGCTACGCTCAGCAAGAAGGTGCCCTTGTAGTACTGTTCTCAATGGATGCACCAGAGCAACCCACTGAAGGTACATCCCCAGCGGGAGATGGCGCCGACACCTCCTTTGGTAAGCTCTGTGCCCAACTATTGCCATGGATCCTGCATAGCGTAACGCATGAGACCGGACTGCCACTGCCGAGCACGGCCACCGGCACCCTGTCACGTGCGGCGGTTGAGGGTATCCTGCAAACCCTGTCAGATCCTGACATTGAACCCTTCACTCCTGCACAGATTGAGGCCTTTCTGGCAGAAAACTTCACCGTGAAGATCAGTTTGCCCGACGCCAATCTAAGCGAGGAGCGACGATCGGCACTCAATGCTGGCGCTACGCTGTTCCCGGCGTTGCCATTTTTGCGCCTCAGCGTGCCGGATCCTACCCAGGACACTGGCGAAGTAACGATCGACCTAAGTGCCTATGTTAGTGCTGACACCGATTATCAGATGTTAGTACGCCAAATTTTTGCCGAAACGGCCGCCAATGTTGATAGCGAGACCGATGGCGATGGCACACAAACACTCGACCAGAGCGCTAGCCCTTCAGTGCCGATGGCAGCCACGATACTCACCGACTACATTGTCTTGCTGGCCAGGCAGCTGGTTCAGCGGGCACTCGACGTCTTCGATGACTACCCCTATCCGCTGACCGACGAGACCTCGATCAATACAATTGTAAACTGGGCGAATAATATGCTGGCTGATCAACTCAATGCCGCAGACTTGATCGCGTCCAATATGACCTATCCACTGACGGCGGGACTGACACTTAAGCTGGCGAGTATCCCATATATGGTGCAGTCGGGTGACACGCTGCAAGCCATTGCTGGCCGTTATGGCATTGAGCCGGCGAGCCTGATCACTAAGAACCGGAGCCAAAATAACCTGATCGCCTCCGGAATCACTGTCGAGCTCAACGATAAGGTCTATAACACTCAGCCCGGCGACGACTTCAATGCTATCGCCGCAGGTGTGGGCCTAACGCTCAAGGCGCTTGCTCAGGAGACGCAGCTTTACACCCAAGCAGGACTGCTCGCCGCAGCCGTACAGACTTGTGTTCCCGATGTTGCCTATACGACCAGGGATGAAGATACCATCGCGACGATCCTGGCACGCTACCATGTGCCGAAGGAAAGCTTCTTGACCGCCAGTACCATGGCCAAAGCGAATCTGTTCCGAACCGACACGGATCTAGCCTTCGCCGTACCGCGGCTCTCTGTGCTCCCCGAGGACAGCCTTTGGCCGTCCATCGTCGCCACCGGCTCACTCGGCCAAACCGCCGGCATGGCTGCGCGCTATATGTTGCACGGTATGCGGCTTCCGGTGGCACCAGGACTCACGTTACCAAAAGATTTTCTCTACGGCGCACCCTATTGGGATACTCAAACCGCTTACAGCCTCTATCAGTTGACCGGCCAGCAGGTACCACTGGCGAACCGCAGTGACGACTATACGATCACCCTTAGCCGCCCCGATACGCCAGATTACGATTGGATCAGTATTGGCAGCAGCACGTCAGCAAGTTTCGATAACATTTCCCAAGCCGGTTTGCTAACCCAGGTAGTCGATACCGCCCGCACCAATGGCTACAAGCCACGCGTCGAGGCGCTGATGATAACACCGGAGACAGAACTGGAACCGCGCAGCTATGGTATGGCGACCTATGTACCATGGAAGACCGCCGATAGCGCGGGGCTTGCAGCGGTTTGTGCGCCTCCGGCGGGACAAAGCAAAGTCGCCGACCAAGCCAGTGCGCCCCAGGCAAGCCCGATCCTTTTCGAACTGTCACCAGCGCTACAACAGATCATTGAGGCAAACCAGGCCGCGCTCGCAGCCCAGGGCTTGTCCTTCAGCGAGATGCAACCTTATCTGCCGCCGCTGATTCCGGAAGTCGGCACCACAGACCCGGCCACGCAGAAGACCGCCTTCCAACCGATTGATGACTACAGTTTCGCGACACGGATCGACTTCCGCATCAAGGCATTAGCACAAACAGCTGATCAGGCACCGCAGCGGCCTGACGCCAATGACATCGTACCGCCGGGGCCGGGGAATAGCGGCTCGCCAGCACAGGACTTCGCGCCTTATGCCTATGAGATTATTGGCCCCAACCCAGGGGAGTCGGTACTGCTGGAGCGATTACTGACCTCCATGGCAAGCATCGGCGAAGACCTTGTCAGTGGCTTGTTCCTGACCTATGCCGACATCAATAATGGCGTACCGGGGCTAACCAGCCAGGCGCCGTCTGACTTCCTGTCTTACATCGTACAGTCGAACCTTTCCACCGAGACCAACCCTCCGGCAGGTGCATTTCGTGCCAATGCCCAGTTCGCCGAGGAACCACCGACGGGGATCGCTATGGCCCCAGCGGAGTTCATCAAGCTGCTGTGGGAACTTAGTACCGTTAATTCAGGTGGTAGTTTCCTGTTCTATCAAAACCTCGTCACCGGCTCTGGGCTGCCAACGGGCTTATTCGATAACGACGGTACAGCGACGCTGACACTGGTGATCACCTTACGCCGTGATGCTGCGTTGCAATCGGCGACAAGGGTCTTCAACGCAGTGAACGCCCTAGTCACCTCGGCACCAATCGATCCAAAATCCTCGGTGGTGCAGCTAACCGGCACTTCGGCACCAGCCCCCAGCGGCGATGTCTCCGGCCTGACACTCTCCGAGATTACTGCGGCCTATGGGCTCGACTTGGCGGGTCTGGCTAAGGCCAACCCCAGGGAGACGCTCACCGCAGGTGCTCATGTCCCTATCTCCGGCCTCATTGCCCAATTGACACCGCAACAGGCGTCCACAGCCGACCCGCTACAGACGCTTGCCGACTATTACTCTGCTGGCTGCGTTCCAGGCCAAGGCGTAACCAAGGCCGACATTATGGCTTGGAATCCAGGAATTTCGGTGGCTCCCCTGTCGATTTTCCGCCTTCCACCTTTCACTTACCAGATTGGTGGTGCCCCAGGCTCGACGCTCACCGACATAGCACGCTATTTCAACACTTCATTGGCCTCATTGATTTACGGCGCGCGCAATACGGCGGGGCTCTTTGGAGATGTGGTTAACATCGACCCTCTAGCCTTAGCGGCCAAACCCAACCTTGGTCTCGGTAATGCTGGCTTCAGTCTACAACGCGAGCGCGGTGCGATACCGCAGCTCCCGGAAAACCCGACAACAGCAGACCTGAAAACCTATACCCAAGACACGTTACTGCAACTTTATCAGTTGCTCAGTGCGCAGATCGTCGCTACGCCCTATTTCGATGCCAGTCAGATGGGAGCCTCCTTCGGCCCGAAGGATCCACCGGCCGAACCGAGTTCTACGCCACGCTCGCGGATTTTAAAGCGACAAGCGCTGGCAGAGGATACGCCTTATCACTACAGCCAGACCCTCGGCTTCACCGGTAAGGCATTGACCAATGCCGTACCGGGCGATACCAGCCTGCTTGATCCTTCTGGCAATCCTTACCTTGGTATCGGAACGCCGCTAACGTTGGCGCTAGACTGGCTAGACCTGTTCGGCAATCGGATCCCCAACCCCTTTAACACGGTTGAGCAGGAAACAACCCCGCCTTATGGCACCCTGGGGACAATGCTAACCTGTTCCGATGCGCTGATTCCTATCGATGCCTGGCCCTCGACTACCCGGGCCTATACTTACTCCGGCGACGCTGGAGCGCCCCAACTTAGCGTCGAACTGGTATTCGACCCGACGCCTTATGAGCCAGATACCCAACTCAGCCGCGCAAGTGACCTGCATATAGTCCGTGCTGGAGACACACTACCAGTATGGCAACGCACCGCTCGCTGTGATCTCTCCCAACTGACGCGGGTCTACTTTCAACTTATCCAGGACTATACATCACTCGGGATGATGGGGTTGGACGGCCCGGTGGTCACCATGGCCTTCGAAAATTCGCTGATGGCCGAGAAGACCCAACCGCTGACGTCAGCCGAACGTGAACAGATCCTAGCCTATCTGAGCGCGGCGATTACCTATCTGACCGCACGTGCGGATGGTCACACGGCAACGCCACCTGACAAAACGACGATTACCCGCAGCATCGACCTCAACGAGATCGACACCACGGCAGACATTCATCAGCTTGAACTCGGCCTCAGCTTTACCCGACAGGCCGAATGGGTAGCACCTAACCTGCGCACCGTGCGTGGAGGATTGCGAGCGGTCTCCAACATTCCCGCCAATGGGCTTATCGAACTGCCGCAGCCAAACCTCAAGGCAACGGACGAGACTCAAACCTATCCAGTGGCACTGACCGAGTTCGCACTGCGTTTTGAAAAGACCTTCCAGACTGAGAACTGGCAGATGCGAGTCGGTACAGGTTCACCTGACCCAAGTACGTCCAGCACCAGTAACGGCTCGACCGTCTGGGCGGTGCGCATGGCCAAGCCAGATGCAGCAACGCCGGCAGGTATCGGCTACAAGATTGGCAACACGGCGAGCTATTTTGCACCGTTACCTATCGCGTCGAACTTGGTCACCATCGAGGTCGACTTGCGCCCTTACGAAACAGGCACGCCCTATCCAGCTTCCGATTCAGGCACACTCACCACCTTCACCAGCGTTGATCCAAATGTTTGGCTGGAGGAGGTGTTAACAGCGGTCGATGATGTACTGGCAGCGTCCTTTTCAACGCCGCTCTACCAGCTCGACCGGCTACTCGGTTTGACCGACGAGCCCGAGACCAAGCAAGATGGCCTGCCCATCGAGCCCGAAAAAACGGGGTATCTGTGGCGCCTGCTTGAGCACAAGAAGGCCCTTGCTCACGCCATTTCATCAACCGCCACCTCGGTACTTGTTGGCGGTGACGACAGCTTGCAACCGGCTGCAATTGAGAAACTAAAACAGGCTCTTTTGAACCGGCTCAGCAGCGCAAACTCGCTGACGGCAGTGGCGGTTCTACCAGTAACGGGTACTTCATACGCCCCTCCGCTGGGACGCGCCGATGTGCCACCGCGCTTGTTCGGCCAACCCAGTGCAACACTGACAGGAGCCAGCACAGAGCTACCTAACGACAACTTCTCCCTAACCACCGGCAAGATCCCGCTGACCCAGGGTGAAGACACCAGCACTCTGGCCTTTCTTGCCACCTCCCGGTCAGCCGACTCAGAGAGCTATGTAGAGTTGAAACTCGATTACACCCTCACCCACATTGAGTATGACATCCGCGGCGTCGCAGGGATCGAAAACTACGAACAGTCGAACTGGATCTCTCTGCTCACCGGGCCGATCACCACACCCATTAAACCTGCCAAGGGCGATAGCTTTTCCATTCCGGTAGCGTTACGTGCCTTGCCACAACCCGCTACGGTTGAAGTGCAGACCGGCATCCCGAGTATGGCTACGCCGCAAAGCCCAGCCGAACTCAAATCCTGGCGCTACGACTTCACGTATCTGCTACAGCAGGCGGCCCAGGATTCAGTCATGGCCGATGTCGTCTTTAACCAAGATGCCAGCATCTCCGACGATGATCTGGTAGGCGCAAGCAAGGATAAGGCACTTTTCGATGCCCTGGCCCAATTTGTAGCGATTTATCCAGCGGTAGCGCGCGATCTGGAGTCCTACCTGCGGCCAGTCAGCGGCAAGACTTCTGCCGCGGATCCATCGGTCGCCTTAGCCAAGGACGCCATTGCGGCCTTCGAAGCCGTGACGTCGAATGTCGCCACGGCCTACGATGAGTGGGCCAGGGGCAAACTGACCGCCCAGTTCGCCAAGGCCGCACCGCGCGTTGAATACACCTTCGAGATACTGCTGACACCTTCCGACGAAGGCCACGCCCAGGTCGAGATCATTCCGCAGCGTTTTGAGATCAGCCAGGAGAGCAAAGACAATTTCCTCTCCCTGGCCCAAGTACTTATCAACTCGCAGAGCTACGAGCCACACGAAATCCACAGCACGCCCGCAACGGGAGCCGTAGTGTGGCAGTACAAGCGACGCGAAGGGGCAAACCCAGACCTGCCCGAATGGCTTGCCTACGAAACCGCCCGCACCGACTCCGAACGTCAGGTCGGCTTCAACGACCTCGACCTGTTCGCATTGCAAAGCGGGTGGGCTTCAATCCAAGTCATGCGCAACCGACATCTGTCACCAGACCTTGATGTTAAAACCACGCCAGCGTTCGAATTCACCACAGCACCGGCGAAATTCGCCAACCCTCTGGTACCACTGATCAGTATTCCGAACTACACCCTGGACGGGGATACTCCGCGCACAGTGACCCAATGGCTTGAGCCTTTTTTCAATCAACTGCTCGCGCCGCTACCCCAAGTACCTATTCAGGAGCCGTTACTGGTACGGATTGAGACCACCTACCGCTACAATCTGGTTGGCGAACAACATATCCCAGACACGGTCTTGCCGCTGTCGCTTTTGGCGCCAACCTCGACCGAAGGAAAGACCGACCCGAGTTTCATCGCTACGGTCGGAGACTATGCTCAAAGCTGGTTCAACGACACAAAGCCACTAGTCAACGCAAGCGCTGGTTTCAGCTTCGATATTACCGTTTTCTCAGCGGCCAGCAGCGCTAGCCTGCCATTGTTGAGAATTTCTAACCTATCGCTGGCAGCAAGCCTCGTGAAACCCAACAAATGATTAACGGCACACAGATAAAAGTTGGCTAGCCCTTCCGCAAGCAGGAGAGCTACTGCCGAGGCTGGTTAGCAACCCAAATCAGCCCGTTCTCTCTAACGGTGACTCCATCCTGCGTACGCTGGAAACGAAATCGCTAAAGCGCTCGCCTTGAATCAATACATGGTCGCTCAGTGCTTGCTGGGCCGCCACAGAGTCACCCCGCTCAATAGCCTCGACGATGGTTTGGTGCTCGCTAAGGGAATTATTGACCCGCTGGCGCACTTGGAGCTGCAGGCGCCGGTAAGGCTTTAAACGTTGTTTAAGTTGGCGCGCTTCGCTGGCCAAAAAAGTGTTGTGGCTAGCGGTGTAGATACAGTCGTGAAAGCCTTCGTTTTCGTAGTAATACTCGTCGCTGTCGCCGGCCAGGGCCGCTGCTTCGCAGCGCTGATGCGCTTCGCGTAACGCGGCCAGCTCTGATTCGGTAATCCGGCGCGCCGCCAAGCGGCCACACATGCCTTCAAGCTCCGCCATCACCTCAAACATCTCGATCAGTTGATCAATCCCCACTTTCGCAACGAAGGTGCCCTTCTTCGGGGAAACGGTGACCAAGCCGCTGGCGACCAACTGTTGAAAGGCTTCGCGCACAGGCGTTCGCGAAACCTGAAACTCGCGCCCCAAGGCCTCTGGATCCAGGCGCTCTCCCGGTAAACGGCGGCCATTGATGATGTCATCCTCAAGAGAATCTCTTAATCGCTGAGCATTGGATCGCTTGGTGCCGGTCATCTTTTACCTCCTTGGATCGCGGCTCGTCTTAGCCGTTTTAATGCTGTCATACAGTTGACATTAGCATACATAGCGCCTATTGATATATATATCAGCTCGACTGATAGATACATATAGCCCATCCAAACACACAACAACAACTGTTGGAGACGCCTCATGCAACGCTATTTGATCTCAACTGCTGCCGCTCTCGGTCTCGCCATTGCCGCTTCCCACGCCTCTGCCGATACCGTGCTACGCGCGTCGCATCAATTCCCCGGGGGGCAGGGAGATGTTCGCGACGAAATGGTGCAAATGATGGCCCGCAAAGTAGCCGATGCGGATGTAGGGCTGACCATAGAAGTTTATCCGGGCCAATCGCTGTTCAAAGCGCGTGAACAGTGGGGCGCTATCGCTCGTGGTCGCCTCGATATCACCTCTCTACCGCTGGACTACGCCAGTGGTCGGCATCCGGAATTTTCAGCTACGCTGATGCCGGGCTTAGTGCGTAATCAGGCCCATGCCCAACGTCTGAATGACTCTGAATATATGGACATGATTAAAGAAGTCATTCGCGAAGGCGGCGCTCGAGTACTTGCAGATGCCTGGTTATCCGGTGGCTTTGCATCTAGCGAACAGTGCGTCACCTCCCCGGATACCGTCGAGGGCCAAAATTTCCGTGCTGCAGGACCTGCGTTTGAACAAATGCTTGAGGCCGCTGGCGCCTCCATTGCCTCCATGCCCTCTTCCGAGGTGTATACCGCCATGCAAACAGGTGTGCTGGATGCCGCCAATACCTCGTCGATGTCGTTTATCTCTTTCCGGCTTTATGAACAGGTTGAATGCTTGACCGAGCCGGGTGACTTCGCGCTCTGGTACATGTACGAACCCATTCTTATTTCTGAGCAGGTATGGCAAGAGCTTAACGAGGAACAGCAAGCAGCGCTGATAGAAGCCGGTGAAGCCGCAGAAGCCTTCTTTGCTGAAGAGGCCGCCGCCATTGATCAAGAAATGGTCGATCTTTACGAGGAGAACGGCGTTGAGGTGGTCAGCATGAGCGAAGACGACTACAACGCCTGGCTCGATATCGCCAAGGAAACCTCCTACAAAAACTTTGCCGACAATGTTCCCAATGGCCAGGCCATTATCGATGCAGCGCTGGCCGTCGAGTAAGCAACCTATAAACGCCTAACGGCTCGGCTGCCCTTCGGGGTGGCCGTTTTCAACTGATGCTTGCTTAGCTTGGCGAAATAACCAGCTTGACGAGGGAAATATGGCACCTGCAACGACTCACAATGCCCTGACGCGTGGGGGCATCATCGGCGGCTACATTCGCGTCATGGATAAGCTTTCGCGGCTTTCCGCCTATTTAGCCTGCGCCATGTTTATCGCTGGCGTATTAGTGATTTGCCAGATGGTATTTATTCGTTACTTGCTTGGAATGAGCACCAGTTGGCAGACCGAATTCACCATCTTTTCAGTAACGGCAGCGATGTTGATGGGTAGCCCTTATGTACTGATGACCGGCGGGCACGTGGCTATCACTATTGTGCCCGATGCGCTGGGTGGTATTACCCGCACCATCATGCGTTTGATCGCTTCGCTGTTTGGATTAGGTTTCTGTGCCGCCCTGGCGTATGCCAGCTGGGTCTATGTTTTTGAGGCACTTCACGGTGAGTGGACGACGGGTTCCGTCTGGAATCCACCGCTGTGGCCCGCCCTGCTGCCCATGGCCGTCGGCGCTACCCTGCTGTCGCTGCAGTATGTGGCTGAAATTTTGCGTGGGGAGAACTAAGCATGGATCCCATTACCTTAGGCATTATTGTCGCCATCGCGCTGATTGCGCTGATGGCCATTGGCACCCCTATCGCTTTCGCCCTGGGCGGTGTATCGCTGCTGGCGCTGATCTACGACCGCGGCCTTGCTGAGCTCACCTACTTCGGGGAAACCTTTTTTGACCGCATCGCCGAGTTTGGTTTTGTCGCCATTCCGATGTTTATTCTGATGGGCGCCGCGGTGGCCTCCTCCCCCACCGGGCGCGATCTGTATCGCTCGCTGGATCTATGGATGGGCAAGCTGCCCGGCGGCTTGGCGGTTTCCAATATCGGCGCCTGCTCTATCTTTGCTGCGCTCTCGGGATCGTCACCAGCCACCTGTGCGGCAATTGGTAAAATGGGCATTCCCGAAATGCGCATGCGCGGCTACCCGGATGGCGTGGCGGCGGGCTGTATTGCCGCGGGTGGCACCCTGGGCATCCTGATTCCGCCGTCGGTCACCATGATTATCTACGGCATCTCCACCGAGACCTCTATTGGTCGACTGTTTATTGCCGGGGTGGTGCCAGGCTTTATGCTTGCAGGCCTGTTTATGATCTGGACGATGATCGCCTGCAAGATGGCCGGTGGCTATAACAACCCGATGGCGGAGTCCGTCGAACGGCTAAAGCAGAACGTTAAGCAGAATGTTGATACCAACCTGAAAGCGCTAGTGCGTGTTCTGCCTTTCCTGGGCGTGGTCGCGGGTATCCTGTTTGCCTTGTACGGTGGGGTGGCAACACCGTCAGAGGCGGCGGGTGTGGGTGCATTTCTGTGTTTGGCGCTGGCTATTTTGATCTACCGCATGTGGCAGTTGGGCCCGATAAAACTGATTATGCGCGACTCGCTGCGCGAAAGCGTGATGATCATGCTGGTGATCGCCACCGCCGAAGTGTTCGCCTATGCGCTCTCCTCGATGTTTATCACCCAAACCGTCGCCGCCGCGATTGCTGATCTGGAGATCAACCGCTGGGCGCTGATGGGGGTGATTAACCTCTTTCTGCTGGTGGCGGGTTTCTTCCTGCCCCCCGTGGCCGTGATCGTGATGACCGCGCCCATTCTGTTACCTATCATCCTGGCGGCTAATTTCGACCCCTACTGGTTTGCGGTGATTTTAACCATCAACCTGGAGATAGGTCTGATCACACCGCCAGTGGGTCTCAATTTGTTCATTATTAAAGGTATCGCACCGGATATTTCGCTGCGCGACATTCTGATGGGAAGCTTGCCCTACGCGCTATGTATGGTGCTGGGTATCTTGCTGCTGTGTCTCTTCCCAGGCATCGCGCTTTGGCTACCTAACTTGATCATGGGTTAAGGAGTTCGACCATGAACATGCTGTTTTTGCAAGAGCTGTTCAACAACATCACTCAGCGCGATGCACTGTTGCGGCGCCGCCATCCCGAGACTTTAACGCCCGACCATGGGCAGTTGGTTAACGCCTGCCACAAGCTGTTGGAAAGCGATGGCGAAGCCTCCAGCATCGCGCTGGCAAGCCGCGCCTTGGCGATTTATCAGCGCCTTTCGGCAGCTGAAAAAAGCAGCTTTTTTGCCCGCCTAATGGCTGACTTTGCGGCTGAACCTGGCCCCATTGACGCGGCCTACCTGGCATATCAAGAGGTTCGCGACAACCAATCGCTACAGCGCCTGTTTGAAGCCTGCGAGCCCCGGCGCCAAGAGCTTTTTCGGCGTTTAAACCTGGCCAGCGACGGCACCTATGAGCTGGTTAAAATGCGTGAAGACCTGCTGGGGCTACTACGCGAACAGCCGGAATTAGCGCCTATCGACGACGATTTCGCCCATCTGTTCGGCTCCTGGTTCAACCGCGGCTTTTTGATGCTCAAGCGCATTGACTGGAACACTCCCGCTTCGATTCTAGAGAAGATCATCCGCTACGAAGCGGTACACGAAATACAGGATTGGGATGATCTGCGCCGGCGCCTGGATGCCCGCGATCGCCGCTGTTTCGCCTTCTTCCACCCCGCCATTGGCGACGAGCCGCTGATCTTTGTGGAAGTGGCCCTCCACAAGGGCTTGCCAAGCCGTATACAGCCCATCTTATCGGGGGAAAGTTCTGGAGAGGGTTCTGGAGAGAGTCGTCATACTAAAAAAGCCATCGATGAGCCCGAGGATGCCGATACTGCGGCGTTCTTTGGTATCAGCAACTGCCAGACCGGCCTGCGCGGCATCTCCTTCGGTAATTTTTTGATCAAGCAGGTGGTGCAAGAGCTCTCCCAGGAGCTGCCGCAGCTTAAATACTTCGTCACCCTCTCGCCGGTACCTGGCTTCGCCCAGTGGCTGCAGGAGCAGCGTGAGGATGAGCAGCTTCCCTCGTCGCTGCGTAAATCACTCAAAGGGCTTGAAACCCCAGGATGGCATCAGGACAAAGCGCTTGAAGAGCAGCTTAAAGCCGCGATTCGCCCACTGGCCGCCCGTTACTTGGTCGAAGAGAAGAACCGCCACGGCCTGCCGCTCAACCCGGTGGCCCGCTTTCACCTCGGCAACGGCGCTGAACTCCACCGTATTAATTGGTTGGGCGATATCTCCGAGAAGGGCTTTAAACAAGCCGCTGGACTGATGGTTAACTATCTGTATGTGCTGGACGATATCGAGCGCAATCACGAAAACTATACCGCCAAGGCGACCGTTGCTTGCTCGAATGAGGTGCGCGACCTCGCCAAACGCGCTCGCAAGCTGGCCAAAGGAGAGACCACCAAATGAGCCACAACCTATTTGAAACCTTTGCTGCCAAAATGCGCGAGCGCGCAGAGGCCGATTTTATTACTACCCGCGATGGCCGCCGCTATCGCTACACCGATGCGCTGACCATCAGTGCGCAGCTTGCCGGCGCACTAACCGAGCTAGGCGTTAAGCAAGGCGACCGCGTTGCCGTGCAGGTGGATAAAAGTCCTGAGGCGATACTGCTTTACCTGGCCTGCCTGCGCATCGGCGGCGTCTATTTGCCCCTCAATACGGGCTATACCGGCGATGAGATTCGCTACTTTTTAAATGACGCCGAGCCCGCGCTGTTCGTTTGTCGCCCCAAGATAGAAGAGCAAGCACTGTCGCTTGCTGCTGAAACCGGCTGTCCCGCGGTGGTCACCCTGGGCAGCGCCGCCGATGGTAGCCTGATGGAAACCGCCCAAGCGGCAGTACCAAGAGAAGACATCGTGGCACTTGGCGAACGCGACCTGGCCGCGATTCTCTATACCTCAGGCACCACTGGGCGCTCCAAAGGCGCCATGCTAACGCACAAAAACCTCGCCTCTAACGCCAAGACCCTGGCCAGAGCGTGGCACTTCAGCGCTGATGACCGGCTGATTCATGCGCTGCCGATCTTCCACACCCACGGCTTATTCGTCGCCTGCAACGTCACTTTGATGGCGGGCGCCAGCATGCTCTTCCTGCCTAAGTTCGATGCCGATGTCATTTTTGAAGAGTTGCCCCGTGGCACTGTGATGATGGGCGTTCCTACCTTCTATACGCGCTTGGTTCAGGACGAACGACTGACCCCAGAAGCTACCGCCAACATGCGGCTGTTCGTTTCCGGCTCCGCTCCGCTCACCGCAGAGACCCACGAGGCATTTGAAGCCAAAACGGGGCATGCGATTCTTGAGCGCTACGGCATGACTGAAACCAATATGAACCTCTCCAACCCCTATGACGGTGCCCGCCGAGCAGGCACTGTGGGCATGCCACTACCCGGTGTGGAGATGCGCATTACCAACCGAGAAACTGGCGCGGAGGTGCCGTTTGGTGAGATTGGCATGCTGCAGATTCGCGGCCCGAATGTCTTTATCGGCTACTGGCGAATGCCCGAAAAGACCCGCGAAGAGCTGTTAGACGACGGCTTTTTCATTACCGGCGATCTCGCCATGGTCGACGAGCAGGGCTATGTGCATATTGTTGGTCGTGACAAGGATCTGGTGATTTCCGGCGGCTACAACGTTTACCCCAAAGAGGTGGAGCAGGTGATCGACGAGCTTGATCAAGTCGCCGAATCCGCAGTGATCGGTCTACCGCACCCTGACTTTGGCGAGGGCGTTACCGCAGTGGTGGTTCGCCAGCAAGGCGCTGATCTTGGAGAAAACCAGCTTGAAGAGGAGAAAGTAATCACCCATTTAGATGGGCGACTAGCTAAGTATAAGCAGCCCAAGCGGGTCTTCTTTGTCGATGAACTGCCGCGCAATACGATGGGCAAAGTACAGAAAAATGAACTGCGCAAGCGGTTCAACGACACCTACCAAACCCCTTAGTCGCCATTCCTAAGCGTTACCCACCCCTAAATGTTTGCCCCAACTCTTTCACCTGACACGATAAGGGAAAGAGGCGGGGCGTTTTTTTGCGAAAAGGAACCATTTTCTCTACTAAATGTTAAGGTAAGGTCACTTAACAAACGATGGAGCAGATTGCCTTGACTACGCCTACCGTTACCAACGGCATCACCGCCACCGAGCTATATAAGTTAGTCAGTCAGCCAGCGCACAACAGCGCTGGAGATGCGCCCCTTGAGTGGCCTGAGGGCACTATCAGCCTGGATGAGACGAATCAGACCCTGATCTGGGAGCTTAACGATTACGGCAACTTGCCGATTACCCTGTCGCACAGCGAAAATGAGTGGGTCGCCATGGCACCTATCGTTGCCGTGGAGAGCGTTAAAAACACCGCTGAGCTCAACGAAGTACTGCTGCGCCAAGGCATTGCGTTACCGCTGGCCTCCGTGGGGATTGTCGAGATCGACGGTCACGACTTTTATGTGGCTTACGGACAGCTGTTTGGCGACTCAAAGCTTGAATCGATTTGTGCCGAGCTACACGCCACAGCCAGCGCGGCCATGGACGTCGCCGAACTGATTCAAACGCACTTTGCCTAAGCCTAACAGGGGTTATCGAAAACAGAGTTAATCGGTCATCGCCACTGACATGCACACTGAAACAGTGGCGCTTTATTTAAAGATATTCTTAAAGAAGAGACACTTATATGTTAAGCAAAATTATGACTGCCCTGCGTGGCAAAGCGAATGAAACCGGTCAAGCCGTGGTGGATTCCCAAGCACTGCGCATTTTAGACCAGGAAATCCGCGACTCGGAAAATCACCTGAGCCAATCTAAAACCGAACTCACCCGCCTGATGGGCCAGCGCCAGCTAAACAGCAATAAAGCTGACGCCCTGGAAAGCAAAATCGCCGAACTGGAAAAAAGCGCTGAGGCCGCGCTGGATAAAGGTGAAGAAGCGCTAGCCGTGGAAGTGGCTGAACGCATGGTGGCGCTGCAGGATGACCTGGAAGCGGAGCGCGCTATTGTCAGCGAGTACGACGCCAGCATCGAAAAACTACGCGGCGCGATTCGCGGCACCGACAATCAGCTTCGCCAACTCAAGCAGCAGGTGAGCGTCGTTAAGGCGACTGAGTCAGCACAAAAAGCCCAATCTGCCGTTGCGGCTCGCCACTCAGGCCAGAACAGCGCCATGAGCAGCGCCATGGAGTCACTGGAGCGCATCAAAGAGCGCCAGCAGCTTAATTCAGCGCAAATGCAAGCCGCTGACGACATGGCCGCAGAAGAGAGCGGCAGCTCGCTGGAAGCCCGCCTGAAAGCAGCCGGGGTGGGTGGCCAGAATCGCAAAGCAGACGACGTGTTAGCGCGCCTGAAAGCGAAGAAAAACGCCGCACAGGAATAAGCGTTAAGAGCAAATCAGCGTTTAAATTTATTAGGGAGCCAGGCCATGTTTAACACCCTCAAGGCACTTTTTCGCGCTACGACGGAGAAGCCACCCGAGCCTAACGAAGGCCGCCCGGTGGCCGCTGGCCTGCCTATGAGTATCAGCCAGGAAGACCTTGAGGGCCTACGCCTGGATGGGCGCGTCAATATTAAGCTGATCGGCCTGCGCGCCCACCCCGATGCACTGTTTCGCTGGAACGACGATGCCTACCATCATATAGCTGCCGTGGGGCACGTCGATCTTGGTCAAGGAGCGCACTTGGTGCGCTTCTATCTGGATAACGACACCTGGCTGCAGGCCAATATTGAGAACGGTCAGGTGCTTGAATATAAGCTGTTCGACTTTTACCGTGTTGCCCATCTCTCGGATGCCGAATTTGATAATTTGATAAACGGTGAAGATAAACAGCCCGACAGCATCGGCGCCCAAACCATCGCGCTCACCTCAACCACTGAGGAGGCGCGCAGTTGCACCTATCAGCGAGTGTGGGGGAATGGTGACAGCCTGTGGTCGCCGCCGGTGGTTTTCGAAGAGCAGGTAATGACCACCGAGAGCGTGTCGGCGCGCCATGTGACCCACCATGCCATGCTCTATGAGCGTACCATCGAAGGCGCTGAGCGTATGGAGTACTTACTGCTGAGCGCAGAAAGCGATGGCGAAGGCAGCTTTATGGTGGTGCACAACGTGGGGGTAGATGTGGCCTCCGTCGATATCGACGCTGTTTGACCCGCAAGTCTATTTTTAAGCTACTGAAAAGGAAGCAACCACCATGGTGAATTACCTCTACGGCCTGCCATCATTTATCGCCTATCTAGTCACGGCGATTATCCTGCTCGCCGCCTTTATGTACTGCTACAGCCGGATTACCCCGCACCACGAGTGGACGCTGATTCGCGAAGGTAATGCGGCCGCTGCTTCTGCCTATGGCGGCTCCATTTTAGGCTTCACCATTCCGCTGTACAGCGCGATGGCAAACTCCATTAGCTTCATCGATTTTGTGCTCTGGGGCATTGTCGCCTTTATCGTTCAGCTGGCCACCTTCTTTGGCGTTAAGTTGTTTCTGCGCAAGCAGGGCGAAAGCCTGTCTCAGCACATTACCGAAGGCCACCAGGCCTACGGCATTTTAATGGCCAGCGTGGCCGTGGCAGTCGGCTTACTCAACGCCGCTTCGATGACTTGGTAACGACGTGGTAAAGGAGAGCCTGCATGTCAAAACACGATAGTACCCCTCATTTGCCGCGCCGCAAGCGCAGCGGGCGCTTGTCACTGGCAATGATGGGCGCCAGCGCCTTTGGTCTTACCGCCTGTGGCCAACCGCCCCAGGAAGAGCAAATCACCGATATAGAGTTCGACCAGCCGCGCAGCTTTCAAAGCGTTGAGGATTGTGTTGCAGAGAATGTCTATACCCGTAGCGCCTGTGAAGATGCTTACGAAGCCTCATTAAAAGAGGTGCCGCGCTATAGCACCCTAGAGGAGTGCGAAGCGGAGAATGGTGAAGGCGCTTGTACCGCTCCGACCGAAGAGCAGTCTCAAGCGGCTACGGGTAACACCGGCGGCAGCTGGTTCATGCCTGCCATGATGGGTTATATGGTCGGCAGCATGATGTCCAACACCAATCGTGGACGCTCCTTCGAGCGGGTGTATCAGGAGCCGGTGTACCGCAATCGCCAGAACCAGGGCAACTGGAACACGGCCTCTAGCCAGGCGACTCAGCGCGTCACTCAGCGTAACGATGCCATGCGTAGCTCAGTGGCTCAGAACCGCCAAGCCGCGTCTCAGCGCCGAGGCTTTGGCTCACGCTCTTCTGCCCGCGGCGGCTGGGGCTCATAACCCCCAGGCAAACATTACTATGCTGCGAATCGATATCCCTGAAAGGAAAGAGTGGAAAGCCCTGGCCCACGAGCTGGGCTTTCATTTTCATACCATCGACGGGGAGCCTTACTGGAAAGAGGATGCCTACTACCAGTTCAGCCTAGAGCAGGTAGAGCGAGATATCGAAGCGCCTACCGAGGAAGTGCATGAAATGTGCATGGAGCTGGTGGACAAGGTTTGCCACTCCAATGCGCTTATGCAGCGTCTGGCTTTGCCTGAACACATGTGGGACAGCATCCACAACTCCTGGAAGTCGGGTCAGCCGCACCTCTACGGGCGGATGGATTTTGCCTATTCAGGCGATGGTCCGGCGAAACTGCTGGAACTCAACTACGACACCCCTACCTCACTCTACGAAGCAGGCTTCTTTCAGTGGGTGTGGCTTGAGCAAGCTATCCAACAAGGCATCCTGCCGCGCCATGCGGATCAATACAACTCGATTCAAGAGCGCTTGATCAATGCTATGGCGCACCTTGGCGATCGCATTGAAGCGCGTACGCTCTACTTCTCCTGTATCAAAGATAATGCCGAAGAGCGCGCCACCGTGCATTATTTACAAGACGTGGCGGTGCAGGCAGGCCTCAATGCGCCCTTTATCTTCACCGAAGATATTGGTCTACGCCCAGGGACGGAACACTTTGTTGACCTTGATGACCAGCCTATCCACGCCCTGTTCAAACTCTACCCCTGGGAAGAGATGGCCGACGATGCGTTTGGCGAATATATCCCGCAGCTAAACACCCACTGGTTTGAGCCGCCCTGGAAAGCCATTCTCTCCAACAAGGGGATTCTGCCCCTTTTATGGGAGCACTTTAAGGGCCACCCCAATCTGTTACCGGCGTTTTTTGAGGATGCCAATAGCCCACCACTGCCTGCGGGCTGGGTGCGTAAACCGTTCTTCTCCCGGGAAGGCAGCAATGTGGAGCTAATCACTCCAACTGGCCAGCGGGAGGCCGTGGACGGCCCCTATACCGACAGCCCATGGATTCGGCAGGCTTACCACCCGATGCCGCGCTTTGGTAATAACCACGCCTTAATTGGCAGTTGGGTAGTGGGCGACCGTGCCTGCGGCATGGGCATTCGTGAAGACGTTGGTCGCATCACCAAAGACTCCTCCTGCTTTGTGCCCCACGCGATCGTGTAAGCGCAAGTACCAAAATACACTTATTACAGGCTAGCCAGTCCTCACAAAAAAAGCTGAAATCGTTGCCACTACCCTAAGTAGAATGGTAAGTATCACTCTACTTCTAACCCTGAGCGCTATTGAGCAGCGCCGTTAGGGCCACCGTTTACTTTGGAGCAACGGCGAACATGATGGCGCGCTGGAAATCCCCACCTTTACGGCTTCGTCTATTTCTCTCTTTTGGGACAGTCTTAGCATTCGCGATGCTTTTGGCGCTCTATCTTCAAGCACGTTCACACAGCCAAGCGCGGCTGGATAACCTGCTTAATCAAGAGCTACCGGCACAGGTCAAAGGGCTGGCAGCGCATATAAACCTCAGCCTTAGCCAGGATCTTGCCATTTCCGAAAGCTTGGCCAATAGCTACTTTATTGAGCAGTGGGTTCGCGAAGGCCTACCGGAAGAGCGACAAAACGACATTGCGGCGTATCTAGCGCGTCTTATGGAGCAGTTAGACACCGAGCTGCTGTTTATCGCCGCTCAACACCAGGGTCGGGGCTACTATTTCCAACTGCGCAACGGTGAATTTCTGCAGCGCATTATCCAGCCCCCCGGCAGCGAAGATGACTGGTACTACCACTTTACTGACAGCGACAACGCTTACGAGCTAAATTTAGATAGCGACACCTTCTCACCCGACGATGCCTTTGTGTACGTCAATTATCGCAGCACGGTAAATGCCGCCAACGGTCGACCGCTGGTCGTGGCCGGTGCGGGGCTTGATCTCTCCCAAATGGCCAGTTTGATTGATGACTTTCGCTTAGGCGGTAGCGGACACGCCTCGCTGCTCAGCGCCGAGGGTGAGCTGCTTGTTCGCAGCGGCGAAGCCAATCGTAGTGATGAATCAGCTCCTACTGTCGCAACAGCCACCGAGGCCTTACCAGAGCAAGCGTCGCAGCGTTTGCTGCAAAACGAGCAGCTACAGGTGCATGAAGCGACCCGTGACGGTCAAGAAGTGTTGGTCAGCACGATCTGGCTCCCCGAGCTGCAGCGCTACCTAATGGTGGAAGTCGATAAAAAGGCGTACCTGGCGTCCACCCACGAGCGCTTCCTGGAGTCCAGCGGTATAGGGCTGCTCATTCTGCTCGTTGGGCTGCTGGTACTCTACCCGCTGACTGGCAGCCTCATCCGCCCGCTGATTGATTTCCAGCGCCAGTTGAAAGACATCACCTACAGCCTGGATCTTTCGCGGCGGGTCAGCACCGATGACAAAGCCGAACTTGGCGACTTAGCCAACCAAACCAACGAGCTCCTTGAGCGCCTCTCCCGCGCTATTGCGGCAGTGGCCAAAAACGCTCAGGCACTAACGCAAGTCGCTGACCGGCTGGCGAAAACCGCCGGGCTTTCCGGTGTGCACGGTAGCGATATCGATCATGAAGCAAGCCAAACCATGGCCGCAGCGGTCGAGGAAATGGCCTCTTCGGTAGCGGAAATAACTTCCACCATGGAAGAACTCTCTACCTCATCAACCCAAATTGCCGATCACTCTCAGTCGGTGGTCGACGTTGCCAATCAGACGCTGGAGCGCAGCCGGAAAGGCAGTTCGGCCATGCAGCTGCTACAGTCAAAAATGCAGGATATCCGTAGCGACAGCGAACAGAGCCTGACAGAGATCATGACGCTGGGGGCGAAATCCAAACAGATCAACAAGGTTATGGAGCTGATCAACACCCTGGCCGCTCAGACCAAGCTGATCGCTTTTAATGCCGCCTTGGAAGCTTCAAGCGCAGGGGAATCGGGCCGCCGCTTTTCGGTTGTCGCCAGTGAGATACGCCGCTTGGCTGACAGCGTGACCGACTCAACCCAAGAGATTGAAGCGCATACCGATGATATTCAGACGGCGATTAATCGCTTGGTGGTGGCCTCTGAAAAAGGTGCCTCCTCAATCGAGCAGGGCGTTGAGGCAAGCATGAGTACCGCCCAGGATCTGGAGGCGCTGCTCAAGGCGGCGAGTCAAACCAGCAGCGCGGCCCAGCAGATATCGCTCTCCACACAGCAGCAAAAAACCGCCAGCAGCCAGGTGGTGATGGCGCTACGCGATATCGATACGGCCAGTTCTCGCAACGCACACTCAGTGCGCAGTATTACCGATATTAGCCAGGACATGATCCATATGTCGGCTGAGCTTAACGCGCTGGTGCAGGAGTTCACCCTAACAAATAAAAATCGCTGATAAGGATACCGGATGAGTGTAATTCGGGTAGTCATTGCCGACGACAGCCAAGTAGCCCGCGACGTGCTACGCGATATCCTCAGCCGGGACGATGATATTGAGATCGTGGGGGAAGCCACTAATGGTCGCGAAGCGGTGGAACTGGCCAAGCGCCTTGCGCCGCAGCTGATCACCATGGATCTCAACATGCCGGTGATGGACGGCTTGTCCGCGATCGAAGAGATCATGTACAGCAAAGGAGTGCCCATTCTGGTAGTCAGCGACCGCTCCGATGCGCAAACGGCTTATCAAGCCCTTGAGGTAGGCGCGTTGGAGGTCATGCCTAAACCCACTCTGGAAGGAGCCGATGCCGAACGCTTGCTGGAGCGTGTACGCCTGCTTTCCGGCGTGGCGGTCATCACTCGTCTACGTCGACGCGGCTTAGCACCCACCCCCTCTCCTCCAATAGCGACATTTGCTGTAACACCACGGGGGGTGCCGCGTAACTTCCAGCACGTGGTCGCGATCGCCTGCTCAACCGGTGGCCCGCAAGCCTTAGTGCGGGTGCTGCGGAGGCTACCCAGCGGGTTTCCAGCCCCCATTGTGATCGCCCAGCACATCAGTCATGGATTTATTGATGGCATGGCGCAATGGCTGGCATCCCTTTGCACTATGCCGGTTAGCGTGGGTCAAGAGGGCGAACGGCTACGCCCTGGGCATATTTACCTATCACCTTCCGAGCGTGATTTATGCGTATCCTCCCGCCACCGCTTCCAGCTTCAACCCAGTCCTGAATGCTCCCTGTACCACCCCAGTTGCGATGTGCTGCTGCAAAGTGTCGCGGCGGTCTACGGCAGCGATGCGATTGGTATTATTTTGACCGGCATGGGCCGCGATGGAGTGAATGGCATGCGGGCGATACATCGCGCAGGCGGAACCACTTTCGCGCAAGATGAAGCTAGCTCGGTGATTTATGGCATGAATCAGGAAGCCGTCAAAGCAGGCGTCATACAGTATGAATTACCGCTCGATAGCCTTCCGGATCGACTGCTACGCGATGTCCATGGCTGCATGGATAGCCGACCGGAGCCTCTGGCATGAGTGCGTTTGCTCCCTTCAAAGCTCTGGTGCATCAACGCTGCGGTTTACACCTAGATGGCTTGGCCGAAGCCCGGCTATTCCGAGCAGTAGCCAGCTTACAGGCCTCCACGGGGCTAACCGACATCACTCAGCTCCTCAAGCAATTAAGCTGTGACACGGCGCTATTCGATCAATTTGTCAGCCAGTTAACGGTCAACGAAACCTATTTTTTTCGCGAACCTGACGCCCTGGACTGGCTGGTCAACACCTATTTACCGCAACGCCTAACAACAGAGCAGCCGCCGCTCTCTATCTTCAGCGCGGGCTGCTCTTCCGGTGAAGAGCCCTATAGCGTAGCGATGATGCTATTTGAGTGCTTTGGCGAGCGGGCCAAAGCACTGTTTACTATTACCGGCGGCGACCTGGATCACCAAGTCCTCGCCAAGGCACGCCAGGCAGTTTATGGCGGCATGGCGTTTCGCGCCCTCTCCCCCGCCTTCAAAAAGCGTTACTTCAGCCCCCACAAGGGGCGTTACAAGCTTCACGAACCGCTGCGCCAATGGGTAACCTTTCGGCCGTTTAACCTGTTAAACGCCAACGAAGACAGCCCCGTCGGCCCCTTTGATGTAATTCTGTTTCGCAATGTCTCGATCTACTTTGACCAGCAGACGCGGCGCCATATCCATCAGCAACTTAGCCAGTTGCTGGCCCCCAATGGCATTTTACTCTGCGGCGTCACCGAAACCCTGGGTAACGATCTCGGCGTGTTTGAATTGACCGAAGCTCAGGGCGTATTTTACTTTCGCCATGTAGAGCAACCCGCGATAGTGCCAGAGACGCCCCTTCAGCCCTCATTACTTGCGATGGACAACATGGCTGAAGACAGTATTACTGAAGACAGTCTTAGCGTTGCTGAGAGCGCAAATAAACAGCTAGCGTTAGACAACTGCACTGACGTGGCACCCCAGGCGCCACGTCAGCATGCAACGGAAAAAGAGCCAACGGACAGCATTAGCCACCAACTGCACACCGCCCATCGGTTGCTCAACCAAAATGCGTTTGACGACGCCGCTACGCTGCTTGAGGCGCTACTTGAGCAACAGCCGTGGTCGATCGATGCGCTGGTGCTGGCCGGGTTGGTCGCCCGCTGGCAGCAGCGGCCCCAGCTCGCCTACGAGCATTTTAAGCGGGCCATTTACGCTGCCCCGGAGTGTTGGCCGGCCCATTTCTATTTAGCTGAACTTTATCGCCAAGGTGAACTGGCCGACAAGCCATTACAGCGCAAGCAGCGCTATGCTGCGGTGGTTCGTTTGCTGACCACCGCGCCCACCTCTGATGGAGGGCTAGACACCATCACCCCACCACTACCGCCAGGCGATGCGCGCTTTCTAGCCGAACGTTATTTAGACGCGGTGAACCTAACACTGGCATCAACCAGTACCACCCAGGGAGTGGGTTAATTATGGCGCTGGATATTCGCCGCTTTATACAACGCTTTGTGGAAGAGGCAGCCGACCACCTGCCCCGCTTGCGAGAAGGAATTAGCGCACTGGAGCAGGGCCATGCTGATCGCGAACAGATCAACGACCTGTTCCGCGCAGCGCATACGCTGAAAGGCTCGTCGCGAATGCTTAAACTGGTGCCAATTACGGCGTTGGCACATAGCACTGAAGAGCTGCTCAGCGCTCTGCGCGACGGCACCCTAACCGCAACGCCAACGGTGACCAGCCTGCTCAGCCAGGCGGTTGACGGTCTTGCTGACTTAGTCAGTCGACTCGCCGAAGGAGCGACAGGTGACGACCTACCCGCGGCTGATGAGGCGCTATGTAGCGCCCTGGAAGCGGCTGCCCTCGGTCAGGCCCCACCCCCGCCCATTACTCCCGCTGAGGCGGCGCCATCCTCTGTGCCTGCGCTACCGTCCTCCTCAACACCGCCTTCCTCCGCTGCGCTGGTGGCGGAGAGCGAACTGCGGCTCAGCGATACTGTGCGGGTTCGCTTGGATCGACTGGACGATGTTATTCGTTTGATGGGCGAAGTGCTTTCCGGCCATCATCATTTACATACCCTGGTTGACCAAGCCCGTGAGCTAAGCATCACACCTCCTGCCGAACAGCAGGGGCCTTTTCACGCCTTTCACCGTGAGCTGAAAGATAGCGTGTTAAGCCACGATTCGCTGATGAGCGACCTACACGACCGCGCACTGCAAATGCGCATGCTGCCGCTAAGCGTGGTGTTTGATCCACTCGCGCATATGTCCCGGGAATTGGCCCAGTCACTCGGCAAACAGGTCGACTGCCGGGTGCGAGGCAGCGAAATCGAACTTGATCGCCAGATGATTGATCGCCTGTCGGATCCGCTTATTCACCTGCTGCGCAATGCCTTGGATCACGGCTTAGAGCTGCCTGCCGAGCGCCAGGTAGCGGGTAAACCTCCCCGTGGGCAGTTGATTATCGAAGCCTGGCAGGATGCTGGCTGGGTGGTGGTAGAGATGCGTGACGACGGCGCGGGTATTTCGCTTGAAGCGGTACGTCAAAAAGCGCTCGCCAAGCAGTTGGTGAGCGAAGAGCAGCTCCATGCACTGAGCGTACAGGAAACGCTAGAGCTTATATTCCTGCCGGGCTTCTCTACCAAGAGCATGATTACCGACTTTTCTGGCCGCGGTGTGGGCATGGATGTAGTCAAGCGCACCGTGGTGGATGAGCTTAACGGCGACCTGCAGCTTGCCAGCGAACGCGGTAGCGGCACCCGCTTTACTCTGCGCCTGCCACTCTCGTTGGCGATGATGCGGGTACTGCTGGTCAGCGTCGGCGGCGTCAACCTAGGGGTAACGGCGCCTTACGTATCAGAGTTGGTAGAGTGCTCATCACAATCATTTATTGATGCTGCGGGTCAGCGCACGCTGATTTTACGCAATGAATTTGTGCCGGTGGTATCGCTAGCCCAACTGCTTGAGCTACCAGAGACGGCGTCCGGTACTGATACTACCCTACTGCTGGTCGTCCACCAGCGGCACCAGAAGCTTGCTCTGATTATTGACTCCCTGATTGATGAACGCGATATGATCATCAAGCCACTGCCCGTACATCTGCGTTATTTACCGCTGGTCTCGGGCATGGTTTCCATGGGACGCAATGCGCTGGTAAGCCTACTCCACGTACCCGCTTTACTGGAAGTCACCCGACACAGTGCCCAACGTGCTAACGAAGAGCGTGCATCCTCCGCTCTCGCGAAACGCATTTTGGTGGTCGACGACTCACTGAATACCCGCGAAATAGAGAAAGATGTACTCGAAGCGTGGGGCTACCACGTTACTCTGGCCGAAAATGGTCGCGACGGATTAGCCAAAGCACTGGCAGAGCCGTTTGATGCCGTACTTACCGACGTTGAGATGCCGGTAATGGATGGCTTTGCGCTGACTGCCCGACTGCGCGAAAATGAGGTTTATCGTTATCGGCCAATTATTATTATCACCTCGCGGGAAAAGGAGGCTGATCGGCGACGCGGTATTGAAGTCGGTGCTGACGCTTATATCGTCAAAGGTAGCTTTGACCAAAACAATTTAGTTGAGACACTCCAGGCCCTACTGGGTTAATCACGAGTGATACTGACACGACTGTTAATGACATAGCCATCAAAGACACAACTACCATGAGGTCATGGAATGCCTATCCTGGTCGTAGACGACGATCCGCTTGCCGGGGAAATGACGGCGGCACTGCTTGAGCATCAGGGTCATGAGACGCTGCTGGCCATTGACGCGATGGAAGCCGTCGAGCAGCTAGATAATCGCAGCGATATCAAGCTGATTGTCAGCGATATGCATATGCCCCTCATCAGTGGGGTAGCACTGCTGGCGATGCTGCGCGAGCAGGCTAATCACCTACCGTTTATTTTACTCACCGGAGACACGCCGGACACAACGCTTCAGCAAACACCAGGCCTGCATGCCTGTTTGCGTAAAGATGCCGAGCTGGCATCCAACCTAGAGGCCGCAGTAAAACAGGCGCTTGATGAGTAACCATCGCTAGAGGGAATGGATCACTGATGGAATGGATCGCCGCTTTCGTTCACTTACGTAGGTAGTTTGATGTCTAAGCCCGCCCCTTCGCTGCACGATAAGCTGAACCAGCTGCGTGAGCGTTTTATTGAGCAGCTTCCGTCCCGCTTAGCGCAAACCGCCGAGCTGTGGCAGCAGAGTCGCACGACGAGCGAAGAACAGGCGCGGCTCGCGCCAGAGCTGCACCGTTTCTTTCATAGTTTGAAAGGAACCGGGAGGTCGCTGGGGTTTGAGCGGCTTGCCCTGCTGGCGGATCAGGCGCAGGAGGCGCTCACTACCTCCCCCGCCCGCGCCGATATCGATACGTTTATCAGTCAATTGCTTCTCCAGATGGGTCACGAGCAGCAGCACCTGCGCTCCCACCACGGTCAACAGCAAGCGCTGGCGGCCGTAAACAGCTTCGAGCTTTCCAGCCAGGTTGAGCCACTGCGCAATAAGCGCCAGCGGTTAATTTATCTGTGCGACGATGAACCCGAGCAGGTCGATCAATTAATCCATCACCTACGCTGCTTTGGTCACGAAGTCGTTCAGTTTATCGATACAGACACATTTTTTAACGCCGTGCTCACTCGTCGCCCTGACGCAGTCATCATGGATGTGCAGTTCCCCCAAGGGCAGACGGCAGGCACTGAAACCCTGACCAGCTTAAACAAACTGACAGGCCAACCGCTTCCTGCCATCGTTTTGTCGGCCCACAGCGACTTTCATTCGCGCCTGAGTGCCGTTCGTGCAGGCTGCGGCGGCTACTTTACCAAACCGGTAAAACCGCTGGATCTGATGCTGGCAGTGGATGAACTGACCGCTCCGGCGGCAGAAGAGCCACTCAAGGTGCTAGTGGTGGATGATGAGCCCGAAGCAGCCGCTTACCACGCTCTGTTGCTTGAAGAGAGCGGAATGCTGACTCATCAGGTTCACCATCCCGCCGATGCGCTCACGGTAATGGAGCGCTTTAGCCCCGATTTACTGTTGGTCGATGTGTATATGCCGGTGTGTTCTGGGGAAGAGCTGGCATCGATTATTCGCCAGCAGCCGGAACACCTGGGTCTACCGATTATCTATCTCTCCAGTGAAACCGACAGCCAAAAGCAGATATCCGCTATGTCTGCGGGGGTTGAAGCCTTTCTCACCAAACCCGTTCAGCCCGAAGAGCTGGTCTCTGCCGTGCAACTGCGCGCCGAACGCCTGCGTCTGCTGCGCTCATTAATGACCCGCGACAGCATGACCGGGCTGTATAACCACAGCACCACCACTGAACTGATCAATAAAAACCTCGCTCAGGCGCACCGTGATAATAGCCAGCACGCCATGGCGATGATCGACATTGATCACTTCAAGCATGTCAACGACACCCACGGTCATTTGGCGGGTGACCAGGTAATTATCACCCTGGCAAGACTATTAAAGAGTCGCCTGCGTCTCTCCGATATTATCGGCCGCTACGGCGGAGAAGAGTTTGTTGTGCTGTTAAAGGGCATTAATGCCGAGAAAGCCGCCACATTAATCGATAGCCTGCGCGAGGATTTTGCACTGGTCGATTTTCACGCCGGTGAGGTTCGCTTTCGCTGCACCTTCAGTGCAGGCATTAGCAGCTTCCCCGCACAACCTTCTACCGAGCCGCTGCGTTTAAGCGCCGACCAAGCGCTCTATCGCGCCAAACACCAAGGTCGCAATCAGGTAGTGATATCGCCGGAGCTGGCCGATGACCGCTGAATTTCCCCGCAACGGCGAGGCAAATGACCAGCCGCCCGCTACCCAAACCCTTGACGAGGCATTAGCAGCACACGGCGATGCTGAGGCGGTGGTAGATATTGATGAGCCTACCCAACAGCTAGTGCTCTTCCGGCTCAACGGCCAGCCTTTTGCACTACCCGGCAGCGCGGTGAGTGAAATTCTATCCAGCGACCAACCCGTCTATTACGTGCCGGGACTGCCTTTCTCTACCGAAGGTGTGCTGCACCTGCGGGGCACTATCGAGTCCGTCATTAGCCTGCATCAACTACTCGGTTTACCTGCACCGGAAGGTAGCAGTAAGGGGATGATTCTGTTAGTGAGCGCGGCAGGGATTACTAGCGGTGTGCGTATTGAACAGCTTGATGATGTGTGCGAGGTCACTCAAAGTATGCTGCAAGCGCCGCCAGAGACGCTTTCCGGCACGTTGCGCCCTTATGTCAGCGCGCTATGGCAGATAGATGAGCAAGAAGCGCTTGCCCTGCTTGACCCAGAGGCGCTCTTCGACGCCTACCAGCAGGGGCTTGGTTAAAGTGCCCTTGCATCGCGGCCATCATGAACAGGCCCAGGTTGCCTTGGTGCTGTTTTGCGTAGGGCCTTACCGTACCGCCTTGGAAGCGCGCCATGTGCTGGCCATGACCGATCATCCCATGGCACCGCGCACTGCCAATGCTCAAACGCTGCTCTATGAAGGTGGAGACCATGACTCCCCACCTAACCGCTGGCTCACCCTGCGCGACGCTCAAGCAGCCAGCGACAACAACAGCACTTGGCAACTGGGCGTGAGCGGTGACATAACGCTTCAGCAACTGCCGGCCAACACGCTCTACCCGCTGCCTAAACTGCTGCTTTCCCGCCGATTTTCCACGGCGCTATGCGGGTTAACCTTCGTCCAGCAACAGCTAGTACTGCTACTGGATGCCCGCAAGCTTAATCCTTAGCTTTCTCAGCCCCTGCTCTTAGCCAGCCAACCACAAACAGCTAATGGCATCGCCCTCGGCTATGTCGCTATTGGCCGGAATCACTGCAAAAGCATCGGCGTTAATACAGGATGAAAGCACCCCGGAATTCTGATCCTCAAAGGCCGTCGCCGTCACCCCGCTTGGCGTGAACTCAAGCGTTACACGCATATAGTGTTCACGTGGGCCGGTGGAGGTAGCAAACCCCGCTTTCGCGGTCACCGCTGGCAGCGATGTTAGCGCTGGACAACCAAGCATTGCGCCCAGTAAGGGACGTAAAAACAGCCAAGCACCCACAAACCCCGAGACCGGATTGCCTGGCAAACCGACAAACCGCGCCTGGCTGCCGTCATCGCGAGGCAAACGACCCAGTGCTAGCGGCTTACCGGGGCGGATCGCCAGCTTCCACATATCGAGCTGGCCAATCGCTTCCAGCGCAGCTTTGACATGATCCTCTTCGCCGACGCTGACGCCGCCAGTGGTGACCACCAGGTCTGCCTCAGCAGCGGCGGCCGTTAACAGTGCCACGGTGCGGGCATAGTCATCCGGCACACTAACGGTACTCACCACCTCGGCGCCAAAGTTCTCTAACAGGCGCCTAAGCATCGGCCGGTTGGAGTTGTAGAGTTGACCTGGCTTTAGCGGCGTTCCCGGATCAATAATCTCATCGCCCGTCGAAAGCAGCGCCACACGGGGGCGCCGGCGCACGCTGACCTGAGTAATACCCTGACCTGCCAAGTGGCCAAGGGCCGCTGCTTCGAGCCGCTCACCAGCATCTAATAGTATGCTGCCCTGGCGCACGTCACGCCCTTGGCGGCGGACATTATCACCTGCGGGAATGTCCGCAGGCATCAGCGCACGATCACCGTCAACTTGTACGCGCTCCTGCATCACCACGCAGTCGGCACCGGGAGGAATCTCACCGCCGGTAAAAATACGTGCGCAGCTTCCAGGTGCAAGCGCTTTCGCCTGCGTGCCGGCAGCAATGCGTTGGCTCACCGGCAGCCACTGCCCCGCATCGGCAGCGCGCAAAACGTATCCGTCCATTGCGCTGTTATCGAACGGCGGCACATCCAGCTGTGCGGTGACGGCTTCGGCCAACACACGCCCGGCAGCGGCTTCCAGCGGAACACTCTCTACGTCTATTACGTTGACGTCTGCCAGTAGCGCTTCAAGCGCGGCTGATATCGGCTGCAAGTCACTCATGCTGACCTCGGCCAGGGATGACCAGGTTGGCGAGCATGAACCGGGTATTATGAAGTGATGGCATAGTCGTCTCTAAAACAGAAAAATCGGGGTCGTTAACCTTAAAGAGTAGATTACCGATGTAGATAGAATGCCACGATCAACGGTCAGAAACAGCCCGTAGTGGTGGTTACATCTAGCTAGACGACTAGTCAGTTTTATATAAGCTGGCTAAGGCGTTACTGTCGCACCTCGTTGAGAATTTCTTCTGCTACATCGACCCTTACCTTACCAAGCTTCACCAACGCGTCGGCTACTTTCTCAATCTCGTCACCAACCGCACCTGCCATGACCGCAATATTTTTCGCATGGAGTGCCATATGACCCTTTTGGATGCCCGTCGTCGCTAGTGCTTTGAGTGCAGCGAAGTTCTGAGCCAAACCGACTGCAGCAATAGTGCAGGCAAGCCGTTCGGCAGTCGTTATGTTCATTATATCCAGCGCAATACGCGCTGTAGGGTGAGAGCGCGTGGCTCCACCAATCAAGCCTACCGCCAAAGGCATTTCAATAGTGCCGGTCAGGTTTCCGTCAGCATCGGCTTCCCATCGTGTTAATGAGCTGTACTGCCCCGTACGAGCAGCATAAGCATGGGCTCCCGCCTCTACGGCCCGACAATCATTTCCAGTTGCCAGTACCACAGCACTTACCCCATTCATGATGCCTTTGTTATGCGTGGCTGCGCGATAAGGGTCAATATCGGCGAAGTCATAGGCGGCCAATATGCCATCACGAACCTCTGCACCACCAATTTCGTCCAAAGCCCAAGTAGCCCGTGCTCTCGCTAACCGACGATCCGCCAAGTTGGACAAAATACGCAGATAGGTCTTCCCTCCCGTCCATTTTGCAATATGGGGGGCTACGGCTTCCGCCATGGAATTCACTGCGTTAGCGCCCATTGCATCACGAGTATCGACAATCAGATGGGTGACCACCATTGGCCCAGTGCGTCCTTTCAGAACACGCACCTCCATATCACGGAACCCGCCGCCGTGTTTAAGCAAGACCGGATCTGTTTCATCACATATCAACTGAACGTGCGACTTATGCTCTAGTATCTGCAAACGAGCGAATTCAGGATTCGGAACACCCAGCAACTGAACCTGGGCAATCATGTGAGAATTCGACATGTCTGTCTTAAAACCGCCGGTTGAACGGCACTGACGGGCTGCGTTACAGACAGCAGCTACCACCGAAGACTCCTCTGTCGCCATGGGCACTAGGACATCATGCCCATCTACCAGCATATTGGTCGCCACACCCAAAGGAATGTTCATGGTGCCAATGACATTCTCGATCATGGAGTCGGCTGTGGCTGAATCCAGGTTGCCCGTGTTACCCAGGTGCCTGACAACATCCTCGCTCAACCCAGTGACTTCCACTACCTTTTGTAGCCGCTCTTCAGGTGACATTTTGTGCAACCCTGGAATACGAGAAGTCGTTGTAGTCATTGTTTTTATCTCCTTTTTTAAGAGCGTACTGTCTGTGAAAGTTGTTCAGGCAGCCAAGTAACGATTTCGGGAAAAAGCATAAATAAAATTAATGCAATGAGCTGCAAAACTAAGAAGGGTACGATGGCCCGGTATACAGTTCCCATACCAATATCAGGTGGCAGTACTCCCTTTATGTAAAAAAGCGTGTAGCCAAAAGGCGGGGTGATATAACCCATCTGAGCAGTAATAAGGAAAAGCACTCCGAACCAGACCGGATCAAATTGAAAGGCGTTTATGATAGGTAAGAAGACAGGCACACATAAAAGGATGATGCCAATTTCATCCAGGAATAACCCAAGGAAGACTAAAACCAGCATCATGGAAAGCAGTACTAACCAGCGATTCATTTCAAGGTCTTGAATGAATTGTAAAAGCGAGTCCGCCCCGCCAGTGCCGGTGAAGATGGATACAAATACCTTCGCCCCAATCGTGATCCACATAATCATAGTGGTCACACGCAAGGTATCCATAGATGCAGCAGATAAGTTTTTAAATGTCAGCTGCTTCTGAAAGGCCGCTGAAATCAACGCCCCAACAACACCCACTGCTGCTGCCTCGGTGGGCGTGGCAATACCTGCATAGATACTACCCAGCACGGATAAAACAATCAGTACTGGTAGTATCAGAGCTTTAAGAGAACTCAACATCTCCCCTAGGTTTGTCTTTTCTCCAGACTGCCGAGGAGCTAGGTTTGGCTGGATAATTGCTCTCAGAATAATATAAAAAATATACAGTCCTGCCAGTATTATTCCTGGAACAATACCGGCAGCAAACATTTTGCCAACTGATATCTGGGCAGTAGAAGCATATACTATCGTAATAATTGAGGGGGGAATCAGAATGCCTAATGTACCTCCTGCACAGATTGTGCCCAGTGCTAATCGCTGGTCATAACCGCGCTGTAGCATAGATGGCAATGCGAGGATGCCCATTGCCGCAACAGCCGCCCCAACAATGCCGGTCATCGCCGCCATCACCGTACAGATCGCCACGGTACCGACGGCCAATCCTCCCGGCAAACGTCGGAACCAGAGCTCCATTGCACGATATAACGCTTCAATAATACCTGAGCGCTGAAGCACGCTTGCCATCAGCACATAGAGTGGGATAGCCAGCAAGATGTCTGATGTCATTGCATCAAAGGTTTGGAGAACGGTCAGCACTAGTGCATCAGCTCCCCACAGTATGACTGTGAATAAAATTGCCAAAAATGCCAGTACAAATGCTAAAGGCATCCCGCTGAGCAACAATACCAACAGTGAGACAAACATCATTGAAAGGACAAGAGTAGAACTCATGCTTTCACCTCTTGACCTTGAATACGCTTAACTGCCCAAATAATTTCAGCCAGCGCTTGCATGAGAAGCAATAAAAAAGCGATCGGAATAAGCGCTTTCACCGGCCAGACGGGGGGATTCCAAGAGGTAAATGAAGTTTCACCACTTGCGTAGGCATTCAGCGCTATAGGTAGGCTCTGATCTATAAAAATCACCGTTACTACAACAATCAGCGCATATGTTAGACAGTCTACTAAGCCTGCCAACTTAAACGGCAGTTTACGGTAAAGTATGTCAACGTTGACGTGTCCAGCAGTATGTAGAATATAAGGGCCAGCCAGTAAGAAGTAAGGGCCAAATAATAGTGTCGCAAGCTCCATAGCCCAGGTAGTGGGTGCATTGAAAAAATAGCGGGACACTACTTCGTAGCTGATGACGGCCACCATAATGAAGACAAAAGCCGATACAACCGTGGCCACCCAACGGTTAAGAGCCGTTATAAGGCGGCAGTAGCCAAGAAGAACAGCCATAATTGAACCTCGATGGGAAGGCAATCCGGCCTATTACCGGATTGCCAGCGCGCGGAACCGTAAGGTAGGAACTCAGTCAATCAAGCCAAGTTCTTGCATGAATTCGATTTGGCTATTGAGAATTTCGTTAGCCAATTCGTCATCTCCAGCCGCTCTCCTCCATGCATTCATCGCGGTCGGGCGCCCTTCTGCAATGAGGTCGGGGCTCAAATGGGTGATCTGTACGCCTTGCGCTTCGAACTCTTCGAGAGCAACAGTATCCTGGGCAAGGATGTGCTGCCGTAAAGAAGACGAAATCTCACGGGCAGCCACTTCCAAGGCCGCTTTGTAAGAGTCAGGTAAACTATCGTAAGCCGCTTGGTTCGCTACATAACTGGTAGCTGTCGTGGGTTGGTGAAAGCCAGGTACAGCTATATATCCGGCCACTTCTCCCAAGCCTGCTTCAAAATTAGCGGTCAGGTCGCCGCGATCGGCAAGATCAATGACCCCTTTTTCAAGTGCTTGATACACCTCTGCCGTAGGCAACCCTGTCGTAGACACACCAAATTCGCTCATCACCGTGCTGGCCAAGCCAACGAAACGGCCTTTTTTGCCATCCAGATCATCCAGAGATTCGATAGGAAATTTAGAATGGATGGGTTCTTGCCCATAAACCGTAGGTGCAATGTAATAGAGACCAGCTGACGCATAGGCCTGACGAGCCAGCTCAATTCCCCCTTTCTCATAGAACCAAGCTTCGTACTGGTCAGATTCAGGAAAACCAAACGGTACTGTGCTGGTGAACGCGAAAGCAGGTATAGAACCTGCTTCATAGCCGTCAAATGTCTTCATCATCTGGAAAGCACCTGCACGTACAGCTTCAAATGCTTGGGCCGCTGGCACTAATTGTCCACCGGCAAACAATCGAATTTCAAACTTCCCATCAGTTAATTCGGACACCCGCTCTACAAATTTTTCTTCGTATTCATAGGGCGTCGTCCCCGCATCCCAAAGCGCCTGCATTCGCCAGTTTACGCTGGGCAGATCCTCGGCAATAGCAATAGAAGGAGCCACACAGGCTGTCATAGCGGACACAGCTGCGATCGTTTTTAAAAAGAACCAGCTTTTATTTATGGTTGTTAAGTTCACGATGCTCTCCATGGTGAATGGCAGTGCTATTAGCGCTAACTAGAGACTGCTGCATCACCGATTATTGTTAGAAATAAAACATACTCTTATCTTAAGTTAGGGTGATAGAGAAAACTGGACAAGGTACAATATTCAAAATTGACCCATGTACTGTACCCTTTAATTAATGGGTACAATTGAGCCTTTTATGAAGCAAAAACCAACTCGAGCACAACAAGTCGCCAATACAGTTATTGAGCGCATTGAGCAGGGACAGCTAACGGCGGGGACAAGATTACCCTCCATTCGCAATGCAACCCTGAGCTTTGGGGTTTCAAAAAATACTATAATTGATGCTTATGACCGCTTAGTCGCGACTGGATATATCAGCCCTCGGCGCGGTTCTGGCTTTTATGTGGAAGCAACCAGACCAGCTCACCCAGCTATCAAGCCTGAACATTTTACTGAAGCGGTCGACTTGGTTTCTCTATTAAGAGAACAATTGAATCAGCATTATGAAGTCAGAGCCGGAGATGGACGCCTGCCGGCAAGTTGGATGGAAAGCTCGGACATACGCCGTTATTTCAAACGCAGCAATCAGGATAATGACGCCAGAGATGAGTTCGAATACGGCAACCCTCAGGGATTGATCGGCCTGCGAGAAGATATCGCCAGAACGCTAAACGATCGTGCAATTAGCGTTCATCCAAATCAAATCTTGATGACGTTCGGCGCCAACCATGCACTCGACCTGATTGTTAGGCATTTTGTAGAGCCCGGTGAAGTGGTGCTAGTTGAAAGCCCTGGTTATTACCCAATGTTTGGTAAATTACGCCTACAGCGTGCCAAAACCATCGGCATCACTAGAGGACCTCAAGGGCTGGATCTCGATATGCTGGAACAGAGTATCCGGGAATACCGGCCAAGGCTTTTGTTTGTTCAGCCTATGGCTCACAACCCTACCGGCACATCCATGTCTCTCCAGAATATGCATGCCTTATTACGTATCGCTGAACAGCATGATTTAACCATCATTGAAGACGACCCTTTTGGTGATATTCTCCCCCGATCAACGCCTCACCTTGCTTCGCTCGATGGCCTTAACCGAGTCATATACGTTGGCACTTTTTCCAAAACGCTATCTGCCAGTATGCGTTGTGGCTACATTGCAGCTAATCAGACGCTGGTTCGGTCACTGATTGATATTAAAATGCTCACGGTGGTTACCAGTTCAAGCATTATTGAAAGGATGATCCATGAAATGATCATTCATGGTCGCTATCGTCGCCAAATGACTCGTTTACGCGAAAGAGTGGCCAAGGCTAGCGCAGCAGCGATCTCCTCGTTGAAAAATATTGGTTTCAACCAAATTCAGCCACCCACCGGGAGTTACTACATTTGGTGCCCTTTACCAAAAAGCGTAGACGGCCTTGAGCTAGCAAAAAAAGCCTCTGCACAGGGGATTTTCCTAGCACCTGGAAATTTGTTTACTTTAGGCAATGACGAGTCAGGGTCAGCTCTTCGAATCAATATTGCTCTAGCGAATCACCCTTTATTACTAAACTTTCTAAAGGAAGAAGCACTGAGCTAGCTGTTTAAAACCAATGCAGCTATTGCATTGACACTAACTTTCAAGAGCGCGACGACAGCGCAACCCCAATACAAGTCGCCACGCAAACTTGTTGCTACAGCAAGCGGCAGCCTGGAAAATATGCCACTCATTCAACCATGCTGGCCTCGACCTGGGATGACCAGATTAGCGAAGTTGCAGGGTTTGTGGCGGCTATCCAATTGCTCTGCCAGAATGCCGTCCCAGCCGGTGCGGCAGGCGCCGGTTGAGCCAGGCAGGCAGAACACTACCGTGGCGTTGGCTAAGCCGCCGAGGCAGCGGCTCTGGATGGTGGAACTGCCAATTTCCTCACCACTTAGCTGACGAAAGCGTTCTCCAAAGCCTTCGATGCGCTTATCCAGCAGCACCGAGATGGCTTCAGGGGTAGAGTCACGCCCAGTGAAGCCAGTGCCTCCGGTGGTGATGACTACCTGCACATCCGCCTCGGCGATCCAGTTCGCGACCACCGCACGAATACGATAGACATCGTCAGGCACTATGCGCTTTTCAACGAGAGTATGACCGGCGTTGGTTAGCCGCTCGACCAAGGCTTGACCGCTGCGATCCGTCTCTTCCGTGCGGGTATCCGAGACCGTGAGTACGGCTATGTTGAGGGGCACCATTGGCTCACTCATTGACGTCACCCTTGTTTGGCTGCTTTCTTTTTGGCGTGGTGAGCTTCCCAGGCCGCCATTTGCTCAGGCGTAGCGGGCGGCTGGTAAAGCTCCTTCCACTCGCTGTAAGGCATACCGTAAACGTACTCGCGGGCCTCTTCGTAGTTGAGGCTTTCATCCCGCGCTTCAGCAGCGCTAACCAGCCATTTCGATAAGCAGTTGCGGCAAAAGTCCGCCAGAATCATCAGATCGATATTCTGGACATCTTTGTTATCGTCCAGATGCTGTAGCAAACGCCGAAACGCGGCGGCTTCAAGCTCGGTGCGCGTGGTTGGGTCTAACTCATCAAACGCTGACATAACCGTTCCTCTCATACATGGCTTGGGTTATTTAATAACTTAAGGTGAAGCATAACAAAAGACACCGCCGAAAGGCGGTGTCTTAGCGACCATTAAATGCTTATTAACTGGTTCGCGTTGCCGACGGTTCACTGCTGCCGCCAGATGACTTGCGGGCCGCCACCTCTTGTTCCGATAGCGTTTGGTCTTTGACCTCTTCGTACCAAAGATTATGGTGCTCTTTGGCCCAGGTCTCATCCACATAGCCCGTGGTCATACCTTCTAGCGCGCCTTCGGTACCCAACGTGCCGATATAGATATGGCCGAGGGAAACCGCCGTAAGCCCCAATGCGCCCACTGCGTGGATAATATTGGCCCACTGCATGGTGTCACGGCCCTGGTCGAAGTTGGGGAAGTCGAGCACGAAGCCACTGGCAACCACTAAGATTCCCACCGTCGCTAACAGCCAGTACCAGGCTTTTTCACCACCGTTGGCAAAACCAGCATCCACATGCTTTTTGCCAATCATACCGCCGCCTTTCTTGAACCATACCCAGTCGTGCTTTTTGGGAATATTGTCTTTGATCAAGCTGAACAGCAGGATCACCAGCAGAATGCCAAAGATCGGCCCCAGGTAGTTATGCAGCACTTTTGTCGCCGCAATCATCCAGGCCCAAATCCCATCGCCAAACAGTGGGCGGAACACGAATTTACCGAACAGCAGCGTCATCCCAGTCAGCGCCAGAATGATAAACAGCGTTGCTACCGTCCAGTGCAGCGCGCGTTTCATCAGCGTCCAACGCAAAAGTAGACGCCCCGTGCGTGGCGCCTCAAGCTCTTTACGCCCGACAATGAAGTAGAACAGCGCGATCAGCGCCGCCATGCCAAATACCGCAATCAAACCAAACGGCGACACCCAGCGGTTGCGAATCTGCCGCCAGGTTTCACCGCTTGCATTGATCAAGCTGTAGTCGCTTTCATAACGCGAGTCACGGTAGTTAGGCCCGGTCTCTCCACTACGTACCTGACGCCACTGGTCGGCGGTAATGCCGGGGGCAGCGGTGTTCATTTCACGGTCAGGATCCGCTTGAGCCAACGCCACTTGCGTGAAGCCGAGGCTAAGCACCAGAGCAAACGCCACCAACATAAAGCGCCAAATACCCAGGGCGAGCCCTTTACCTGAGCGTGGCACCCCACCGGATGCCTGTGCAGTCAACAGGTTCATGACACGCCTCCTTACCCTTTATGGGCAGCATCATAGGCTAGGTTGTCGGCACTGGCCTGAGGGTTATTAGACCAGGCGCCATCTTTGTGCCCGCGATGGACAACACGCTGACGGAAGATATCGGCCACGTCTTGGGCATCACCGGCAAGCAGCGCTTTGGTGGAGCACATCTCAGCACACAGCGGCAGTTTACCTTCGGCAATACGGTTGGAACCGTACTTCTCGTACTCCTCTTCTTTGCTTTCGGCCGGGCCGCCCGCGCAGAAGGTACATTTGTCCATCTTGCCGCGCTCACCAAAGGCATCCTGCTGGGGAAACTGCGGGGCGCCAAACGGGCAGGCGTAGAGGCAGTAACCACAGCCGATGCAGAGGTCTTTGTCGTGCAGCACGATGCCGTCATCGGTTTTGTAGAAGCAGTCGGTGGGGCACACCGCCATGCAAGGAGCGTCGTCACAGTGCATGCAGGCGACGGAGATGGACATTTCATCCGCTTCACCGTCGTTGAGCGTGACCACGCGACGGCGCTGAATGCCCCACTCGACATCGTTGGCATTTTTACAGGCGGTGACGCAGCCGTTGCACTCAATGCAGCGTTCGGCGTCACACATAAATTTCATTTGAGCCATGGTGTTCTCCTCATGCCGGTGCGGGATGGCTCCCGCACCGCCGTGCTGTCAGGTCGGTCGAAGCTTAAGCCCGCTCAATGCGGCAGATGGTGCACTTGGTCTCTTGCATCAGTGTCACCGGGTCATAGCCGTAGGTGGTGGCGGTATTGGCCGCCTCACCAATGATGTACGGATCAGACCCATCCGGGTAACGGTCACGCAGGCTTTCGCCCTGGAACATGCCGCCAAAGTGGAACGGCATAAACGCTACGTTACGATCGACGCGAGGAGTGACCAGGGCTTTGACCTTCACACGGCCCCCTTCTGCCCCTTCTACCCAAACATCGTCACCATCTTTGATGCTGAGGTCGTTGGCGTCCGCCGGGTTAATTTCGACAAACATCTCCTGCTGCAGCTCGGCAAGCCACGACATGGAGCGCGTCTCTTCACCGCCACCTTCATACTCAACCAGGCGCCCAGAGGTGAGAATCATTGGATACTCGCCAGTGTTGTCGCGATCCTGAATGGTTTTGTACATGGTCGGCAGGCGCATGATGGAGTCGAAGTCGTCCCAAGTAGGGAAGCGTTCAACCAAATCGCGACGCGTGGTGTAGAGCGGCTCACGGTGCTTCGGCACTTGGTCGGGGAAAGTCCAGACCACAGCGCGTGCCTTGGCGTTGCCGTAAGGCGCGCAGCCATGCTCAATGGTGACACGCTGGATACCGCCAGAGAGGTCGGTTTTCCAGTTTTTGCCTTCCGCCGCCTGTTTCTCTTCGGCGGTCAGGTCGTCCCACCAGCCTAGGTCTTTGAGCAGTTGGTCGTTGAACTCTGGATAGCCGTCGTCGATATCGCCCCCCACCGGCGCTGAACCTTCCGCCAGAAGGTTGACGCCGTCACGCTCGATACCAAAACGGGCACGGAAGCCCATGCCACCTTCCATCACCGGCACGCTGGTGTCGTAAAGGTTAGGCGAGCCTGGGTGGCCGAACTCTGGCGTGCCCCAGCAGGGCCACGGCAAGCCGTAGTAATCACCGTCCGCCGGGCCGCCCTCTGCGCGCAGATTCTCGAAGCTGAACGTGTGCCAGTTTTTCTGGTGCTCTTTGAGGCGTTCGGGGCTTTGCCCGGTGTAACCGACCGTCCACATACCGCTGTTGATTTCGCGCAGAATGTCATCGATGAGCGGCTCGTCGCCGTTCATCTGGTAGTTCTTGACCAACTCATTACCGAAGCCCAGCTTACGAGCAAACAGGTACATGATTTCGTGGTCGGGCTTGGACTCAAACAGCGGCTCAATCACGCGGTCACGCCACTGAATCGAGCGGTTAGTCGCGGTGACACTGCCTGTGGTTTCGAACTGGGTGGCCGCTGGCAGCAGATACACGCCGTCGCTACGGTCATGCATAACCGAAGCAACGGTGGGATAAGGGTCAACGATGACCATCATCTCAAGCTTCTGCATCGCTTTTTGCATCTCGACGCCGCGAGTCTGGGAGTTAACCGCGTGGCCCCAGTAGAACATTGCTTTCAGCGCGGTACGCTGGGAGATATTCTCGTCCTCTTCGAGCACGCCATCGACCCAGCGCGATACGGTAATACCGGCAGTGTACATGGGCTTACCATCGGCATACTCGGTATCGTCATAGCGGCCTTTAAGCCACTCATAGTCGAGATCCCACACCTGCGCCCAGTGCTGCCAGGCACCTTCCGCCAAACCGTAGTAACCAGGCAATGAATCGCAGCCAAGGCCCAGGTCGGTCGCCCCCTGTACGTTATCATGGCCACGCAGGATGTTAGCGCCGCCGCCCGCCACACCGATATTCCCCAGCGCCAACTCAAGAATGCAGTAAGCGCGGGTATTATTGTTGCCGGTGGTGTGCTGGGTGCCGCCCATACACCAGACCACACAGCCAGGCCGGTTGTCGGAGAGGCGTTTAGCGACATCGTACATCTCGGCTTCGGGGACACCGGTGACTTCTTCTACAACGCTGGGCGGGAAGTTGGCGACTTCAGCGCGTACTTCATCCATACCGTAAACGCGCTGATTGATGTACTCGTTGTCTTCCCAGCCATTTTCAAAAATGTGCCATAACAAGCCCCAAATATAGGCGACGTCCGAACCGGGACGTAGACGCACATATTTGTTGGCCTTGGCGGCAGTACGGGTAAAGCGCGGGTCGGCGACGATGATGTCGCAATTGTTGCGCTCTTTGGCGATCAGGATATGCTGCATCGCCACCGGGTGCGCTTCACTGGGGTTGGAGCCAATGAACAGAATCGCCTTGCTGTTATGCATATCGTTGAGCGAGTTGGTCATCGCTCCATAACCCCAGGTATTCGCCACGCCCGCCACAGTGGTGGAGTGGCAGATACGCGCCTGGTGATCGGTATTGTTGGTGCCCCACAGCGAGGCAAGCTTGCGCATTAAATACGCCTGCTCGTTGCTGAACTTCGCCGAGCCCAGCCAGTAAACGCTATCCGGGCCGTGCTCTTCGCGCAGCTCAAGCAGTTTGTCACCAATCTCGTTAATGGCGTCATCCCAGCTCATACGCTCCCACTCACCCGCGACCAACTTCATCGGGTACTTGAGGCGCCGCGTGGAGTGGCCGTGCTGGCGTAGTGAAGCGCCTTTCGCGCAGTGCGCACCCCGATTGATAGGGTGATCAAAAGCGGGTTCTTGCTTAGTCCAAATGCCTTCTTGAACTTCGGCGTAAACGCCACAACCTACCGAACAGTGGGAGCAGATGGTGCGTTTTGTCTCGACCGGCGAGTCCAGCACGGGGGTTTTGTCGGCTGCTTCTGAGCGCTGCATCATGGGCGCACTCATAAAGCCAACGGCGGCCATTCCACCAGTGGCTGCACCGCTGCGTTTGAGGAACTGGCGACGGGAAATACCCAGCCCTGAGGCCTTGGGGGTGTCTGTTTTGCGAGTTAAGCGCATGGCAAATCTCCTGGCATTCCGCCGTCAGTCACGCAGCGAGGCGTAATAAGCACGGACGTGATCGGTCTCACGGTAGTTAACCGTTGGTTTTTCGTTTTTTACCGGGGCAGTGTCAGCCTGTGCCAGAGTGACATGACCGACTGCTGCCGCGGCGCCAGCAGCGGCGGTTCCCAACCCAACGGTTTTCATAAACCGGCGGCGCTCAGCGTTGTGTGACGGTTGCATGGGTTTCTCCTCTTGCATGCTTTTTTGTGCGGGTCTTTTTTTGCTGTTTCTTTTATGAAGCCTGCGTTAAGGCTCAAGAATACGCACTGGCGTATGGCCCGCATCAACCCTCAAGCGAGCCTGTTCGCTCTCCATAAAAGCGCTACCCAACTGCCCCAGCGCTGCATAGAAAGCGGTGTCTACCTGCCCCAGGTCGGCAAAACAGCTGGCCGCCCAGGGGGCTAAATGTTGGCTAAAGAAATAACCCTGCTCAGAGCTTTCGGCGTCGATCAGCATCGCCATCACTTCACACAGGGCAGCCAGATGATCTTCCGGATCCCGGGTATGCTCACTGCGTTCAAAGCCAAGCACTTTTAGGTCTTGGCGCAGCGCCACCAGCGCCGCCTCCATCAATTCGCCGTTGCGGTACCAGGAGGCGTAGGGCACCACCTCACCTTGAATCACACCGACCAAGTGACGAAAGTGAGCTCGCTGCAGTCTCTCAGCATCCGCACCGTTGGCCGCTACCGCCAACGACTGCCAGCACTCTGCTAGGCGGCTACCATCTTGCTCGATAGTTAGCTCAGCCAACCAGTCGAGTAGTTCTGGATCTGGCGCTTGGCGCAGTAGCGTGGTTAACAGCCGGTAGATATCGGCGCGTAGCGCATCCGCTTCTTTGAGCGTAGGCAGTGCATCCGTCATCGGCTTATACCTTCAGTTGCGCGTCAGGGTCGCGAATCATGGTTTTCCAGACATCTTTTACCCGGCAGTCTTCGCACATTTCCAGGCGGATCATCGCCTCGCCGGCGAAGTAGGGGTGGTTAGCCAACTTCTGTTTAATAGTAGCGACCGTGCTGACAGTGGCGAACGGCTTACCGCAGTTGATGCACTCAAAAGCGGCTTCTTCGTGGCAGATGTGGCGCGTTTCGCGGACATTGGATGCCAGGAAGCCGGGCATCAGAGTAATCGCATTTTCCGGGCAAGCCTGCTCACACAAGCCGCACTGCACACAGTCCGCTTCAAGAAAGCTCAGCGCGGGCGTTTTGCCGCCTGATTTTAATGCCGGGGTCGGGCAGTTGCTGACACAGGCGTGGCACAGCGTGCAGGCGTCGCTATCGACTTGAATGGCGCCGTAGGCAGCGCCTGCCGGTACGGCAACCCGCTCGCCGCTGGGGTTACCCAATTCAGCCAGTCGAGCCAGCACGCGGTTCAAACGCGCACGCTTTTCTGGCTCAGGCAGGCTTAGCGGTGACTCTGTCAACGGGGTGAGTGCCGGTAGCGCATCCCGGCCTGCATCATCGGCTCTCTCGATCAGCTTTACGCGAGCGCGATCATGACCTAAGGCGTCTAACAGGGCGTGCGCTTGGGCGAGCTGGTCGGTCAAAAAGGCGCTTAAGCGGGCGGGCATATTGGGGTGCAGCTGGATACGCACTTCGGCGGCCCCTGAGGCCAGGGCAGTTAACCACTGGTCGTGCCCCGCTGCTCCCAGCTCCTCAAGCGGTGCATCGATGACATGACCTGCGGGCACTACGCCCGCTGCGCGCTCAGCATCTTGGGAATCATGGGTAATAAAACGCAGCACCGGCGCTTGACCACCCGCTTCGCGGTAGGCGCCCAGCCAAGCAGAGAGCGTATCCTGCTGGCGGCGCGTTTCCGGTAGGCGAAATTCGATAGCGCCAGTGGGACAGGCACTGGTGCAACTGCCCACGCCTTGGCAGAGAAAGGGATCAATCTCGATGTGAGATTCAATCCGCCCCTGAATGCTGGAGATGGCATCCGCAGGGCAAACATCCAAACAGCGGGTACAGCCAATGTTGCCGCTGGTAGAGTGGGCACATAAGTCGCTATTGACCTGAAAATAACGCGGCTTGTCGAATTCGCCCACCAGCCCCACAAAGTCGTCGAGGATGTCGTTGCGCTGCTCGACATTCTGCCACTGCATTACCACATAGCCAGGCGGTGGTAATTCCACCGGTAGGCAAGGAGAGGCATTTAAATCCAGGACTAGGTCAAACGCCTCTCGCTCGATCAGCGCACGGGCAAGATCAAGCGGCTCATCACCACCAATTACCGCTTTGAACATGCCCAAATGGCCGCTAATGTGCAGCTTTTCAGCCTGGGCATTAGTTAGCGCCTGGGTGGTGAGGATCTCGGTCGCAGCGTACAATTCGCTATCATTCACCTCTTCGTCAACATCTACGCTGTTGGGCGCGGTGAAAACCAGCGTCAATGAAGCCAAACCACGCCCTTGCAGAATACGTGCGGCTTGCCGAGTATCGCGCTCACTGCCAAGCAGTAGCGCATGACCACGGCTGTGATAGGTCACATTGGCAGGCGTTAGGTTAGCGGGCCAGGAGATACGCTGGCGTACCGTCTCCCGAGCCTCGGCATTACGCTGGTCGTCTAGCGACGCCAGTTGGATTCGTTGGTTCATGCGTTCTCACGGTCAGTGAATAATTCTTATTATAATTTTGAGTTATATGATTTAACTATTGTGGCATAACAATGCGTAGAAGCTAAGTTCAGCCTATGGCGAAATACGTATTTTGCCAAATTAATTACCGTCAACGCTGCCAACGCTGGCGACGACCAACACACCCAAGATTTTGATTTTTTATAACTTTATTACTAATCCCATGTTTTCATCTTAGTATCAGATAAATAATCAGACTGGTCGTCTAGCAAGGTGTTTTCTACAGTTTTGACACCATCATCGCGAGGTGTTGAGGAGTCGTCCTCTAGCGCGACCGGCTTCTCACTTGTTTGCTCGTTCTCTGCCAACTCTTTTGGAGACTCGGGCTCGTCTAACGGCTTATCAACCGCCTCTTCCACTTTATGCGTCCAGCGGCGCAGTTTGCTGGCGAGCTCGGAGTCCATGGGCTTTAACAGCTGATTGTAGTCGGCATCATAGTCATCCAGGCCGTCGCGAACGTTGTAGTTGCCGGTGGCCCACAGGCGTTTCAAAGCACGCCGCCGCAGGGCTCCGCTTACTCCTGGCACCATAAAGGCGCTGAAGTCGCTGCCCGCTTCCAGCGTTTCAGGGTCGGGCAAGGTGTGGTCTAAGCTGCCAGGCTTAGGTGCTGGTTCTGAAGGCGATTGTTCTGCAGGAGACTGTTCTAGTGATGCCTGCTCTGGCGCTTCCTGCGCGGCATCAGGTGAAATATCCGATTTGGCCGCCAGTTCCTCAACGGGCTCTGTAACCGGCGGCGCATCTTGCTCTTGGGGAACGTTGCGTTTTAGGCGCGACCAGCGCTCTAGGCGGCTCATTGCGGCTGCTCCTTGGTGGGGGTCTCTTTGGCGCGCCCCGCTCCTTTGCGTTTTTTCTTGCGCATCTCCATCGGCGCTTCGCCGTGGCGTGCGAGGTAGCTCTCAATCCAGACCTGAATGGCCATGGGCATTGGTGCTTCGAGCACCTGCTGCTCACCGTCCATCCAACCGGCTGCCACGTCCTGACTAGCGGTAATCGCATCAGGTTTGGGTGTTTGCCCAGTAAAACCCGCTCGCACAAATAGCCGTGGGGTGGCAGACGTCAGGTTGAAACGGTAAGCAGCACGCTCGGTCATCGACAACTGCAGGTTAAGCACATTGGGGCCCTGATCACTCAGGGTAAGCTCTGCAATACGCCACTGGGTTAGCGTAAAGCTTTTCACCTGCTTAGCCTCGGCGACCAGGGTGATACTCAGTGAACGTAAATTATCAGACATCGCGTTAAACCCCTTAGCGAAGTATCTAAGCACAGCACTTGAGCACAGTACTTAAGCGAAGCACCTAGACTTTGAACGGATAGCAGTCGAACAGGTAGACAAGTAAGCCTCTCCAGCGCCATCATCGTCAACTCTGACCTTTTTACTCAGGTATTTTATCAGGCTCAGATGCTTTCATATCAGCAGCGAGGATTGCGGATGCACGCCCCTCAGTTAAGCCGAGCCCGCTTACCGGCCACTACCGAGATCAGCATCGTTGACGAGTATGGCGATGCACGCCAGCAGGCGATTGCCGCTGAAAGAGCGTTGACGGTCTACCTCAACAAGCGTGAAATTGTCACTTTGATGACCTTGGGTGACGACCCGGAGGCTCTGGTGGTCGGCTATCTGCGCAATCAGGGGCTGCTGAACGCCGCGGCTGATTTAGAGGCCGTGCAAGTCGATTGGGAAGTAGAAGCCGCGGTAGTGATTACTCGCCATCTGCCCGAGGATTTAGAAATACGCTTAAGCACCCGTACGGTCACCACCGGCTGCGGCCAGGGCACGGTATTTGGTAAACTGCTCGACCAAACCGCTCTCACGGCGCTGCCCGATACTCAATTGGCACAATCCACGCTTTATCAGCTGCTGCAAAACCTTAACGCCTACAACGAGACCTACCGCAGCGCTGGCGCCGTTCATGGCTGCGCGCTGTGCCAGCAAACCGACGTACTCGACTTTGTTGAAGACGTAGGACGGCATAACGCGGTGGATACCTTGGCGGGGCGCCAATGGCTACAACAGGCCGACAGCGCCAATGCGGATATTTTCTACACCACTGGGAGACTGACTTCCGAAATGGTACTCAAAGTGGCACAAATGGGCATTAGCGTGCTGGTTTCTCGCTCAGGCGTCACCCAAAAAGGCGTCGAACTGGCCGAACGCTTCGGCGTGATGTTAATTGCCCGCGCCAAAGGGCGCCATTTCCAAGCGATCAACACCCAAAACCGTTTAGCCCTGGACGCTATTCCACCGCGCCCATCCCATGCCCGTTCATCGCAAGAATACCGCTCATCAAAAAAGGCAAGCTCATGATCCCTACTCACGACCTCACTGGCATGGTTCTCGCGGGCGGCGAAGGGCGCCGAATGGGCGGTCGTGACAAAGGGCTGGAGCCTTTTGCGGGCCTGCCACTCGTCGGCCATGTGGTGAAGCGCCTTGAAGGTCAGGTGGCCGAGCTACTGATTAACGCCAACCGCAATGCTGACGCCTACCGCTTTTTTGCCGATCGCGTTATAGCGGATGTTGTAATGGACGGTGCCGAAGGCGGCTTTAAAGGCCCTTTGATGGGGATCTATAGCGGCCTGCAGGCGGCAAAAACGCCGTGGCTACTGGTCGTTCCCTGCGACTCCCCCGCCCTACCTGACGATTTAGTGGCGCGCATGGTACAAGGTATTGGCCAGCATGATATCGCTGTGGCTTTTGATGGCGAACGGCTGCACCCGGTAGTTGCACTACTGCGCACCTCGCTGGCCGATGATTTGGCCGCCACCTTGGCCGAGGGCGAGCGTAAGATCGATCGTTGGTACGCTCGCCATGCTTGGTGCAAGGTTGATATGTCGGACTGCCCTGATGCCTTTGCTAACCTTAATACTGAGGAAGAGAAGCTGCACCTGGAAAAAGTACTCATGGGTTCTTCGAGCAAGGAGGTGAAATGACCCTCTCCTGCTTTGATCTTGGCGAGCAGATGCTCAGCGTGGACGAAGCGCGTCAGGCGCTCGCCACCTTGATTGAACGCCCGCTGGGCAGCGAACGGATTCCGCTGGCGCAGGCTCATGGTCGCCGATTGGCCACAACCGTGAAAGCCCCCATTAACGTGCCGCAAAATACCAATGCGGCCATGGACGGCGTAGCGCTAGCCTTGCCCAGAGAAGGTGTTGGAGCCAAGCAGACCCGCTGGCCGTTGGCTGGAGAGGTGTTGGCCGGTCAGTATCGCCGCGAATTAGTACCTGCCGGTCACTGTGTACGCATCACCACCGGTGCCCCACTGCCGCCGGGCACCGATACCGTGGTGATGAGTGAACAGCTCCGCGAACCGTTAGATGAGCAGCCTGGGCATGTGATCATCGAGTCGCCAGAACTCCTCAAACACGGCCAACATGTTCGCCAGGCCGGTGAGGATATTGGCCTCGGCGACACGGCACTGCCTGCGGGAGCACGGCTCGATGCGGCGGCCCTAGGGCTTTTAGCGTCGTTAGGTTACGCAGATGTTGCCGTATGTCAGCGCCCAAGGGTGGCGATCTTTTCCACTGGCAATGAAGTCGCTGCTCCCGGTGAGCCGCTGCCCAAAGCAGGTATATACGATGCCAATCGCTTCACCCTGATGGGCTTGCTTGCCGAACACGGCGCCGATGTCATTGACCTGGGCATTCTCCCAGACGATTTAAACGCCATTAAAACGGCCCTTGAAGACGCTGCAGAGCAGAGCGATTTGGTAATCACCAGCGGCGGTGTTTCCGTTGGCCAGGCTGACTTTACCCGTGAGGCTCTGGAACAGTTAGGCCGCCTAGCCTTCTGGCGGGTAGCGCTGCGACCTGGGCGCCCCATGGCTTGCGGCTGGCTGGGTGAAAAGCGCACACCGTTTGTTGGCTTGCCCGGCAATCCAGTGGCGGTCATGGTAACCTTTCTACAGTTTGTCTCGCCGCTGCTGGATCGGCTGTATGGGCAGCCGACATCAACACCCCATCGCCTTACTGCGATTGCCGACACCGCCATAAAAAGTCGCTTGAAGCGCACTGACTTTATCCGTGGCGTTTACCATACTGATAGCGAAGGACGGTTACTCGTGCGTAGTACCGGCGCCCAGGGTTCGGGCATTTTAACCTCGATGGTGGCTGCTAACTGCTTGATTGAGCTTGCCGACGACCAGGCAGGCGCCCAGCCAGGCGAGGTAGTCAGCATACAACCACTAACGGGATGGCTATGACCGAGCAACGACCCGCACAACCACAAGCTAATCAGCAGCGATCTGTCCAGCCAGACGCTGACCAGCAACTGATCGACGACTTTGGTCGGCGCATTAGCTACGTGCGCATCTCGGTCACCGATCGCTGCGATTTCCGCTGCGTGTACTGCATGAGCGAGGAGATGACGTTTCTGCCCCGCGCCCAGGTACTGACGCTGGAAGAGATCGCCATGGTGGCGCGCGCCTTCACTGAGTTGGGGGTCGAGAAAATTCGCCTTACCGGCGGCGAACCGCTGGTACGCCGCGGAATTGAGCAACTGGTCGATGAAATCGGCGCCATGCCAGGCCTTAACGACTTCACCATGACCACTAACGGCGCCAGCCTACGCAAGCACGCCAAGCAGCTTTACTCAAGCGGTCTGCGGCGGCTGAACATTAGTCTGGACTCGCTAAATGCGGAGCGCTTTAAGCAGCTCACCCGCACCGGCGATTTAGCCAAAGTGATCGACGGCATTCATGCCGCCCAGGAAGCGGGCTTTAAACGCATCAAGCTCAACGCGGTGATCTTAAAAGGTCGCAATGACGACGAAGTAATAGACCTGGTCACCTTTGCACGCCAGGAAAACCTCGATATTAGCTTTATCGAAGAGATGCCGCTGGGCGATGTTTCTGACCACTCACGGGCGGAAACCTTCTACTCCAGCGATGACGTTCAAGACTTGATCGAAACGCGCTATCCGCTGATCCCCACGACCGAAACCACACCCGGCCCATCGCGCTACTTCAAGATGGCCGATAGCGACAGCCGGGTTGGGTTTATTTCCCCCCATAGCCACAACTTTTGCGATACCTGTAACCGGGTGCGCGTGACCGTGGAAGGCCGTTTGCTGCTGTGCTTAGGCAACGAACACTCGGTCGACCTTCGCGCCGTGCTACGCCGTCACCCCGGTAATATGCAGGCGCTAAAAGAGGCGATCATCAACGCCCTGCCGCTTAAGCCAGAACGCCATCACTTCACCACCGATGGTGATGTGCAGGTAGTACGCTTTATGAATATGACAGGGGGCTAGGCGTTGGCAGCGTCAGAACGGTTGGCAAAAGTGCCGGTGCATATCATTACCGGCTTTCTAGGCAGCGGTAAAACAACGCTTATCCACAGCCTCATCGAACAGAAGCCTGTGGATGAAACCTGGGCCATTTTGGTCAACGAGTTTGGCCAAATCGGCATCGACCAGGCGATGTTTGATGCCCGTGACGATGTGGTGGTGAAGGGCCTTCCCGGCGGCTGCCTTTGCTGCCAGCTCGCCTTTGTACTGCAAGCGGCGCTGGTGAATTTACTCGCACGCAGCAAGCCTGATCGCGTCATCATCGAGCCCTCAGGCCTTGGCCACCCGGCAGGTCTGTTGGATCTACTGCGAGGGGAAGCCTTCCAGGAAGTGGTCGAGGTATGCGATATTATTGCTACTCTCGACCCACGCCGATTAGATGACGCCCGCTCCCGAACGCACGACACCTTCCGCGACCAGCTCGATATGGCCGATGCCGTGGCACTCACCATGCTCGACCAGAGCACGCCCGAGCAGCTCGGCGCCGCTCATGCGTTTGTGGCACAGCGCTGGCCGCCGCGTAAATGGGTGCAGGAAGCTCCCCAAGGCGAACTACCCATAGGACTGTTGACCCAGAGCGGACGCGCCGAAGGGAGCGATATCAGCGTACCCGCAAACCATCAACAGTTGGCGGCAACACCCAGCTTAGCCGGGTCTTTTTTTGATTTTCCGCCCCCGCCCGGCAAGCCCCAGCGTGAAACCGGCACTTCGCTGGGCTACACCAGTACGGGATTACGTTGGCACCCAAACGAGCGCTTCGACCTGGATAGCTTGGCCACCTGTTTGGGAGAACTCCCCAGAGAGGCACGCATTAAAGGCGTGTTTCATACCGATAGCGGCTGGAAACGCTTTAACCGCGCCGGAGGTACACTGAGCGTTGAAAGCAGCGCGTGGCGGCAAGACTCCCGGCTGGAAGTTATTCTTCCCGATACAAGCCCCGCTCTCGATATCGAAGGCCAACTCCGCTTACTGACGCTGGGTTAAGCGCCCGTAATCAATCTCTCGATGGCCTCTGCGGTAACCGGCCGCCCAAACAGATAGCCTTGATAAGCGTGACAGTCGTGCGCCAGTAGCCACGCCTGCTGCGCTTTGGTCTCTACGCCTTCTGCAATGACCTCTAGATTGAGGCTCTCTGCCAGGGCAATGGTACTCTCGACAATCGCTGCGTTGGCTTGGCTTTCGAGCACCTGCTGCACAAAGGATTGGTCAATTTTCAGTTGATCCAGCGGCAGTTGCGCTAAATAGGCCAGGGACGAGTAGCCGGTGCCAAAATCATCCAGAGAGAAGCGTACACCGCGCGCTTTAAGGGCAAGCATTTTATCTCTGGCGTCGTCTCGCGCTTCCACAAACAGTGACTCGGTCACCTCCAGTTTTAGCCGCTGAAGCGGCGCCTGAGTGCGCGCAAACACCCCCTCTACACGAGCCAGAAACTGCTCATCGCGAAACTGAAGCGGACTAATATTCACCGATATGGTCAGTTTGCTTAGCCGTGGATGCTGCGCCCAACGCGCTAATTGATAGCAGGCATCTTCCAATACCCATTCGCCTACATCGTTTATCAGCTCATTGCTTTCCAGCAGCGGAATGAAATCGCCTGGTGAAACAATGCCGCGTTCAGGATGATGCCAGCGCAGCAGCGCCTCAACGCCAGTGATCACGCCATGGTGATCCACTTGGGGCTGATAATAGAGCTGCCACTGCTGGCTGGCCTGCGCTTGGCGCAGATCCGCTTCTAATTTCACATGGGCCAGAAGCGCAGCCTGCATCGAGGGGTCAAAAAAGCACACGCCATGGCGGCCGTTGTTCTTAGCCTGAAAGAGCGCCATATCTACCTGCTGCAGGTAGTCATCCACGCCGTACTCATTGCTGGCCATGATCGCAATACCAATACTCCCCGTCACCGTGATGCTCTCTTCGGCCAGAGTGATTGATTCGTTAAGAGTTGCCAGCAGCTTGTGCGCAATACGCTCTGCCAGCCGGGTGGTTTGAGCGTAATTGCTATCCACGCCTTCGATTAATACCGCAAATTCATCGCTTCCCAGCCGCGCCAAGGTATCGGTATCGCGCAACATCTGCCCCATTCGCCGAGCAACGCTCTGCAATACTTGATCCCCCGCATAGTGCCCCAGAGTGTCATTGATTTGCTTAAAGTTATCGATATCGATAAATAGCAGTGCGCCGCAACGCTGATGGCGCTGAAGCTCTTTAAGGGCATTACCTATGCGATCCATAAACAGCCGCCGGTTGGCCAACCCGGTTAAGGTGTCATAAAATGCTAGCTGATGAATCTCTTGTTCAGCGGCTTTACGCTCGCTGATATCACTCATGGTGGCTACGTAGTGAGTTAAGGTGCCCTCAACGCTGTAGACAGCGCTAATGGTTAGCCACTCGGGAAACAGTTCACCATTCTTACGCTGGTTCCATATCTCGCCTTCCCAGTTGCCGGTTTTGATAACACGCTTCCATAAACGGCGGTAAAAGGCGGCGTTTTGTAGCCCAGAGCTAAACATGCGCGGATTGTTACCCACTATCTCCGCTTCGCTATAGCCGGTAATGCGGCTGAAGGTCTCATTCACCTTAAGAATGATGCCCTGTGGATCGGTAATAAGGATGCCTAAGTGCGTCTGGAAGGCGGCAGCGGCGATTTGGGCCTCGGCACGGGCCTGTTCACGCTCCTCAATACGCTGACGTAGTTGATGCGACAACGCTAAACGATTCAGGTAGTGGCGCGCCCCCCAAGCACCCAGCAGGGCAATCACTGCCGTCACCAACATTAAAATCAAAGCACGCTGCCGCCAGGCCGAGAGCAATTCGTGAAGATCAACGCCAACCACAGCCAGCATCGGATACTCGCCTACTCTCAGCATGCGAAACAGCCGTTTGCGGCCATCAATAGGTGAGTCAATGTTGATTGACCATGTGGACTCACCACGGGTAAGCCACTCGGCCGTTTCTGGGCTCTCAATTTGACTGCCAATCGAAAATGGCTTTTCGGGGGTCGGGTAGCGAGCAATAAATTTTAATCCGGGGTCGACCAGGGCAATGCTCTCGCCGTCATAGACACTCATCTGCTCCAGGGCGTCGGCAAACACTTCAGGTACAATGCTAGAGATGACCACCCCAGCAAACTCGCCGGACGAGGTTTCTAATCGTCGACCATGGTACAAATAGTAGCGTTGGTCACTGATAGACCAGTAAAGCGGGGTAATCAGTTCTTCTTGTCCTGCTTGCTTAAAGGCATTAAACAACGTCGTATCGCTGATATCAGCACCTGCTCTTCGGCTGCTGCGGCCACTCGCCATTACTCGACCTTCAGCGCTCAACACAGCGATTTCGTCCACCATGGGCACATACAGGGTCAGGTTTTCTAGCGAGCGCTGAAGGGCCTGGGCATTATCGCTATCTGGCATGCCTTGCAGGGTTAGCATCTCAGCAAGCCCAAAAAGCGCTTGCCCGCTTTGTGCAAATACGCCTTTTGCCCACTCAGCAACCACATTAGCGCGGGCGGTAATCCGCGACTCGGCGGCCTCAATTTCTTGCCGATACTGTTCACTCAGCAGCCAGCCGAAAAGCACCATCATGACAAGCAGTGCTAGCAGATATAGCGCAATCACATGGCGGCGCTGTTGGCGATAAGTCTTGGTGGCTTTCAATACATCATCATTTACATCATTGGAGGTAGCGGACATCGCGCAGAAGCCTTATTCAGGTAACCCAGGGGGACACCTGATACAGTGTAAAAAGTAACTAAAAATGATACATAACACGCGCTGACACGTGGCTTTATCCGATAGTGCCGCGGTGCTTTTAGGATGTATATCAGTTTTTATCACCGTTAATGCCCTGAAAAGCGTGACGTTATGCATGGATAGCCAATCTACCAGGAAATTGTTATGGCATCGCTGGGCCAAATGAGCGACTACGAGATACGCCTAATCCGTATTTTTAAGACGGTCGTTGAGTGCGGTGGCTTTACCGCGGCGGAAACCACGCTGGGCATTAGTCGTTCGGCGATTAGCCAACACATGAACGACTTGGAGGGGAGGCTGGGGTTTTCGCTCTGCCAGCGGGGGCGTGGCGGGTTTAGTTTAACCGAAGAGGGTAAAGAGATTTATCAGGCAGGGTTAACGCTACTGACCGCGCTTGAAACGTTTAAAAGCGACGTTAACGCGCTGCATCAAACGATCAAAGGCGAGCTGAATATCGGCATCACCGACAACCTGGTAACGCTACCCGCCATGCACGTGACCAACGCCCTGGCAGAGCTTAGCGCGCCGGAGCATGAGGTAACGCTGCACATTCATATGGAGCCTTCTGACGCGGTCATTAGAGGCGTCATGGATGGCCACTTGCACGTCGGCGTAGTACCTGCAGTGAACCTGCCCACCAGCTTAGAAGCGCGGCACCTTTACGACGAGCCATCGTATCTTTACTGCGCGGCTGGCCATCCGCTGTTTACTGAGGATGATGATACGCTTAGCTGTGCAGATATCGCCCAACACTCGGCTATTTCGCCCCGCTATCCGCTACCGGTTGAGGCCCGACAGGCGCATGATGCGCTAAGCCTTCGTGCCTCAGCATCCGACCGAGAAGGCGCCGCTTTTTTGATTCTTACCGGGCGATTTATCGGCTTTCTGCCTGAACACGTAGCTGCACAGTGGGTGGCAGCGGGCAAGATGCGAGCGTTGCATGCCAACACGCAGCACTACCGCATCCCCTTTGTGCTGATCACCCGCCACGACCGCCGCCCCAACCGAGTGGTCGATGCGTTTCTACGCTTAATCAAAAGCAGCTAAACCCGGCAGTATGTTTAACGCTGCTCGGTTGCCTCATTGGCCATTATCGGCGCTGGCCCCGCCTGGGGCGATGACGCCAACACTTGGCTTGCCACATAGTAAACAATTGCCCCCAGCGCCGAGCCGGTAAACCAGCCGTAGTCGTAGAACCAGTTCATGGTGCCAGTTAACAGCGATAGCAACGTAAGCGCCACTGGCACGCCAAAGGCGATAAAACCCGCGATGTTCACCGCAGGATAAGCATGGTTATCCATATACAGGCTGGGCACATCCAAACGCTGCTTTTTGATCAGGAAGTAGTCCACCGCCATGATGCCCGCGATGGGCCCCAGCAGGCTGGAGTAACCCAGCAGCCAGTTGGAGTACATCTGCTCCAGAGAAACCCCTGGCGGAATAACGCCCGCTTTTTGCAGCAGATCGTAGCCCATCAACAACACGCCCACCGCGCCAGTCATCAGCACGCCGCGCGTCTGGTTAATCAATTTGGGCGCAATGTTCTGAAAATCGTTGGTAGGCGACACGATGTTAGAAGCCGTATTGGTAGAGATCGTGGCGATAATGATCAACAGCATCGCCAGTACCACCCAGAAGGGGCTGTCGATATAGCCAATCAAACGTACCGGGTCGGCAACGGTTTCCCCTACCAGCGTTTCGGAAGCAGCGGTTAACACGACACCGAGTGCGGCAAAGAAAAACATCGTTAGCGGCAGCCCAATCACCTGACCAACGATCTGATCTTTTTGGCTTTTGGCAAAGCGACTGAAATCGGGAATATTCAGCGACAGCGTGGCCCAAAAACCCACCATGGCGGTTAAGCCCGCGAAGAAGTAGCCGTATACCGATGCCCCTTCAGGCCGCGACGGCGGCTGTGCCAGTAGTTCGGACATCGACATATTTGGCCACGCCCATATCATCAGCCCAACACCAACGGCTAACAGCAGCGGTGCGGCGAAGGTTTCCAACCATTTAATCGACTCTGCACCACGAATCACCACATAGAGATTCATCGCACCAAAGACAAAAAAGCCGATGACTTCACCAACACCGCCCATCGCAGCCCAAGCGGGAATCAACTCGGAGAGCAACAGATGAATGGCCAAACCGCCAAACATGGTTTGAATACCAAACCAGCCGCAGCCGACCAGGGCGCGCACCAGACAGGGTACGTTGGAACCTAAAATACCGAACGAAGAGCGTAAAACCACCGGAAAAGGAATACCAAACTTCGTACCGGGAAAGGCGTTTAAGGTAAGAGGAATCAGCACGATCACGTTGGCCAACAAAATGGCAAACAACGCCTCCCCCACGCTCAGCCCGAAGTAGGCGGTTAATACCCCGCCTAGGGTGTAGGTGGGCACGCAGATCGACATGCCTACCCAGAGTGCCGCAATATTCCACTTACTCCAGGTGCGCTCGCTGGCCTGGGTAGGCGCAATATCCTCATTAAAGCGCGAACTACTGCGTACATCGTCCCCTACATCTAGCTCTATCAGCCCACCTCGATCCACCATCTGAGAGGTTGTTTCGGTCATTTTTTATCTCCTCAGCATTGCGTTATTGCGCTGCCTAGCTCCCACGGCCAGTGGAGCTTTTCAAAAAGGCGCTTAGAAATCATGGCTTTTAGAAACCATTGTTTTTCAAAACCATCGTTCTTAGAAACCATAGCTTTTAGAAAACAAGCAATAAGCATGCCTACTTGAAAAAGCAGGTCAATTAACTCATTGATTAAAAAGCTGCCTTCCTGGACAACATTATTATTGTTAGCTTGTTATCTTTATATTTTCCCACCTAAAACAAAAACCAACTAAACAAAGCTAGATCAAAAAAAATATTTGCACCAATTTCAAACAGAAAAAAACCAAAAACACTCGCTAGAAATATACCAAACCAATGATTTTAAAAGAATAAAAAAACCATCCAAAACAGTGCAAGACCTCACCAAAAAAGTGAATATCACCAAATGGAACAATAAAAATAAGCAAACTCAATGAGTTAAAGACGATTTAACAAATCTCCTTTAAAGACTTGCTAAAACCACCTACCCAGCGCTACTTTCAACAAAAGCTGTCTATTTCGTCAGCTTTACAAAACTAGTTTCAAGAACACTACAAACATACGCTACACATCAACAATCAGAGGGAGCGTCTCATGCAGAAGATGAAAATCGGGTTGATTCAGATGGGCCTGAAAACCAGCACCGACCTTGAACCAGAAGCTATTCGCGACGCCATGAACGAGGCACATCTGCCAATGATTCAGCAAGCGGCTGACCAGGGCGTGCAGGTGCTTTGCTTCCAGGAAGTGTTTAACCAGCCCTACTTTTGCCCCAGCCAGGACGGCAAGTGGTACGCCGCCGCCGAGCGGGTACCGGAAGGCCCTACCTGCCAGATGATGCAGAAGCTCGCCGCCGAGCACCGCATGGTGATCATCGTGCCGGTGTATGAAGAGACTGAAACCGGTGTTTACTACAACACCGCAGCGGTATTCGACGCTGACGGCAGTTACTTAGGCAAGTACCACAAAACCCATATTCCCCAAGTAGCCGGTTTTTGGGAAAAATTCTTCTTCAAGCCGGGAAAATCCAACTGGCCAGTGTTCGATACTGCCTACGGCAAAATCGGCGTGTATATCTGCTACGACCGTCACTTCCCCGAAGGCTGGCGGGCGCTTGCTCTCAACGGCGCTGAGGTGATTTTCAACCCTTCCGCCACCGTGGCCGGTCTTTCCCAATACCTGTGGGAGTTAGAGCAACCTGCCTCTGCCGCCGCCAATGGCTGCTTTATCGCTGCGATCAATCGAGTTGGAACCGAGGCGCCGTGGAACATCGGCGACTTTTACGGCTCCAGCTATATCGTTAACCCCCGCGGCAAAATCGAAGCTCAGGCCAGCGAAACAGAAGACGAGCTGCTGGTGCACGAGATCGATTTGGACATGGTGCGGGAGGTACGCAACAACTGGCAGTTCTTCCGCGACCGTCGCCCGGAAACCTATACCCGCCTGACCGACGGTGAATGATTCTGCTGGTAAAAAACAGGTTGCTGGTTAAGTTTTCTATTTAAAAACAACAGGAGCGAACGATGAGCTTATTAATCAAGGGCGGCACCGTGGTCACCCACGCCGATACCTACCGCGCAGACGTACTGTGTGTCGACGGTAAAATCCATGCGATTGGCACCGATCTAGATGTCCCTGAAGGGTGTGAAATTGTCGATGCCAGCGATCAACTGGTGATGCCCGGCGGTATCGATCCCCATACGCACATGCAACTGCCGTTCATGGGCACCGTGGCCAGCGAAGATTTCTATACCGGCACCGCCGCGGCCTTGGCCGGGGGCACCACTTCGATCATCGACTTCGTGATCCCACAGCCAGGTCAGTCGCTCCTTGAGGCCTTCGAAACCTGGCAAGGCTGGGCGGAAAAAGCCGCCACCGATTTTGCCTTCCACGTGGCGATTACCTGGTGGGACGATAGCGTGCGAGAGGAAATGGGCACCCTGGTTCATGAACACGGGGTGAACAGCTTCAAACACTTTATGGCCTACAAGGGCGCGATCATGGCCACTGATGACATTCTGGTGGAAAGCTTCTCGCGCTGTCTGGAGCTAGGCGCGGTGCCTACGGTTCACGCCGAAAACGGTGAGCTGGTCTACCACATGCAGCAAAAACTGCTCGCCCAGGGCATGACCGGGCCGGAAGCCCATCCGCTTTCGCGCCCACCCCAGGTGGAAGGCGAAGCGGCCAGCCGGGCGATTCGCATTGCCAGCACCCTGGGCGCACCGATCTATCTGGTTCACGTGTCCACCAAAGATGCCGTGGATGAAATTGCCTACGCCCGCCAGCAGGGTCATCCGGTTTATGGCGAATGCTTAGCCGGGCACCTGCTCATCGACGATAGCGTCTACCAGGATACCGACTGGGGCCGCGCCGCTGCCCACGTGATGAGCCCGCCCTTCCGGCCCAAGGGCCACCAGGAAGCGCTCTGGCACGGCTTGCAGTCGGGCAATCTGCAAACCACCGCCACCGACCACTGCTGTTTCTGTGCCGATCAGAAAGCCGCGGGCAAGGATGACTTTACTAAAATCCCCAACGGCACCGCTGGCGTGGAAGACCGCCTCGCCGTGTTGTGGGATGAAGGCGTCAACACCGGCAAGCTGTCGCCCCAGGAGTTTGTCGCGCTGACATCGACCAACACCGCCAAGATTTTCAACCTCTACCCGCGCAAAGGGGCGATTCAAGTAGGGGCCGATGCAGATATCGTGGTGTGGGATCCCAACGGCACCCGGACGATTTCTGCCAAAACCCACCACCAGAACGTCGATTTCAACATTTTCGAGGGCAAAACGGTGCGCGGCATTGCCCGTCACACCATTAGCAAGGGCAAATGGGTGTGGCGGGATGGTGAGCTGCGTGCCGAGCGCGGTGCGGGCCGCTATTTGGAGCGCCCCGCCTACCCCGGTGTCTTCGAATTGCTGGCCAAGCGCGCCGAGCTGAATGCGCCGATGGCCGTAAAAAGATAACAGCTGTGCCCATAACAACAGCGGAGGCTTTACTGTGACTAGCCCACTGAACCACCTACCCAGCGCAAAAGAGGTCGGCACCTACGACCCGGATACGCTGGCAAGCAACTTTAGCGATCTACATCCGCCGCTGACCCATCGCCAGGCGATGATCGAAAGTCAGCGTTGTCTCTATTGCTTTGATGCGCCCTGCGTCGAAGCTTGCCCGTCGGATATTGATATTCCCAGCTTTATTCGCCAGATCAGCGAGAACAATATCAACGGCGCGGCGGAAACCATTCTGGAAGCCAACATTTTAGGCGGCAGCTGCGCCCGGGTGTGCCCCACGGAAATTCTTTGCGAGCGCAGCTGCGTGCGCAACCACGACGCCGAATGCCAGCCGGTGCTGATCGGTTTGCTGCAGCGTCATGCCACCGACCACATGCAGTTCGACGGTCACCCCTTCAAACGCGCCACTTCTACCGGCAGTCATGTGGCCGTGGTCGGCGCCGGACCTGCCGGGCTCTCCTGCGCGCACCGACTGGCGATGCTCGGTCATCAGGTGACCATCTTTGAAGCCGAACAAAAGCCTGGCGGGCTGAACGAGCACGGCATCGCCCGCTACAAAATGACCGACGACTTCGCCCGCAAGGAAGTGGAATTCTTGCTTGAGATCGGTGGCATCGAGATCCAGTACGACCAACGGCTGGGCGCAAACCTGGAGCTTGCTACGCTCCATAATCAGTACGATAGCGTATTTCTCAGCTTGGGCCTGGGCGCTAGCCGTGCCCTGGGTTTAACCGGGGAGCAAGCACCCGGTCTGATGCCTGCGGTGGACTACATCAAGGTTCTCCGCCAGACCGACGATCTGGGCAGCCTTGCGGTGGCCAAACGCTGTATCGTGATTGGCGCGGGCAATACCGCTATCGATATGGCCACCCAAATGGCCCGCTTGGGCGCTACGGAGGTAACGCTGGTTTACCGTCGCGGCATTGAAGCCATGTCCGCCACCGACCATGAACAAGAGATTGCCAAAGCCAACGGCGTGCGGATGGTGACCTGGGCCCAGCCCGACGAGATTCTGCTGGATGATCAAGGCCGCGTGACGGGCATGCGCTTTGCCAAGACCCATGATCAAGCGGGCCGCTTAACCCCTACTGGAGAAACCTTTGAGATCGCCGCCGATGCTGTCTTCACCGCCATCGGCCAAGGCTTCGAAGGCGCGAGCCTAAGCGATACCACCGCCGCTGAGCTTGCCCGGGACGGCGAGCGCATTCACGTTAATGAGATGTTCCAAACCTCACTGCCCAATGTGTATGCCGGTGGCGACTGTGTGAAGCCCGGTCAAGACCTTACCGTTCAGGCCGTGCAACACGGCAAACTGGCGGCTCACGCCATTCATCAGGCGCTTGTCGCCAAGCAGGAGGCCGCATGAACACACTCACTTTTACACCACCGGGTAAGAAAGACAGCGGTGACAGCGTGGTCAATGGCGTTGACCTATCGGTTAACTTTGCCGGTATTAAAGCCCCCAATCCATTCTGGCTGGCCTCTGCACCGCCCACCGATAAAGCCTACAACGTGGTACGCGCCTATGAAGCTGGCTGGGGCGGCGTGGTATGGAAAACCCTTGGCGAAGAGCCGCCTGCGGTGAATGTCTCCTCCCGCTACTCAGCCCACTACGGAAAAAACCGCGAGGTGATCGGCTTTAACAATATCGAGCTGATTACCGACCGCTCGCTGGAGATCAACCTTAAAGAAATCACTCAGGTGAAAAAGGACTGGCCCGATCGTGCGCTGATCGTTTCCATTATGGTGCCCTGTAATGAAGAAGCCTGGGCCTACATTCTGCCGCTAGTGGAAGCCACTGGCGCGGACGGCATCGAGCTCAACCTGGGTTGCCCCCACGGAATGCCGGAGCGCGGCATGGGCGCGGCGGTGGGCCAAAACCCCGACCTGATCGAGAAAGTCACCTACTGGTGCAAGAAGCACTACTCCAAACCAGTCATCGTCAAACTCACACCTAATATCACCGATATTCGCGTCGGTGCCCAGGCGGCGCTGCGCGGCGGGGCCGACGCGGTATCGCTGATCAATACCATCAACTCGATTACCAGTATCGACCTGGACAATATGGTCGCCAAGCCCACCGTGGGCCACCAGAGCACTCACGGCGGCTACTGTGGCAGCGCCGTGAAGCCTATCGCGATGAACATGGTGGCAGAAATTGCCCGTGATCCGTCCACTCCAACGCTACCCATTTCCGGCATTGGCGGCATTTCCACCTGGCGGGATGCGGCGGAGTTTATCGCCCTAGGTGCCGGCAGCGTGCAGGTGTGTACGGCAGCGATGCTCAACGGCTTTAGGATTGTGGATGAGATGAAAGACGGCCTCTCTCGCTGGATGGCGGAAAAAGGCTACGACTCCATCGAGGCGTTCTCCCGTAAGGCGATACCGCAAACCACCGACTGGAAACACCTCGACATCAACTTCAAAACCATCGCCAAGATCGATCAGGATTTGTGCATCGAGTGCGGCCGCTGTTATATCGCCTGCGAGGATACCTCCCACCAGTCGATTGCCAAGCTCACCGAGCAGGACGGCGCGCGACGCTATGAAGTGATCGAAGAGGAGTGTGTGGGCTGTAACCTTTGCCAGATCACTTGCCCAGTAGATAACTGCATCACCATGGTGCCCCAGGAGACCGGCCAACCCTTCCTGGCCTGGGATAACGACCCACGCAATCCTTTCCGGGTCGCCTCTTAACCTCTTTACCCTCTTTTTTTTAAACAGCCGTTAGCGCTACCCACCGCCCTCAGTTTGTGAGGGCGGTCGCGTTTTCTGCAACATACTGTTCCATCACCCAGTAGCGACAAAAGTCAGCATCCTTGAGAACATGAGAAAATATCGCATATAAAATTCTTTCTCACAAAAGGAAACCCAATGAAGTTCGCTACCACTACCACCGCTATACTTTTAGCAACTGCCAGCGCCACCGCGAGCGCCGACCAGCGAATCGCCACCTTCGACTTAGGCAGCCTGGATACGCTGGATGCACTAGGTTTAAACGAGCAGGTAGTGGGTGTACCGAAAGCCAGCCTGCCTGGCTATCTTGAGCAGTATGCAGCCGATGACGTCACCGATATTGGCGGCCTGCGCTCACCGAATATGGATGCCCTTGGCGAAAGCGAGCCTAGCCTGATTCTTTACACTGGCCGCCAGGGTGAGTGGGAAGAGGGGCTTGGCGAAATCGCCCCGCTGCTCAACACCAGCCTACAGGGTGACGACTACCTGGCTACTTTTGACGCCAATGTACGCGAACTAGCGAGTCGTTTAGCAGTGGAAAGCAAAGCCGAAGAGGCGCTTGGTACACTGCATGCCGAGATTGAGACCCAGCGCGAAGCGCTAAGCAACGCTCCTCGCACGCTGGTGGTAACCCACAACGGCGGCAATCTGATGCTGAATCAGCACCCGGTCGTTCACGACGTACTGGGCATTGCAGCATTAGCGATGCCCGAAAGTGTCACTTCTGAAACCCGCGGTACCCGTACCTTTACCCCGCTTTCTCCTGAGGCGATTAGCGAAATTGATCCGCAGGTCGTACTGGTGATTGATCGCAGCGCCGCGATTGGCGATGAACCCGCCGACGCGGATGCCTTAGCGCAAACGCTCTTAGATGCGGGAGCTGAGAAAGCGCGGGTCATTATGCTAACGCCCGCGCTGTGGTACCTCTCCGGCGGCGGCCTGCAGAGTCTGGCGCTACAGGTTGAAGAAGTTGCAGTAGCACTAAACTCGTCAGGTAACTAAGCGCTCACTCCCCCCCCTCTTACAGCAATGGCGGAGGGGGGAACGCAGCCTAAGCGGCGAGAAACGCTGGCTTAAAAAGCTTCCCAATCATCTTCAGCGCTAGCCGCGGTTTTGCTACTGGTTTGGCTACGCGTCGCTGGCCGCATCAGCGCTGGTGTCTGTTGAGATGAGTGTTGTGGCGTGTGCTGGGGCGAGGTAAGCGGGGCGTGTTGCGTACGACTCTCCCCCTCAGTTAAACGAAAAGCCGAGACAACGCTTTCAAGCCGCGCCGCCTGTTCTTCCAACGAGCTGGCCGCTGACGACGCCTGTTGAACCAGGGCCGCGTTCTGCTGGGTTACTTCATCCATTTGGGCAACCGCTTGGTTGACCTGCTCAATGCCCGAACTCTGCTCCTGAGAAGCCGCGGAGATTTCATCCATAATATCGGTCACCCGGCGCACAGAGGAGACCACATCCCGCATCGTCGCACCGGCGCTTTCGACTAATGCTGAGCCCTCTTTCACCTGGGTGGATGACGCCTCAATCAGTGCTTTGATCTCTTTGGCGGCATCGGCACTGCGGCTGGCCAGGTTACGCACTTCACTAGCCACCACGGCAAAACCACGACCCTGTTCGCCTGCCCGCGCTGCTTCCACAGAAGCATTGAGTGCCAAGATATTGGTTTGAAAGGCGATAGAGTCGATAACGGTAATAATATCCGCCACTTTTTGCGAGCTGCTAGAAATACCGTGCATGGTGGTAATTACTTGCTCAACCACTTCACCACCATTGCTTGCAGTGCTTGAGGCATCGCTCGCCAACTGGCTGGCCTGGCGGGCATTATCGGCATTCTGTTTAACGGTAGAGGTTAACTGCTCCATGCTGGCGGCGGTTTCCTGCAGGGAAGACGCCTGCTGCTCGGTACGCGAGGATAGATCCGAGTTACCACTGGCAATCTCACGCGCCCCGATATGAATCGAGCCGCTGCTATCGCGTACCTCAGAAACGGTTTTAACCAAATTACTTTGCATATGCTGCATAGCACTAAACAGCTTGCCGATCTCATTGCTACCACGGTCATCTACTTTACCAGAGAGATCATTTTGGGCAATACGCTCAAAATGCTCCACTGCTTCGTTTAGTGGTTTTACAATAGAGCCCACCATCGCGATGCGAACAAACAGAACGATTAACGCGGCAATCAAAAGTACAGCGATATCAATATAAGTAAGAAACTGCATGCCGCTCTCATAATCGGCAATCATCGACTTGTTTCGTTCAGCCCGATGATCATTGTAAGCACTAACAGCCTCAATTAACTGCTGATTTAAGTCACTCACCATTTCCCTTGCGGTATTAAACTGACTGCTGTTACCCGTATTCAATGCCTCCTCTAAGGGGATAATCCCCCGTTGGATCAAGCTCTTATAGGTGGCAGTCACGGTATCAGAAAGTGCCGACTCAGGCTTGGTGGCTTCAAACTCTGTAAAGTAATCTTGCGCAACTCGCTGAGCATCTTGGGCCCGAGCCAGGTAGTCACGGAATGAACTGGCATCACCTTTCTCAAACGCATCGAAGCTACTAACGTAGAAAAGCTGAGCGTAGGCTATGGATCGTTGACTGCGGCTAAGCGCTAAAGTGCGATCACCTGATAGATCAAGCTCTTTTAACGAAGTACTGCCCTCTTCGCCTGCCTGATAGCCTAGAAAAGCAATGGTTATTATTAATAATGAAAAGATGGCCAAAACAAGGGTTAAACCCAGTTTGACGGATAGATTACTAAGTACACGATTCATATGCGGAATGCCTCCAGGCCAGATCCATTAGCTTTTGGCAATTTATATAATTTAGCTAGAGCACTTCCAGCGGCTTTAGATTAACTTAAATCGACCAATATCTTTTACGAGGTACTGCTATCGGCCTGGGCAGCATAGACTTTAGTCTAGTTTGAAAATTATTTTCACAAATGAAAATAGAAACGATTTGCAAACAGCAGTGAGCGAAGTGGTAGGCGCATTGAATATCGTTGCAGAGGCTATCTTAGCCGTGGATTGGTCAAGGCCACGGCTAAGATGAAAGGAGTCTGCTCGAGTTATTGATCAGGATGTATGCGAATCCGGTAGAGCACGCAGTAAACTACCGGCAGTACGATTAAGGTTAATAGCGTGGCGACACCCAAGCCACCGATCAGCGCGACCGCCATGCTGGCGAAAAAGGCATCGCTAATTAGCGGGATCATGCCCAACATGGTGGTCAGCGCGGCCATGGCGACCGGACGCACGCGGCTGACCGCAGCTCGCACCACAGCGTGGTAGCGGTCTTGATGCAACGGCAGTTGCACGTTGACCTCCTCTACCAACACGATGGCATTTTTGATTACCATGCCGATCAAGCTCAGCGTACCCAGCAGCGCCATAAACGAGAAGGGTAACCCGGTAACCAACAACGCGCCCACTACGCCAATAATCGTCAGCGGTACCAGCGACCAGATAGCCAACGGCTGGCGGAAGTTATTGAACAGCACCACAGTGAGAATAAACATCATCACTATGCCCAGCGGCAGTGAGGAAAATAACCCACTCTGCGCTTCGCCAGCGGTCTCAAACTCACCACCCCACTCCAACCGGTAACCTGCCGGTAGATCCAAGGCCTCCACCCTTGGGCGAATGTCGGCCAATACGCTGGCTGCGGTCACCCCGCTTAGCGGATCCGGCTCACCATACACCGCCAGCATGCGTTCGCGATTGCGGCGCATAATCAGTGGATCCGCCACCTGTGTGGTGGTATCGCCGATTACTTGATCGGCGGAGATATAGCGGTTTTGCTCTGCGCTCCAGACGTTAAGTGAGCCTAGGTTATCCACATCGTGACGCTGTGCGGGGATTGCCTGCGCCACTATCGGAATCAGGTCGCTGCCGTCGCGGTAAATGCCCACTTGGCTGCCACTGGTACTTAGCACCAGGGTGCTGGCCAGGTCTTCACGGGTCACACCCAGCCTACGTGCAGTATCTTCAAGAAAAACGGGCTCAATCGCCTGCACGCGGTTACGCCAACTGGTGCGCACGCTGGTCATATTCGGTGTATCGATGAACATGGCCTCAACCTGATCGCCCAACTGGCGAAGTACCGCTGGGTCGCTGCCGTAGAAACGCGCCTCTAGCTTGGCTTTGGGCGCAGGACCGACCTCCAACGGGGCGATTTTGTAGTCAATATCGCTATGATCCCGCTCCAACACTTGCTCTACGTCAGCCATGCGGTCGTGTTGAGTCGCTTTATCGTCGGTTTCGACAATCAACTGCGCATAGCTTGCATAGCGGTCTTCCGGTGAATAAGTGAGGGTAAAGCGCTGCGCTCCACCGCCCACGGTGGTGGTCAGGTGGCGAACGCCGTCCATCTCCATCACGCTCTTTTCAAGCTCGCTAACGCGGCGTTGGGTTTCGAGAATATCGGTACCTTCCGGCGTGCGATAATCGACAAAAAAGATCGGCGTATTAGAGGCCGGAAAGAAGGCATTTTTAACCGAACCAAAGCCGACCACCGCGCCGGCCAATATCGCCACCATCAGCGTCAAGGTTAACCAGCGCCAACGAATACCGGTGATAATGACGCGGCCTACAAAACGATAAACCACGCCTTTATAGGGGTCTTCCTGTCCATCGCCGGGGGCAACATTGCGGAAAAACAGCTTGAAGTAGAACGGCGTTAACGTCAGCGCCGTGATCCAGCTCAGCAGTAGCGAGTAGAGCAGCACGAAAAATAACGAGCCGATAAACTCACCGGTGGTGTCTGGCGATAAACCGATGGGCGCAAAGGCTGCAATCGCGATCAGCGTTGCGGCCAGCAAGGGCCAGGCGTTTTGGCGAACCACTTGATGCGCCGAATCACGAATCGTGCTGCCGCGCTTTAACCCCACCAGCATGCCTTCGGTGACCACAATGGCGTTATCTACCAGCATTCCCAGGGCGATAATTAACGCACCCAGCGAGATTTTTTCCAGCTGCAAACCGTGAAAGCGCATCAACATAAAGGTGCCAATAATGGTGATTAGCAGGATAAAGCCCATTAACAGACCACTGCGCCAACCCATAAACAGCATCAGCACCACGATCACGATAGCCACCGCCTGGATCAAGCTGACCAGGAAACCGGATACTGCGTCATCGACCACCTGGGGCTGGTTATAAACGACATTCAGCTCCATACCCAGTGGTGTGCGGGTTTGCAGTTCATCCAGACGCTGCTGTAGCCGTTCTCCCACCTCGACAACATTCACTCCGCTTTCAAAGGAGACGCCCAACGAGATCGCCGGCCTGCCCATATCGCGGTAAAGCTGCTGGGGCTGCTCCGCCAGCTCGCGGCTCACATCGGCAATATCGCTCAGCCGCACCAGTTCACCGTCGCCCTCACTGACAATCAGGGCGCGCAGAGCTTCAATATCTGCCGCACTGCCCGTGGGGGTGATACGAAAACGGCGGCCATCCTGTTTAAGATGCCCTGAGTCTGCCACTGCATTTTGGGTCTCAAGCAGTTGCTGTAATCGTGTTAACGGAATATTCAGTGCGCGCAGGCGTTCGCGATCAACTTCGATATAGATGCGCTCTTCGTGCTCACCGCTTAGCGACACCTTCGCGACGCCCTTCACCAAAGCGAGCTCGCGCTTGAGAAAATCAGCATGGTCAGCCAGATCCGGCATGCTATAGCCATCGCCCGTCAGGTTGACCATGAAACCAAATACATCGCCAAAGTCGTCATTTACGCGAGATTGACTCACACCCGGCGGAAGCGCGGCCTGGGCATCCTGTACTTTACGGCGCAGCGAATCCCATAATTGCTCCAACTCCTCGTTCTGCACCGTACTTTCGAGTTCAACGGTGATCTGCGATAGGCCATCAGAACTCACCGAGCTAACCCGTTTGATCGATGACATCTCCTGAATTGACTCTTCGAGTGTCGAAGTGACTTCCTGCTCTACCTCTTCAGGCGTCGCACCAGGGTACTGCGTGGTGATCAGCGCATTGCGAATGGTAAATTCGGGGAACTCCAACTGGCCCATGCCCAAAAACGACAGCGCGCCACCCGCCAGCAGCACCACAGTCATTAAATAGCTGGTCGCCCGGTGGCGTAGAAAGTAGTCGACCATGTTAAAGCCCCTGCTCTTTTTCCCACGGGGTCACCCTGGAGTCCTCGGTTAAACGGTGGGCTCCGGCCGCCACAACGCGATCGCCCGCTGCCAACTTTCCGCTAACTTCCAGGCCGTTTGAGGTTAACCGACCGACCTCCACCGGCACCGCTTCAACGTTTTCTGGCTCGACGAAGCGCCATACCTGAGCCTGGTCGGGATCATCACCGGCATAGCTCACCGCATCAGTGGGCAGTAGCCACAGCGGGGCGCTATTTTCGGTTTGCAGCGAACTCAAATCGAGCCGCACATTGGCACTCATACCGTCTAACAGGGTGATATCGTCCGGCTGGGGCAGCGTTAGGGTGACTTCATAAGCCAAACTCTGTGCGCTGGCTTGGGTGGTGTAAGAGGCTAGCTGGGCAAGATAGGGTTTATCGCTATTACCAAAGCGCACTTCAAACGCCAACGCATCACCGAAGGGCGTTCCATTATTTCGCGGTATGCGCTGCACGATCTGCTCGGGCAGATGAAACACCACGTCTAGCTGCCCTGGCTGCTGGATCACCGCGACCGTTTCTTGAACTTGGACTATCTGGCGGTTATCCACTGGCACCTGGGCAATCACACCATCGTAAGGGGCGCGTAGCTTTGTATGCTCGACCTGCTCTTGGGCCTGTTCGAAGGTGGCCCGGGCGGCCCGCCACTCGCTTTCCGACTGATCAAACTGGGATTGGCTGACTGCCCCACGCTGCAGGGTGTAGCGCATGCGTTCTAGCGTTGCCTCGGCGAGCTCCAAGCGCGAGCGGGCGCTGTCCAGCTCGCTTTGCACATTGCGATCATCAATGCGCGCAATCACCTCGCCTTCGCTCACCTGTTGGCCGGGGCTCACATTGAGCTCCAATAATTCCCCGGCCATACGAAATGACAAATTGCTGCGCGTAGAGGCTTCCACCCGCGCGGGAAACTGCCGTAAGGCCGTAGCATTTGCCGACTGCAGTGTCATCAATTTTACCGGTCGTGTGGCATCAGTCGACTGCGCCTGGGGTTGCTCACAGCCCGTTAGCACAAGCAGAGCCAGTATGATGGGCAGTGAACGGAGAAGAGTAACGGGCACGAGTAGCTCCTTGATGGCGGTCAGTGATGATTTTCAAACCTGCATTCAGGATACATGTTGAATAATATAGTCACCTCACTGACATTCATGAATGTCAGTGAGGTGTATAATAATCACCCACCCGCGACTTTGCTATCCATCACTGCCAAAATACCGCTAAGGAGCCTCTGATTAACGTAATGAGCGAAGGCCAGACAAGGCAAAAATCAACGAAAAAGCGGAGTTTACGGGTTGTAAATGAGCATTTTGAGGCGATTTTTAACGCCGTATGGTCGAGCGCAATAGTTAATCAGAGGTTTCTTAATTTTATTAATAGGAGCCGCTATGTCCCGTCGTAAGGCCGACGCCGAACGTACCCGAGAAATCATTCTGGACGCGGCAGAGACCACCTTTTTAGCCCAAGGCGTTTCGCGTACCACCTTGGCGCACATCGCCCAGGCAGCAGGCGTGACACGAGGGGCCATTTATTGGCACTTTGAAGACAAAGCTGCATTGTTCGATGCACTCTTGGAACGCGTGCGTGTCCCTCTGGATGAAATTGTCGATGAGGTGGTGGAACACCTAGGCTCAGCACCGGCAGACTGCTTACGCGACATTGCTCTACGCTCGCTGGCAGCCATTTCCCACGACCTGCCACTGCAGAGAGCAGCCACCATCGTGTTGCACCGCTGCGAGAAACTGGAAGAGGAGCACCCGCGGATTTGCATGATCACTCGACTCTCTGAGCACGCAGAGGCGCGAGTAGAGCAATTGTTTGAACAGGCCCAAATCGCTGGCACTTTACGCGCTGACTTAACCCCAGCCAGCGCCCGGCGCCAATTTCATGGCTTTTTGATTGGCGTCTGTTTCGACTGGCTGCAGGATCCCCAGCAGCATTCTCTGGCGGATGAGAGCAGCGGTATCGTGGAAACGTTAATGCGTGGTTTATTTAACACTCAGACCGTATGAACCTGCGCTAAATCTTAATCTATATTTATCTAATGCACTTAATCTGCATTTATCTCGCGAGGGGCGGCAAAGTGCTCAGCCAAGACGGCACTCATTGGTACATTAAGCGTAATGTCTTTGCCAGGGAGAGGTTGCTGAAACCACCGTTCGTACAGCAACGGCATTTCCGGACTGGTATAAATATGTTCGAGGGCCTTATTTACCTCTGCGGCAAAGGCATCGTCGCCCAATTGCATTAAAAAACCGAGAGGCTCTATCGACGTAATGGCTTCTTCGGAAAGCGCGTACGCGTCAGGGTGATCGGACTCAGCAATCATTGTGCTTAGTAATATATCATCCATCGCAAAAGCCGCTACGCGCCCATCAGCAACTAAATCAAACGCTTCCTGCAATGTACCTACGGGCACCACCGATAAATTCAGCTGGCGTTCTCGATTTACCTGATTGATCTGGCTGACATTGACGGTGCCACGCGCCACGCTCACGCTACGCCCGGCCAAGTCCTCCAAGGTGGTAAAGCCATTTTCCTTCAGGGCCACATAACGCACCGAGACAAAGAAATGGCTAAGCGCAAACTGCGCGCTCTGCCGCCGCTGTTGTGTATTAGTACTGGCATTACACTCAATATCGATATCGCCGCTATTGAGCAGTTGCACCCGGTTACTGGGCGTACGATACACATAGGCTATTTCAAGAGAAGGCAGGTCTAATTGCACTTGCAGCTGTTTCGCTAAACGTTGGCAAATATCGATAGAGTAACCGACGACGTTACCCTGATTATCTAAATAAGAGAATGGCGCTGTATCACCATAGCCAACCCTTAACACGCCGGTTGCTTCTATGCGTTCAAGCGAATCGATAGGTGTCGTTGCATGTGCTGCCTCTCCACCAGACATCATTACCAGCAAACTACACCACCCAAGCAATAAACTTCGGCGCATAACACACCTCCTCTACTCTATGTACTGCTCAGGATTGGCGAAAATAGCGGCAAGCGCTGGCGCTAGCGGCAAGTTCAATACTCGGTTATCGGGAGGGAGCGGCTGCAAAAACCATTTTTCATAAAGAGTGTGAATAGTTTCACTCTGATAAATGTTACGCAGTTCCTTATTGACCAGCTCAACAAAAACAGGATCATCAGGCGGCATCATTAAGCCATAGGGCTCGGCACTACTCAGTGTTGCTTGAGAAATATGAAAAGCGGCAGGGTCAACGGCAGACGAAACCAAACCTGCTAACAAAACCTCATCCATCACAAACGCGGAAGCCTGTCCTGAAGCCACCATATCAAAGGCTTCTTCATGATTACGGCTTAGCATTACCGATATTGCTAGCCCCTCGGTGCGATTGAGTTCGTTGAGCTGGGCAATATTGATAGTGCCCGTTGTTGATACCACGCTGCGGCCCGCCAAATCCTGCAAACTGTCCATATGCTGCTCGGCGAGGGATACATAGCGCGTTGCGGTCAGAAAATGAGGGTATGAAAAAGCGGCCTGACGGCGACGTTCAGGGGTATTGGTGGTCACTCCACACTCGATATCCACTTCACCATTACGTACTAATATGAACCGATTTGCAGGCGTTACCGGCACATAATTTACCTTGAGATCACCTAAGCCCAATGTTTCCTCCAGACCTTCGATGACGTTTAGGCACAGGTCGATCGCATAGCCTGTTGGCTGGTCGTTAACCAGGTAGGAGAAGGGGGCTTCGCTGGTACGATGGCCGATAGTAATCTCACCAGCAGACGCAATACGCGACAATGTCGGCGAGGAGTCGATCTCCTCACCAGCAGCGGCACCTTGCCACATCGCACTGGTCATTAATAACGCTACTAGCCACCTCATAGGCTTACCTTTGTTCGATGATCCCGGAATCCATTGTCATCCCTGCGGCATAGAGCATATAGCGGTCGCGCCCTTTCGCCTTGGCCGCATAGAGCGCCAGATCTGCGTGACGTAGCAGATCGTGGCTATTGCGGCCATCAGCGGGTGCGGTTGCAATGCCAACACTCACTCCAATGTTAATTTCCTGGTTATGAAACTGATACGGTTCACGTAGAACAGACACAATTGCTTCTGCCAGTACTTTTGCCTCATTGGTGGCACTACGCACAACGCGTTGAATGATGGCAAACTCATCGCCACCAAGGCGCGCCACCAAATCATCGTCGGTCAGCAGCCCCTGCACCCGCTGACTAACTTCAACGAGCAAAGCATCACCCGCCGCGTGCCCCAGACTATCGTTAACTGCTTTAAAATGGTCAAGATCAAATAGCATGACATTAAATACGTCGCCTTGAAGCAGTGAGTGCACAGCGGTTTTTAAAGCATTATTTAATTGCACACGGTTGGGCAATTTGGTCAGCTCATCATGATGAGCAAGATGCTGAAAGCGGAGAGCTTCGTCTTTAACTTCAAGTAAGTGTTCACGCTCAATGACTTTCTTACGAAGCGCATCTATGGCCTTTGCCATCCGGCCAATTTCATCGTTACGGTCGGTATAAGGCGTGCTGTCAGCGGTCTGGTTTTTAGCGATTTCGGTGAGCGACTTAATTAATACTGGCACGGGTGTAAATAACTGACGCATCAAAATAGTGACTAGCAGGGCTGTCGCGACCAATACCACCAGTAGTGCTATAAACGCTTTGCTGATCAGATCATTACGCATCTGATACAGCCCTTCTTGCTGGCCTATGGTGGCTACTAGAACGCCTAACAGTTGACCATCAGGGGTAACAATGGGCAGCGAACTAATGAAGTGCTCTTCACCGCCAATGCTGGCAAATCCAACATAAAAATCAGCGGCATCCGCTTTTGTTTGCCATGTATCTACCGTCAAGTTGGCAGGCGAGTCTGATGGTGTATTAAGCGCATCTGCCACTACGGTGAGAGCCCCCTCTGATGACTTCGCGAACAGCCACACATTGTTACGTGTTTGTGCACTTGCCAACGCCAATACATCAATCGGGCTAAACCCAGTTTCTAGAACCGACTCTTCATCACCAATCGGGCGCTGGGAAATGATACGCGTGACTTGACCCGTGCCATCGGTCTTAACCGCCACGGACGTATAAATACGCCTAATAGTCGCGCTTACTATCTGGGCATTCACCTGCGCTTCGCGCAACCACTGCTCCCGAGCCCCACGTTCAACCATAAAAAAACCCGACAGCGCCCCCGTTACATACGCAAACAGCACGCCCATCAGCATAAAAATCACCACCTTACCCACCAGGGTATGATGCCAAGGAAGTCTAGCTGCAGGCAGTGAAGCACTCCTATGCTGGGATTCTGGCATCTACTCCGGTTCCTTCAAGGTTATAGCTGCAACGGGCGTATCTGGGCGTAATCGCAATAAGCGACCATCGCTTTAACAAACAAGCTTTTTTGACCACTATTTTATTCGGCAAACGTACACAAACAATTAGGTTTTATTTACTAAAGTATCATTAAAATGAGTAGGCATGTCTTAAAAAAAATGACAAGCGTAATCATTCTTACTGACCTACTCTTTTGGCATATCTCTTGCTTTATAAATAGCTAACAGGTTCGCTGATTTATATTAGGAGAGCGTGATGCATCATTCTGACTATCCACTCAGTGAAGTCCCTACCAGTGCCCGCAAGGGCCTGCTTTCTACCTCGGCAGTACTGCTTGGATTTACGTTTTTCACCGCCACCATGTGGGCGGGCGGCACGTTAGGCCAAGCCTTTCCGATTGGCCAACTGCTATGGATCATCGTGATTGGCAACTTGCTGCTGGGGATGTATGCAGCAGCCCTCGCCTATATTGCTTGTAAAAGCGGGCTCAATTCGGTGCTGATGGGGCGCTTCTGCTTCGGCGAAAAAGGCAGCAAACTTTCCGACTTTATTCTCGGTTTTACCCAGATCGGTTGGTACGCCTGGGGCACCGCCACGATTGCCCTAGTGTTAGTACGCACCACCGGGATGCCTGAATGGCTGAAAATCCCCTTAATGGTGCTATTTGGGTTTGGTTTCTGCGTGACCGCCATGATTGGCTATAGAGGTATGGACTGGCTATCGCGCTTTGCCGTCCCCGCCATGATGCTGTTTATCGTCATCAGCCTGTTTACCGGCCTGGTGGATGTGCGCGGCTTTGCGGGACTGAGCCAGCAGACGCCCACGGAAAGCATGAGCGTAGCAGCGGCGATTACTGTGATTATCGGTACCTTTATTAGCGGCGGCACTCAAGCGACTAACTGGAGCCGCTTCGCCAAAACGCCGAAAATTGCCGTGATCGCGACCCTGGCGGCCTTTTTTGTCGGTAACGGCTTAATGGTTCTGACCGGCGCTCTTGGCACCATGATTTACCAGCAGGCGGATATCGTGGATGTATTGATCGCTCAGGGCTTTGTCACCATCGCCGTGCTGATGCTGTTCCTGAATATCTGGACAACCCAGGACAACACTATCTACAACTTCGCCGTGGCGGGCTGTAATTTGCTGCGCACCGAAAAGCGCCGCCTGGTCACTGTGGGCGGCGCGGCGATTGGCACGGTGCTGGCGGTAGGCGGCATGTATAACCTACTCATCCCATTTCTGGTGTTACTCGGCACCTTTATACCGCCCATGGGCGGGGTGATCATGGCGGACTTTTGGCTCAAGCATAAAGGCCGCTACCCCACATTGGATAAAGCACAACTACCCGACTTCAACCGCCGAGGGTTAGCTGCGTATGCGCTGGGCGCCGGAGCCGCTTACTTTTCCCCGTTACTGCCACCACTGATAGGTGTTGTAGTGGCAGCAGGAAGCTACGCCGTGCTGCTGCGCCTAAATCACGCTACGCTGGGTGATAGCCTTCCATCCACTGCCAAACAATAAGCGAGCAGTTTTTTATATGAGCATGCAAATTATCAACGCCCGCCTACGCCAGCGCCCTGAGCTTTACCGACTTGAGATTGAGAACGGCACATTCACGTCAATTACCGTGCAAGACGCACCACAAACAGCGAGCGAAGGGCAGATCGATGCGGGCGCTAAGCTCGTTTGTGCGCCTTTTATTGAGCCACACATTCATCTGGACGCCGCCCTCACCGCCGGTGAACCAAGCTGGAACCAGAGCGGCACGCTGTTTGAAGGCATTGAGCGCTGGGGCGAGCGTAAGCCTATGCTCACCGAAGCGGATATTCGCGAGCGCGCGCTTAAAACCCTAAACCTGCTAATCGGCAACGGCGTTCAGTTTGTGCGCACCCACGCCGACACCAGCGACCCTAGCCTGATTGGGCTTAAAACCCTGTGCGCCTTGCGCGACGAGTTAAAAGATAAAATTGATATTCAGGTAGTCGCCTTCCCTCAAGATGGCCTGCTCTCTTACCCAGGCGGCGATCGGCTGATGGAGGAGGCACTAGAGATCGGCGCCGATGTGGTGGGCGGCATCCCCCACTTCGAATACACCCGTGAGCTGGGCGTGGCCTCCATGAAGCGAGTGATCGAATTGGCGATCAAGTACGACCGCCTGGTGGATGTGCACTGTGACGAGATTGACGACCCCAACTCGCGCTTTCTCGAAGTATTGGCCTGCGAGGCACTGTTTAATGACTTGGGCAGCCGCGTGACCGCTAGCCACACCACAGCAATGCACTCCTACGACAACGCTTACTGCTCCAAGCTGTTTCTGCTGCTAAAACGCTCGGGTATTAACTTTGTCTCCTGCCCCACCGAAAGTATTCACCTGCAGGGGCGCTTTGACACTTACCCCAAGCGGCGTGGCGTGACACGTGTGAAGGAGCTCAACGCAGCGGGCATTAACGTCTGTTTTGCCGAGGACTCCATCTTCGATCCCTGGTACTCCTTGGGGAATGGCAAGCTGTTGCGAACGCTGGATTTTGGCCTGCATATCTGCCAAATGATGGGCTATCAGGACTTCAGCCAGGCGCTTTCACTAATTACCGATAACAGCGCCCGCACGCTCAATATTGAAGAGCGTTATGGTATCGCGGTCGGTAAACCCGCCAGCTTCAACCTGTTGGAGGGCGAGGATGACTACAGTGTGCTGCGCACTCAAGGCGAAGTGCTGCTTTCCGTACGTCACGGCGAGATCATCATGCAGAGCGAGCCTGCCAAAATCACCACGCCCCAGTGGCTTGGCTAATCTACCAAAGGCACGTTAGATTAGTCATTGAACCGTCTAATGTTACCGACGAATGTTAATGACCGAGGAAATCCAAGATGGGCATCGAAACCGTTCGCCAGTTTTTTGCCGAGCACGCGCCGGATGTAAACATCGAAGAGCTTGAAACCAGTACTGCCACGGTACAACTTGCCGCTGATGCCCATGGCGTAGCATCAGGTCAAATTGCCAAAACCCTAGCGTTCAAAGTCGGTGACAAACCGCTACTCATTGTGGCCAGTGGCGATGCGCGTATCGACAACCGCAAAATTCGCGATACCTTCGGCGGCAAGGCCAAAATGCTTGACGCCGAGACGGTGATGGAACTCACCAGCCACCCGGTTGGCGGCGTTTGTCCCTTTGGCCTCGCCACCGACCTGCCGGTTTACTGCGATGAATCGCTCCACGCCTATGACGAAGTGCTGCCCGCCGCTGGTTCGCCCACTAGCGCCGTACGCCTAAGCCCCAAGCGATTGGCCGAGCTGGTCAATGCCAAGTGGGTGGATGTGTGCAAGCTGCCGGAGAAGGTGGAGTAACCCACAAGCATCTCACTACTCAAGATGTCTTTAATACTGTACATATTGAAGTAGAGCGCTATACTTGTACCACTCACTGTACAGGATATAAAATATGCGTGTTATATCGTTTACCGAAGCGCGTAATGGTCTAAAAGGCGTACTGGACGGTGTGGTCAATGATGCCGATACCACGATTATCACCCGCCGCGACGCAGAAGATGCAGTGGTCATGTCACTTGACTACTATAACAGCCTTATGGAAACCGTTTACTTGATGCGCTCACCTGCTAACGCAGAGCACTTAAACAAGTCCATTGCTCAATACCGTGCAGGGCAAGCTCAACCAAGAGAGCTAATGGATGAGTAACCGCTTACTATGTTGGACTAACGAAGCTTGGAGCGACTACCTCTATTGGCAGGGGCAGGATAAAAAGACCTTAAAGCGCATCAATAAACTTATCTTAGATACGCAGCGTTCTCCCTTTGAGGGCATTGGAAAACCTGAGCCCCTAAGGGAAAACCTCTCTGGCTTCTGGTCACGACGCATCGACGACTCGCATCGTCTGATTTATGCCGTCGATGAATCCACTCTCACTATCATTGCCTGTCGCTACCATTACTAAGCTAACACCCACATGCCACAGGCTCTGCATTTATTAAACTTCCCTGTTGTTCACCTGTTTCGATGAGGTGTTGATCACGACGCCAAAAATCCAACCCTCCGAGCAATTCTTTTACCTGCAGCCCTGCGCTCGCTAGTTTCCAGGCGCCTTTAGTTGAGCCGTTACAGCCAATACCGTCGCAGTAAGTGATGTAAACAAGGGTATTATCCAGCCCAGCTAAGCGTTCCGGCGTCATCTCCTTATGCGGCAAGCTTATTGCCCCTGGAATATGCCCGGCGCAGTAGTGTTCAAAGCTGCGGGTATCGATCACCACAATACCTGCAATACCATTGGCCAAGTCCTGCGCCACATCCCAGGCATCCGTGTGATAGCAGAGCTTATCGTACATCGCGGCGGCCATTGTGGCGGGTTTAGCAGGCGGAAACGCCAGCACCGCAGACTGATGCTCGTTAGTCATCGTTTGCCCCTTATTTGATATCCAACAAATAACCGTAAAACGCCGTATTACGCTGCCAGCCCAATGATTCATAAAGGTGTTGGGCGCGTTCGTTCTCTACCTGCGTCATTAATATCAATCGTGCGACGCCGTGATCATGGGCAAGCTGGGTGGCGGCTTCCATCAATGCCCTTCCGGTGCCTCTATCGCGACACTCCGGCAACACGAAGAGATCATTTAGCGTCCAGCGGGCATTTAAGCCCACCGTGGAAACACCTGGGTAAAGCTGCACAAACCCCGTGAGCATGCCTTCGCTGTTCTCGCTAACCAGAATGAATGAATCCCCTAGCCCCATGCGCTGATCTAAAAAATCACGCGCCGCCTGAATATCACTCGGTTGCTTATAAAACTGACGATAGCCATCAAGTAATGCGCTAAGAGGCTCTAAGTCATTGAGTACCGCCGAACGAACATTAACCATAACGACTGCTCCCTTTGAGTGGTGATTCAACACAGCTTGCCGTCATAGTGGTCTATGATAAAGAGCCACTTATCGCTAAATTGAGGGAACCAGTGAAAAGACGTGACGCTGCCAGCGACTGGATTGCGGAGGCGCTAGCGCTAAGGCTAACTGCGAATGAAGCAGCCACACTTGTTCAGCAGCTTTACTGCTCGCTTAAGGAGTGGATTCAACACGGTGAGCTGACGGCTGGCGATGCGCTTCCCTCTTCCCGCTACTTGGCTCGCGCTTTGGGTATTAGCCGTAATACGGTGCTGGCCACCATGGATCGGCTACTGGCGGAAGGGTTACTGATTGCCCGTCAAGGAGCAGGGCTCTATGTGGCGAACCTCCCCGCGCTGTTAACCAGAGCCGAGCTTCCACCACCTTTGCCTGTCCGCTACTCAAGCCGGGGTAACAAGCTATTAACACTAAGCGGAACGTTGAGCCACGACCATCGCGCCTTTGCCCCAGGCGTCCCGGCGCTCGACCTGTTTCCCCGCGAGCAGTGGCAGCGCCTTTTACGGCGTCACTATTATCACGCGGAAATGGCATGGATGGATTATCAAACCAGCGGTGGTCTACCTGTACTCAAAGCGGCTCTTTGTGACTATCTAAGACTCTCCCGCGCGGTGCGCTGCCAACCAGAACAGATTGTGATTACCCAAGGCGCCCAGCAGGCGTTTGAACTGATTACCCAACTACTCACCGATCATGGGGATTCGGTTTGGATGGAGGAGCCGGGTTACGGTGGCGCCCAAGCCTGTTTTCTGGCGTCGGGATTAACGGTAACTCCCATCCCCGTCGATAAAGAAGGGTTAAACCCGTCACTTGCCCCTGAGAATGCGCCAGCACCTCGGCTAATTTACGTGACACCCTCCCACCAATATCCCAGCGGCGTTACCATGCCAGTCCCCAGGCGACTGGCGTTACTTGAGCATGCTTCTCGCGCTGGTAGTTGGATCATTGAAGACGATTACGACAGCGAATTTCGTTACGACACGCCGCCGACGCCCTCTCTACAGGGTCTTGCCGAACAGGCATCGGTTATTTATGTAGGTACCTTTAGTAAAGTGCTCTATCCCGGCTTACGCTTAGGCTATTTGGTGCTGCCTGATACACTTGCCCATGACTTCAGACGTGCCCATGCCCGACTGCACCGTGAAGGTAACTATCCCGTGCAATCAGCGCTTGCTGAATTCATTACCAGCGGGCATTTTACTCGCCACATCGCCCGTATGCGGGCGGCCTATCGTCAGCGACAAGCGTGTTTACGCACGGCATTAATGCCTGCAGTGGCCGCTGGGCTTCGGCTTTCTGACGGCCATGCGGGTATGCATCTTTTAGCTGAACTCGATACTATTGAGGAAGAGGGGATGCTTGTTAAACACGCCAGTGAAGCGGGCATCACGCTTTCTCCACTTTCACGCTATTACCTTTCCGAGAACAAGCGCCCAGGGTTAGTGCTCGGCTATGCGGGCTCGACTGAAAGCGAACTAATGAACGCAGGTGAGTGGTTAAGTGAGGCATGGCGGCGCTTACACCATTAGTGAATGCATAGCGTGTGAAGTCCAGTATCAATCACGTCATCACAGAATAGGCTTCCGACATATTCTCTGGAAGCATTCTTGTAGTAGTGTATCTTTCTTTACAGGCTTATTTATAAATTCAATTTAAAGGGGACCCACGTTCCCAATGGGGTTAATGTGGTTCAATTACTCTCTTCGCACACAGAATCCCGCACCTCGATATGGAAGGCATGGAGCGTGCACATATTTACCGCCAGCGGTGTGCTACTCGGCACTATGGCGCTGCTCGCTCTGGTCGACAATAATCCAGTCGCCTGCCTGCTCTGGTTAGGTGCCGCGATGATGATCGATGGAATCGATGGCACCCTGGCCCGCAAGTATGAAGTGAAGGCCATACTGCCCCATTTCGATGGTTCAACACTCGATATGGTGATTGATTACCTGACCTGGGCCTTTATCCCTGCCCTTTTCATCTACTACTTTATTGAGTTGCCGCCCAATTTTGCACTGCTCTCAGTATTCATTATTCTGCTTTCATCGATGTTCTGTTTCTGCAATGTTGATATGAAAAGCCAGGATAATTACTTCGTTGGCTTTCCTGCCGCCTGGAATATCGCCGCTGCTTATTTCTATATTCTCGATTTCCCGCCTTTTATCACCTTTGCCGCTATCACCTTTCTGGCCATCCTCACCGTGACTAATATGAAATTCCTCCACCCCTTTCGGGTGCGCCAGTTCATGCCGCTCAATATCACCGTCACACTCGTATGGTGCGCATGTATAACATCGTTAGTACTCTCCAGCCCCGAGCACGCCGCCTGGGCATTATGGGGGTGGGGGGTTACATCGATTTATTTCATCGGCATATGCCTGTGGCGTACTGCCCAAGAGTGGTTCAATTAATAGGTGAGCAGTTGATGGACAACGATTTTATCGCCCCCGATGGGCATCCCCGCTGCAAGTGGTGTGGCGGCGCGGCAGAGTTTCTGCCCTATCACGATAATGAGTGGGGCTTCCCGGTAGACGATGATCAGCGGCTATTCGAGAAGCTCTGCTTAGAGAGCTTTCAATCGGGCTTAAGCTGGCGCACGATTCTTAATAAACGCGACAACTTTCGCGCCGCTTTTCACCGCTTCGACTTCCATCAAGTCGCCAGCTTTAATGAAGATGATGTGCAGCGTTTACTCCAAGATGCAGGCATTATTCGCCACCGCGGAAAAATCGAAGCGACCATCAACAACGCCCAACGTGCAAAGGAAATGGTTGAGCAAGAAGGCTCTTTGGCCGCTTTTTTCTGGCGCTATGAGCCGACCGAATTAGCGACACCACAGACTCAGACCACCTCGCCCGAATCCGTAGCAATGGCGAAAGAACTGAAAAAGCGCGGTTGGAAATTCTTCGGCCCCACCACCGCTTTTGCCTTTATGCAGGCAATGGGGCTGCTCAACGACCACTCGCTAAACTGCATTACACGCGAACGCGTAGAGCAGTCGCGGCAGCAGTTTCAGCGACCCGGCTAAAGCTATCTATTAGGAGCACATCATGAAGCCGAAAATCAGTCTGATCACCCTTGGTGTACATGACCTGCAACGCGCCATCCGTTTTTATCGTGAAGGTCTGGGCCTGCCGGAGCATGAAACGGACAGCGAGGAAGTCGCCTTTTTCAAAATGGAAGGGGCCTGGCTATCACTTTTCCCACGCGAAGCGCTGTCCAGAGATATCGGCATTGCTGATGATGCACCGAGCGGTTTCAGCGGTATAACGTTGGCTCATAATGTCGCCAGCCAAGCGGCCGTTGACCAAGTGCTTGAACAAGCGGTTGCCGCCGGCGCAGAGCTTATCAAGCCTGGGGAAGAGGTGTTCTGGGGTGGTTATTCCGGTTACTTTCGCGACCCAGAAGGTCATTACTGGGAAGTCGCCTACAATCCGTTTATGGATCTGACATAAAGCAGCTTTCATTGCCCAAGAGTGGACAAGTCCAGAAGCACTTTCTGGCCACTCGGGCAAAGCGCCCTCTCGACAGCTTGCCGCCAATCCTGACCTGGAAACACTTGATAACCTGGCATCGCTGACTGATCTAAAAGCCCCCAGATGGCCAAGAATTTTTGCTGCCAAGCTTCCGCGGACATCCTGGACAAAGGGTCGCGCAAATGAAACTTCCTATAGAGAGCCCTGGGTTTCGAATCCACTTGAATCGCCTGTCCCGTCAATAACCCGTAGGCGATAAATGTCGTTTCCGGTGCCATGAGTTGCAATATATTTGCCGCAACTGGCCCCCCTAAAGCGTCGAACACCACGTCAGACTTACGGGCCACACGCGAGGTCAGGGACATATCCTGAATCGATACCGGTTTAATACCGAGCTTTTCCAGCCGGACAACTCTACTCTCGGAGCGGTATATGCCGATAACCTCCCTGGCGCCGTGCTGATATGCCCACGCCCCAAGATAGTCAGCGCAATTGGAACCCGCTCCACTGAGAAGAACACGTTTTCCCTCGACAGGCCAAGTCTCAAGCATGGTCAGGGCAGCCAAGGGATTAATGTAGGCCCGTGCGGCAACGGCGTCAGAAATGGTATCGGGGACAGGTACTGCGAGTGCAGCATCACAATCTAGAATCGTCTGCCAAGTGCCCTCGCCTCGTAATGGGAGCACTCGCTTTCCGATCAGAGAGGCATACTGTCTAGGTGCCTCAATAACGCGCCCCACTCCTTCGTAGCCGGCGACCGCGGGAAGCGTTATACGGTGCGAGTAAGCACCGCTGATGGGTATCAGATCAGACGGGTTAACTGGAGCACATAACATTCTCACCCTGAGCTTGCCCTCAACCAAACGTGGAACTTCCGCGGTTTCCACGTTCAATGTTTCAAGCGGCCTTCCGAACGCGCGATAGGTTAGAGCATGACGACGCATGGGTACCTCGAACATAGCGGATGAATTTCCATGGCCTAATATGGATAAAGATAAATGCTCAAGGTTGCGGTTTAGACGTGAACTTAGATAACGCTTGTCGCATGCGTCTGAGCTTCCTCCACCATTTCGGTGGCTAGCTCACCCACGGTGCGCACGGCGTTTTCGATGCTGGGTGTTAACGTGAACGCATAGTTCAGGCGTAGGCATTGACGAAACTTGCCCGAAGCTGAAAACAGCGATCCCGGCGCTACATGGATAGCATGCTGCGCTAAGCGCTGATTGAGCTTCACACAGTCCACCGCGGCGGGTAGCTCTACCCATAGCAAAAAACTGCCTTGGGGGTAGCTAATACCCGCGCCCTTGGGGAAGTAGCGCTGAATCCAACTGATCATGATATCGCGCTGACGCTGATATTGGCGGGTGGCGTAACGGACGTGGCGCTCGTAGTGCCCTTTGGCGACGAATTCCGCCACTGCCAGCTGCGGCAGCGTGGCTGAAGCACCGGTGGAGACATACTTCATATGCAGTGCCTGATCACGGTAGCGCCCTGGCGCCAGCCAGCCCACCCGTAACCCAGGCCCCACGGTTTTAGAAAAGCCACTGCACAGCATTACGCGCCCGTCGTCATCGAAGGATTTCACGGTGCGCGGTCTTGGCAGACTAAATGACAAGTCGCCGTAGATATCGTCTTCGATAATGGCTACATCGAAGCGTTGAGCAAGCTGAAACAGCGCCCGCTTGCGTGCTTCAGGCATGGTGTAACCCAGCGGGTTGTTGTAAGTGGGCGTGACCTGTATCGCGCGGATTGGCCACTGCTCTAACGCTAGCTCCAGGGCTTCCAGACTGATGCCGGTTTGTGGGTCGGTGGGTATCTCCAGCGCTTTTAAGCCGTTGGCCTTGAGTATCTGCATGGTGCCGTAAAAGCTGGGTGAGTCCACGGCCACCACATCGCCGGGCTGGGTAAGGGTGCGCAGCGCGATGGCCAGCGCCTCCTGACAGCCGGTGGTCACCATGATGTCATCCGGGTGCAGCAGGCAGCCGGAGGCGATGGCCAGCCGTGCCACCTGTTGGCGAAGCTCAGGGCTACCGTTCAACTTGTCGTAGTTGAACCCATGCAGGTCGTTACTACGATGAAGTCCAGCGAGTATCTTCGACAGCGGTCGCAGCGTCTCATAATCAAAATTCGGTATGCCGCGCCCCAAAAGCAGCCGAACGTCATCACGCTGAGTGGCGACAAGCTCCAGCACCTGATCCCATTGGGAAATATCCAGCGGGCGCTGTGCGGGTCGTGAGACCGACGGCAGCACCGATGGCACGCGGCTAGGCAGCACGAAATAGCCCGATTTTGGTCGAGACTCGATCAATGCAACGTCCATTAGTTGGCGGTAGGCCTCCTGAGCCGTCGAAATGCTAACATCCAGCTCCTGGCACACCGCGCGAATAGACGGCAGCCGATCGCCTACACGGTAAATACCGTGCTCGATACGCTCCCGCAAAATGCCAGCGACCTCTTCATAGCGTGTCATGACACTCATCCCCCTATACAGCCTGATAACGATACAGATGCCCTGACCAGCGACCATACAGAGGTATAACACGCCTTTCTGTATCCTAAAAACAGTAAACTCTATATCTGTATTCAAATGATAGCACTGAGTAATCTGGTTGGGCATTTAGAACTCAAGAAGAGCCGTCATTCCCAGCTTCAGTTTTATGCGGTTCTGTACACCAACTCAGGAGCTCCCCTCAAGTGCAATGCATTGCACTTGGAGCTAAGACCGCGTGTGATGATTTAACTTTATAGTTAGGAACTACAATGATAAAGAAGCTTGAGGATATAGAGGGTCTAAAGGCTCTTACTAGCAAACTATACCGGAAGTTCGCATTTGGCTATGCGTTTTCATCGACAGCATCATGGATGCAAAGGGTCTGTTTCGGATGGTTGCATTTGCCGAATTTTTACCGGTTCTCCTCGTGTCGCCCCTTGTTGGCGATGCCATCGACCGCTTTAATAAACGTCGTATTATTATGGCCAGCGAATTATTACCGGCCCTGGCTCTTACTCTCTTGATTGGACTACTAAACCTCGAAATACTGACGATGCCATTACTCTTTGTTGTCGCCTTCGTCGTTGGAGCATCGATGGCAATCAGCCATCCTGCTCAGCTTGCCTGGTACCCAATGCTCTTGCGAGACCGCACTCACATTAGCTCAGCTGCTAATATCTATATCCTTAGCCTAAACATCGCGCGGTTTGCTGGAGCCGGGTTAGCAGGGCTGACGATATCTCTGTATGGTATCTCGGCTGCAGTTGCGTTCACTGTGGCTGGGTACTTGATCTTCTTTTTCATGCTGAAATCTATCCCACATACCGACTTAGCCACTCACCAGCAGTCACGAGGCAGCGCGTTGAAGGGAGCTGTCGATGGCTTGCAATATGTAATGACTCATCCCCTTCTTGGCCCAATGCTGATGCTAATTGCCATTACTTCTGCTGGTGCACGAGGGATTCCCGATCTGGCTCCAGCTCTAACAGAGCTTCAATATGATATGCACTCAGAGTGGTTCAGTATACTTATTGCGGCAACTGGTCTCGGCTCGGTTCTGGCCGGCATATGGAACCTTTTGAACCGAGATCATAGTATCGAGACTGCTGTTAGGTTGACCGTCACGTTTTCCATGCTTATTGCTCTTTGTGCAATGCTACTATCTGTAATTGATAACTTCTGGTTATCGATAGGCCTTTTCATAACCTTGGGGTATGCAATCACAATCACTGCGGTGAAATCCCAACAAGTGATTCAGAGTACTACAGATGATTCTATGCGAGGACGTGTCAATGCGTTTTACTTCTTGACCTTTCGAGGCGGCACGGCCTTTGGTGCATTGTGGATGGGGGTAGCAGCTTCTTCTGTAGGCCTCTTAATCACTCTTCTGCTAGGTGGTGTGGCTTGCTTTGCAGCCTCAGTTCGCTACCGGAAATTGTGGGCGAAGTTCGTGGAATTGCAGACTCCCCCGCCCTTCCCCTAGCCTAATAAAGATACAGATGCGCTACCCAACCACCATACAGAGCTATAACACACTCAATCTGTATCTTTAAAACAACATATCCTATATCTGTATCAAAACAGTGACGCTGAGTAATCTGGTGAGGCACATCGCATTCAAGGAGAATCGCCATGCCACGCTTCAGCCTCACCCAGCTTCGTTATCAGCTAAGATCTCAACTGCGCCAGTATCGTCACTACCGTCGTAGTCGCCGCCAGTTACTGGCGCTTGATGACAGGCTACTTGATGATATCGGCATTGACCGTACGCAGGCGCTCAAAGAGGGACATAAAGCGTTTTGGAAGCATACACCACTAGATGAGGGGCCTTATGAAAACCGCTGAGTATTACCTACTCGACGTCTTTACCGACCAGCCGTTTACCGGCAACCCATTGGCCGTTTTTCTAGAGGCTGAAGGGTTGGCAGCCAGTACCATGCAGGCGCTGGCAAATGAGCTTAACCTGGCCGAAACGGTGTTTTTAAGCTCTGCCACTGAACCGAATCACTACCCGATGCGGATCTTTACGCCTACTCGTGAACTACCTTTTGCAGGCCACCCCACGGTAGGCACTGCGCATCTGCTAAGGGAGCTGGATTTAGTGAACCGCGAGCAAGGCGTTGTGCTCCAGCCACCCATCGGCGAGCTAGTGGTTAATTATGAACAAGATAGGGCAACGTTTAAGACCGCCCAACCCGCCATGATCACAGACAGCACTATTGACCGCACCACTGCCGTTGAGCTGCTGGGATTGGACATCCATCAGGTGAAGGGTGATCCGGTGATTGCCTCCTTCGGGCTCCCCTTTCATTTGATCGAACTCACTGACGTGGCAGCGTTAGAGAGCGTGCGTATTTCTACGACGGCTTGGGCAAGTGCTGTTATGTCTAGCAGTGCCGTCCAGATTTACCTGTATGTGATTGAACAACAAGGCGGGGCAGAAACGGTAGTTCACAGCCGCATGTTTTGTATGCATTCCAGCATTTGCGAAGACCCCGCTACCGGCAGCGCTGCAGCGGCCTTAACCGGCTATTTGGCATCACTGCAACCAGGCACCTTGCACTGCAAAATTCATCAGGGTGTCGAAATGGGGCGGCCCAGCGTTATCCATACCGCCGCCAATGGCGAGATCAAGCCCGGCCTTGTGGCGGTGGGCGGTAATGCAAAAGTGGTGGGCAAAGGCGAGTTTTACCTGGAACGATAGCCAACCGCCTCACAAAAAAGAGTGCCCGCTATTTAGCGGACACTCGGCTTTTCGCTCAGTTTGTACTCGGAGACCAGGCCTCAAGCCGCCTGCACTTCTATACGGCGCGTGCGGTGGCTGTCTTTCTTGGGCAGCGTTAGCGTCAATACGCCGTTGACGAGAGTGGCGGTAATGGCATCACTGTCCACTTCGTGACTGAGGTTAAAACGCCGCGCAAAACGCTGGCCGCGAACCTCGGCGTGCAGCGCGCTCAGCCCTTCGGGCATATTTAGCGCTATCTCACCTTCCAAACTCAGCACGTTGTTGTCGAGCTCTATTTTCAGCGTTTCATTAGTAACGCCAGGCATATCTGCCACCAGTTTGAGCGCATTGGACTCTTCAATGATATCCACCGCTGGCAGCAGGGTTTCTTGAGAAGGTTGCTCCTCGCCACGCTGTAAAAGCGGGGAGTGGTTGGATGAACGAACAACGTTATTCATGATTTATCCCTCCTTATGCAAGGTTAACAAACATGATTTACGCCGCCTGAACATCAATACGCCGCGGCTTGAGTTCTTCGCGTTTAGGCAACACGATCTCGAACACACCATGGGCATGGCGTGCCTCTGCCCGCCCGGCATCTAAGCCATCGGGGAGTGCAATCGCCCTTACAAACTCACCGCTGGCGCGCTCTCGGCGAAATACCGGGCGCGAGCTGCCATCCTCATTACCACTCGTCACAGAGTCTCGCTTGCCACGTAGCGTCAGCACATTGTCTTGAATATCAATGGTCAGATCAGAGTGTGCCAACCCCGCAGCAAACACATACACACGCACGGCATCATCGCTACGCGCCACATTGATCATCGGGAAACTACCCCGCGGCACCGCACGAATATCCATCGCATTGCCATCGGGGAAGAAGCCGTCCAACAGTTGACTAAACCAGTCAAACTGCCGAGGCGAGCCGGTTTCAAAACGCTTGAGATCATCGAACATATCGAACACCTCCTACGTTAAGCAGACTGTGAGAATTGTCATAAGAGGCAGCCTCTTACGCAACCCACAGAAGCAGCCTCTACGATGTAAAAAATAGGAGCGGTCAGTCGATTTTCAAGGGTCTGTATGGCAATTTTTGAGGCTTTTTTTACGGCCGTCAGCGCTCCGATCAATGGCGGCAGACACCACTACTTACCGATGATGACCGTCCCCGATCCGGTGATGACTTCATTACCGTGGGCACCCACACTGCTCAGGACAGCGGCTGGCTTACCGTTGACGAATACGGTGGACGAGACTTCGTGAGTAATAGGACTGCCGCAAGCAGATTTATCGTCTAACCTTGCGGCAGACAAGCTATCGTAAAAAACATCAGGCGAGCCACTGACTAGTGGGTTTGTACCGTGCCCTGGGATAGGGCACGCGGTAAGGTCAGTAATACGTGCTGCTGGCTTTCCACTCATGATATAGCTCCTTTAAGCGTATGCCGTTTTAAACATCTCAATAGGACGATTATTTAATATTAATTAATATTCATCAAGTTTGTTAGTGCTCACTTAAGGGCCTACGCTTAGCCAACTGCCAGCCATCAGGCAACCGTAATATCGGTAGAGAGATAGACATCCTGAATCGCATGCAGCAGCTCAACGCCTTCCTGCATGGGTTTCTGGAAGGCCTTACGCCCTGAGATCAAGCCCATACCACCGGCACGTTTATTGATCACCGCCGTGCGCACCGCTTCGCCGAGATCAGAATGCCCCTTGGAGCCCCCGCCGGAATTAATCAAACCCGCGCGGCCCATAAAGCAGTTGGCAACCTGGTAGCGGGCCAAATCAATGGGGTGGTCAGTGGTTAGCTCGCTGTAGACATTGTCGTGAGTATGGCCAAAGCCTACTGCACGGTAACCGCCGTTGTTCTCAGGCAGTTTCTGCTTAACGATATCCGCCTTGAGGGTTGCGGCCATATGGTTAGCTTGGCTGGTGAGGTCGGCTGCGACATGATAATCAGTACCGTCCTGCTTGAAGGCTGGATTGCGTAAATAAGCCCACAAGACCGTTACCATTCCCAATTGGTGAGCGCGCTCGAAGGCCTCGCTAATCTCCATGATTTGCCGACGGCTCTCATGGGAGCCAAAGTAAATCGTCGCCCCCACCGCCACGCACCCCATGTCGTGGGCCTGGTCTACATCAGCAAATAGCGTCTGATCGTATATCGCCGGATGGCTCAACGTTTCGTTATGGTTAAGCTTGAGCATCATCGGGATTTTGTGGGCATAACGCCGCGCCACCGATGACAACACGCCCAGCGTCGATGCCACGCCGTTACAACCACCTTCGAGTGCCAGCTCAACGATATTGGCCGGGTCGAAGTAGCGTGGGTTAGGAGCAAAAGAGGCGCCTGCCGAATGTTCAATGCCCTGATCTACCGGCAATAGGCTAAGGTAGCCAGTGCCCGCCAAACGACCGTGATTAAACAAGCTCTGCATATTGCGCATCACCGCTGGGCTGCGGTCGCTATCCGCCATCACACGGTCAATAAAGTCTGGGCCCGGCAGGTGCAAGCTCTCACGGGGTACACCCTGGCACGTGTGATTAAGCAAACTCTCGGCGTCACTGCCAAGCAAAGCGGCTATATCAGTCATGATGAGCTCCTTTATATTTGTATGTAACAAAAAGTAAGTGTATGCCAAAAGCTGCTTAAATAAAGCGTATCGATTTAATAAAGCCTAGGCTTTGTCTGAAAAGTCGGCGAGCGAAGGTCAGACAAGGCAAAAATCGACGAAAAGACGGAGTTTACATGGTGTAAATGAGTACTTTGAGCCGATTTTTAACGCCGTATGGTCGAGCGCAGCCAGTTTTCAGACAGATCCTAGCGCTTCAATAGAGCATAGGGGAAGCACCACCGCAATCAGGTGGCGCTAGGTCTCCCTACAGTTGACAAGACTACGACTAAAAGATGAAAATACAATCAAGAATGAGTGTTAGTCGCAAATAAGACTCCTCTTGTTTCCTTCGCTTCATACTTGGAATCACCTTTATCATGCCCGCCTCTTCGCCACTTATTGCGCCGTTGGCATCCAGCTATCGGCGCTTTATCGTTCTCCGTTTGCTGATTGTCGCGGGTTTAGCCATCGCCTTGGTCATCTCCCTGCTGGCTGATATCGCCAGTGGCCCTGCACACATCCCAATGGCTGATTTAATCGCGCTGTTGTTTGATGCCCATGCTCAAGGCCCGATTCAGCAGGCCATTGTCTGGGAGATCCGCATGCCTGCGGCGTTAATGGCGGTACTGGTAGGCGCCACCCTGGGCTTGGCCGGTGCGGAAATGCAAACGGTGCTGAATAACCCCCTGGCTAGTCCGTTTACCCTCGGTGTGGGCGCAGCGGCCACCCTCGGCGCATCGCTGGTGATTGTCTTCAACTTTTCCCTATTTGGCTTGAATGCCCACTACGCCACCGCCTTGATGGCGTTTGTGTTTGCGGCTGCATCGATTTTGACCATCAATGCGCTGTCGCGCCTCTACGGGGCCAGTCGTGAGATTATCGTTCTGTTTGGTATTGCGCTGGTCTTTGTACTCAATGCACTGGTTGCACTTTTGCAGCTCATCGCCAGTCCCGATGCGTTACAGCAATTAGTGTTCTGGACGATGGGTAGCCTGTCCCGTGCCTCCTGGGAGACGGTGGGCATCGTGGCAGCAGTACTGGCAGTGTGCTTGCCCTTCTCACTGCGCAGCGCCTGGGCAATGACGGCACTGCGCTCGGGTGATGAGCACGCACGCAGCTTCGGCATTGCGGTTGAACGCCTGCGGCTTATCTCGCTACTGCGGGTGAGTTTACTTGCCGCTGCGGCGGTCGCGTTTGTGGGCACTATCGGCTTTATAGGGTTAGTCGGCCCACATATGGCCCGGCTGGCGCTGGGTGAAGATCACCGCTTTTACTTACCGGGCAGCGCCCTGGCCGGGGCGTTGGTGCTTTCGCTTGCCTCTATCGCCAGTAAAACGCTGGTCGATGGGTTGGTGCTTCCCGTGGGTCTGGTGACCTCGCTGGTGGGTATCCCCTTCTTTATGGCATTGATCATGATGCAGGGGCGAGCACGATGAAGGCAGGTTTTACGCTCAGCAACTTCACGACCGGTTATCGCAAACGGCGCGTCTTCGACCAGCTAAGCCTGCCCACACTGCCCCCCGGTTCGCTGGTCGCGGTGCTGGGGCCCAATGCGGTGGGTAAATCGACCCTGTTAAAAGCTATCGCGGGCTTACAACCGGCCAGCGGGCGAATGCAGCTCAACGATATCGACCTCGCCAGCCTCAGCGGCGCAGCGCGGATGCGCCATGTGGGCTATTTGCCGCAAATGCTCCCTCAGGCCACCACGTTAGTCGCTTATGAAGCGGTGCTCAGCGCCTGCCGTGCGGTGCGCCCCGATTTAAGCCGCGCGGCGATTGAGGCATTGATTGAGCGTGTGTTCGATGCGCTGGCCATTCGACCGCTAGCCTTACGCCCGCTAAGCGAACTCTCCGGCGGTCAGCGCCAGATGGTGGGTCTGGCCCAGGCGATTGCCCGTCAACCGGCGCTGTTACTGCTGGATGAGCCCACCAGTGCGCTGGATTTGCGTTGGCAGCTGGCACTGATCGATACCGTGCGCACAGTGATTGCGGAACGGCAGTCGGTCTGCCTGATGGCTATCCACGATATCAATCTGGCCCTGCGCTTCTGCGACCAAGTGCTGCTGTTTGGCAACGGTGGTCTGTTGGCTGCCGGCGACCCTCACACGGTGATTACCCCCGACGTACTGCACGCCGCCTACGGAGTCGAGTCACGGGTCGAGCAATGCTCGTTGGGGCGGCCAATTGTGCTTAGCGATCGCGTCAGTGAGCAAACTGCGCACTCCATTTAGCGACGTCAATCCAGGATAACCCAATGCGCCACCTGGCTATCAATCTGTTGTGTTGGATCAGTCTGTTAAGCACTACCGCTTGTTGGGCAGCCGGTTCACAGGCGGGCTTTCCCAAACAACTTACCGATCTCGCCGGGCGCCAGGTAACGCTTTCAGCACCGCCATCACGGCTATTTCTTACCCAGCCGCGCCAGCTCTATACGCTAGCCAGCTTACTGGATAACCCGACCGAACACTTGGCGGGCTGGGCCTATCCGCTGGCCGTGTTCGACCCTTCCATGGCCCAACGTTTTACTACCCAGTGGCCCGCGCTTGCCCAATTGCCTACGCTTTCACACGCGCCAACCCCCCAGCTCGATAGCGAAGCGCTACTGAATCTGGCCCCGGATCTGGTGCTGTTTGATCTCTCACGTGCCAGCAGTGTTGAAGGCTCCCCTTTGGCGCAGCTACTCGACGAGTTGGGCATTGCCTACCTGTTTATCGACTTTAACCGCCACCCGTTGGAAAACACGCCCAAAAGCCTGGCACTTTTAGGTGAGGCATTAAACGCGACGCCACGGGCCAATCGTATGATCTCTCTGATTGAACAGCGCTTGGCGCGTATCGACCAGGGTTTGGCAGAGCTGAAGTTGACAGAGCATCCCACTGAACCGCCCAGGGTACTGATCAATGTCGCCCCTGGAGTCAAAGTCGACTGCTGCCGTACCAATTTAAGAAACGGGCTGGCCGACCTGGTCGCGCGGGCAGGCGGCGAGAATATCGCCGATGCGTTAACCCCCGGCGCTTCGGCGACGCTAAGCAACGAGTGGGTGCTGAGCCACCCGCCCGACGTCGTTATCAATACCGCGGGGCAATGGGCAGCAGGAGATGGCATCAGCGTGGGACTTGGGATTAGCGATGCGGAGATTGCCCAAGACCTGCGCTCGCTTAGCCACGAACTGCCCGGCTGGCAGCATCTCGACGCCGTTCAGCAAGGTCAGTTCTACGCGCTCTGGCACGGCTTCCACCAAGGCCCCTTTGCCATTGTGGCACTAGAACGCATTGCCCAATGGCTCTACCCCGAACGCTTCGCCGACCTCGACCCGGCCGCTACCTTCGACGCGCTGCTGCCCGCCCCACCAGCGCTAAGCCGCGAGGGACATTTCTGGGGCGCACTCAACGCGCAATAACGCTTGCTCATTCCACCCACTGACGACAAAAAGGATCGATACCACCCATGTTCCGCTCTCGAACCATTGCACTGTTTTCGCCGCTGCTACTGCTGAACCCGCTGCCATATGCCTTCGCGCAACAAGCCAACGAGACCACTTCAGAAACAGTTTCAGAAACACTGATCGTCACCTCAGATCGCCTCACTGACGTGGCCCCGCAGAGCTATCGTGCCCAGCGCTCCAGCTTGGCCAGCAAACAGCCGGTATCGTTTCTGGAAGAAGCCCGCACGGTGGAAACCGTCACCGCCCAGGTGATGGCCGATCATAATATCGACAGCCTCACCGAGGCGATGGCGATGGTTGCGGGGGTGACCGAAGGCAATAATATGGGGGGTACCGAGGACGGCTTTATCAAACGCGGCTTTGGCAGCAATAGCGATGGTTCGACGCTGATCGACGGCATTCGCCAACCCCGCGGCACCTTTTCCATGGCGACGGTAGACCATGTAGAAGTACTCAAGGGGCCAGCCTCACTCTTTCAAGGCCAGCAGGATCCTGGCGGGGTAATCAATTTGGTGACCAAACGCCCTGAGTACGAGTGGCAGCGCGAAATCAGCGCCGAAGCCACCTCCTTGGGCGGCGGCAATGCCAGCGTCGATGTCACTGGCCCGCTTGCCGATACCGGGCTTGCCTTCCGCTTTATCGTCCACCATGAAGATGAAGACTCCTTTCGAGCCTTCGGTAACAATCGACGCACTATCGTTGCCCCCTCGCTACGCTGGGAAGGCAACGACAGTCGCGCGCAGATCTCCTATGAGTATCGCGACTACGACCTGGACCTGGATCGCGGCACGGTGATTGTCGACGGTGAACCTGCCAAGGTACCCAATGACCGCCGTTTCGATGAACCCTGGTCGCGGGTATTTGGTCACGACGAAGCGGTCACCGCCTGGTGGGAGCAGGATATCAACGACGACTGGTCGACAAGATTGACCTACGGCTGGAACCGCCGCCAGTACAGCGATGGCCAGCCGCGGGTACTGCGTGTGAATGAAGATACCGGCGCACTAACCCGCCGTGCAGACGCCAATTATGGTTTTGACCGCCGTGTGCAATACACCGCCTGGGATACCACCGGTACCACCACTTTGGCTGGCATGCGCCACGACCTGACCGTCGGGATTGATCACGAACGCCGCCGGGACTATTTGGGCGATGTGTATCGCGGCTCGGCGGTCACCGACCAGAATATTTATGATATGAGTTACGGTGGCCTGAACCTGGATAGCGATCGCCTTAACACTTCGCGAAGCAACCGCTTGGATGAGATTAATACGACCGGCGTTTATCTCAATGATCGCTGGCACTTCAACGACCGCTGGACGCTGGGGCTAGGCGGGCGCTATACCCACTATGAGCAGTTTGGTGGCCGGGGCCGCCCCTTCGTGACCGCCACCGATATCAGCGACGATATTTTCCTGCCGTCGGTGAGCTTGCTGCATCGACTAACCCCTGAGACGTCCGTTTATGCCAGCTATAGCGAGGCCTTTGTGCCCAATGGCGCCGACAGCGATACGGGTAAGACGCTGGATCCCGAGCACAGCATGGGCAGCGAAATTGGTGTGAAGCACCTGTGGAACGACCAGTTCTCGTTAGCCGCTGCGCTCTTTGATATCCGCAAGGAGAATGTGGCCGTCTCCGACAACGGCGTCACCCGCACGGTAGGCGAAGCGGGCTCCCGGGGTGTGGAGCTAACGGTTTCCGGCCAGTTGACCGATCAGCTTTCGCTGTTAGGCGCTTACGCCTATACCGATACCGAGGTGTTGAAAGATACCGAAGGCACCGAGGGTAACCGGCTAACCAACGCCGCACGCCACACCGCAAGCCTTTATTTGGCTCACGACCTGAATACCGGCCCGGAACTAGGCAACTGGCGCCTGGGCGGCGGGGTTCGTTATGTGGGTGAGCGCGAAGGCGATGCCGACAATAGTTTCCAGCTAGACGCCTACACCGTCGCCGATGCCTTTATCGGCTGGGATACCCCTTGGCTGGGCGACAACCTGCACCTGCAGCTCAACGCCAAGAACCTGTTCGATACTACTTACTACCCCTCAAGCGGTGGCAGCACACGGGTAGTGGTCGGCGACCCACTGGAAGTTAGCCTGCAGGCGTCGGTGAAGTTTTAAGAGTCAATTACTCGGCGTGATAGCTTGCTCTTAATTAATCTTTGTGACAACTTTTGTATATGAGAAAGATATCATAAACTTAACACTAGGAACGCGCCGATGAAATGTACCGCATGCCAGCAGGGAAACTTAGTCCCCAGCTTTCTGGATGCTCTTTTCCGTAGTCATACTTGCGACAATTGCGGCGGCAATTGGATCTTGATTGAAGATTACATTAGCTGGAAAGAACGTCATCCCGAACATGTGTTTGAGGATATTTGCGTTGAAAGCATTGAGGTGGAAGATACCGTAGGCGCACTTATTTGCCCAGTGACCGGCGGCATTATGAGCAAGTTTCGAATCGCCAAAGATAATGCTCATAGGATCGACTATAGCGCGCGGGTAGGCGGCGTTTGGCTGAATAAAGGCGAGTGGGAAATGCTGGTCGCCGAAGGACTTGCGGGCAATCTGAACAGCATACTGACAGACACCTGGCAAAAGCGGATACGTCAGGAAAAAACCAGTGACACCTTTGAGCAGCTGTATCGCAGCAAGTTTGGTGATTCTGACTACCAAAAAGCCTGTGACGTGCGCGAGTGGCTGCATAGCCACTCTCAAAAAGCCGACTTACGCGCTTTCTTAATGGCAGAAAACCCTTACTCCGCTATTGAGTGAGTGCTTTAGGCAGGTGTTAGGTCGGGGATATTCATAATATGAAAGAGGATTACCTCGGTATCGAGGTAATCCCATCAAATGGTTATCGTCCCCAGGCTATCGCTTTATCAATAGCCTGAAAAAGCCAATGCATCGACTGATGATACACACCAGAACCGCCGGAACTCCGAAGACAAACAAAGATGCAAACAGCCATCCTAGAAATACAGAAGCGATGGCCTCGTGCTGGTAATCGCAGGAAGACATGTCGGTTGTGTACGCGCAGAACTCTCCTTGAGTATTATGATCAAGTGCTACGTAAACCATCAGTGATGCAATGATCAAGGCAAGAGCAATCGAAATCAGTAGGTATATCGCTTTGATCCGTTTTTTATTCACCTCCACCTTCCCATATATTGATAGATAAACGTGGAAGCGATTCGTCAGGCAACATTAACTATCCTCCGTTCTTACCTTCCCCCATTGACCAACCCCCTCCGCAATTAAGCTTAATTGACGCACCACTAGGGCACCGGTCTCTTCATTACCCCCAGTTAGTTGCCGACGTTGGAACTCACGCTTGATATCTTCCCAGCGCTGTTTTTCTTCCTCGCTCAAGGTGCCTCTAAGCTCTTTCAGCTTGAGTAGATTCTCTTCGGCGCCCTGGGTTAACAGTTGCGCTTCGCCGACGTAGTGGTCATCAATGATCGCTTCAAGTTCGTCGTCGCTTAGGATCGGTGACATCTTCTCCGCCAACCGATTCATATTGCGGTAGCTGCCCTGTAGGCGGAATGGCGGCTCGGTGCGGTACTCATCTGCCTGGGCGCTGGAGGCGATATACTGCTGATTGACGCGTAGCACCACTTCTCGGGCTTTAAACATATTCTTCAGCACCGCCACGATCTCTTCACGCTCTGCGGCGCTATAGTCGTGTTCAAACTCGGTGCTTGGCACCTCGCGGCCCATGGCGATATCAACAAAGCGGTAGAAATCGTCCATGCCCCGCGTGGCTAAAGAGGCAAGCACGGTATTGGTACTCATGGCGTTCTCGATGTAGGAGAGCGCAAACACCTCTTCCATGCCGCTTAATACATCGCCCAGGTTATAAACATCGGCGCGGTTGGCCAGCATATCGGGCACTTTGAACACGTCGCCGCTTTCGGTGTAGGGGTTACCCGCCATGGCGATACAGAAGCGCTTACCGCGCATATCGTAGGTCTTGGTACGTCCATTCCAGATGCCGTCAACCCGACGACTGCCGTCACATAACGAGATAAACTTCTGCAAAAACTCCGGGTGAGTATGCTGAATATCATCCAGATAGAGCATCACGTTGTTGCCCATCTCAAAGGCGAGGTTGAGCTTGGTCAGCTCGGCCCGGGCAGTGGAGTGCGTAGCCGCGTCAGGATCCAGGGAGGTCACATCATGGCCAAGGCTGGGGCAATTAATCTTCATAAAGATCAGTCCTAGGCGGTTCGCCACATACTCCATAAGTGTGGTTTTACCGTAGCCGGGCGGGGAGATCATCATCAGCAAACCGCTATTATCCGTTCGCCGCGTATTACCTACCGTACCCATCTGCTTGGCCAGGTTATCGCCAATAATGGGTAGGTAGCTTTCGGTAATCAGCTTATTGCGTACAAAGGAGTTGAGTGGCTTCGGCAGGTACTCTTCGAGTCGCAACCGCTCCCGCTGCTCGCGTAAAATCAGCTGGCGACGCTCTTGTAACGCCGTCCAATTGCTTATAACAACCTGCTCGTGGTGGCGCAGCCGCTCCTGAAAGTCGTCTAGCTGTAGGGTTAGCTGCTGCTGTTCCAGGCGCCCGTGCTGGCCCAGCAAGCCGGTAACCGTGAAGGCTAGCTCGACATTATGGGTGGCGGTGCTTAGCCGGTCAGCCGTGTTGAGCATGGCGATCGCTTCGGGAAGGTAGTGCAGCAATGCCTCTTGCTTGGCTTGCCCTGCGTGAGCCTGCAGCCAATGGGAAGTGATCACCCAGCGTGCGCCAGGGTTACCCGCCACCACGGCCAGGGCCTCTTGGAAATGTGCGTAGTGCCCCTGCTGCTGCATGGAGGTGGTAAAGCTTTCCACCAGGCTGGCAGCGTACTGAGTGACCGGAAAACGTTCGCCTTCTTCAGCTAACTGACGTACCAGGAAATCAGCGGCGCTGCTTATCAAGCTAGACGAATCAGCCTGACCTGACACGCTAGCCAACTGCTGGGTCGTGACAAAGGCATCAAGCTGCGGCTGCACTTCCTGAATCAAAGCCCGTAGCAGATCCTCGTTATTCATAATGCGGCACAGAATGCCTGCCGAAAGACAGCGAGCGCGCAGGTTACGGGTCGCCTCTTCATCATGAATACGATCGGCCCAGAACAGCATTGCCAATGCCCGCGGCAGTGGCCCAAATCCTAGCAAGCCAGCACTTTGGCGGGCTGGCCACAAGGTGCGTACGATTAACGCAGCATCGTGATCGTGGATACCTTTTTCGTAGCTTTCGCGGTAGCGCGGCGAGGCAAAATTGGCAATCTGACGCTGCAACTCGCTGAAATCTTCCACATTAATCGGCTTAGCGCCGGGCTGCGCCAACTCGTCCATAAAGCGATAAGCAAGATACTCGGCGCGATAGACCGCGGGGCTTTCAGAAGGCAGCAGCATACTCCAGTAGTCTTGCAGCTCGGTCAGCCGCTCATCTTCCAGCGGCTCGTAATACTGGGTGCCCGTCAGATGCAGCATGATGCGCTCTTGGCGAGGCACTAGGGTTAAGTCGAGATGCTGCTGGTTGACGCTGAAGCGGTGGCGCGGCCCCAGGCGAATCACATCGCCACCGGATTCATAGATATCGGAACGGTCGCGCACGCTACGCATGGCGGCATCCTGGGAGGAGCGTAGGCGCCCGGCGATATCGTCCGCCTCAAGATTGCCGCCCATATTGCGCAGCTCATCGATCATGCTGCGCACTTTGCCGACCATGGCATCCGCCGCGAAGAAGCTATGCAGCTCTTCGAGGGTTTCAAAGCGTTCCGTACGGCGCTCCACGTTGGCCAAAATCCGCTGACTGGCGTCCGTTAGAGTAGAGACACGACGTTGACGCTCATCCTGCAGCTGCTGGCGGCGTGCTTCGATACTCTCGTGGGCACTTTCACGCTGTTCAAGGATGGTGGTTAAAAATTCATCAAATTCGCCGAACTGACTCTCCAACTCCTGGAGTTGGTCAAGGATTCGCGTCATCAACTGGTCGCAGTCATCGGGTTCCCGCAACGCGCCCACGCCGTTAGCCAGGCTCTGCTCGAACAGGCGAATCTGGGCCGCAAACTGCGCCTGGGCCTCTGCACTGCCCTGCTCTCTTAAACGGATCTCCGCTTCGGAGCGCTGCTGATTAATCGAGGCGTAGATGCTGGAGATGTTCTCGGTAATCCGCGTCTGCTCAATAGCATCGCCGCCAGACATCGAGGACAGCAGCCCTTGAATCATATCCAGGCCCGCGGTTAATTCGCGATAGCGCTCCACGCACTCCGCCAACCGCTGGCGATTCTCTGCCTCACCCACCTGCTCTTTCAACGTCGCCAGGGTTTCCCGGTAGCCATCCAGCGCTTCTGGCTGAGCAAGAAAGCTAAAGGTCTGCTGGGTCAGCGATTGTTCCGCTTTATCCAGCGCTTGCTCTAACGTTTGCAGGCGCTCTTCATCCAGGTAGCGGCGCTCACGCAACGCCATCAGTCGGCCACGATGGTCGCGTAAGTGCTTCAGGTAGGTGACGAATAGGTCGGGAGTTTTCCAACTGCTGGGCTTTAGCTCCCGCAGCAGCGTCGCCTGCTGTTTTTCAACCTCATCTAGCGCCTGGGCTGTCTGGGCACGAATCGCCTGGACTTTCTCATACTCATCGAGCATCAGTTCAGCGGTGTGCTTTAGCTGTTCAAGCGCGGCGTGAATGGTTTCAAAGTCAGCTTCACCAATCCAGTGGAACTGGTTCAGCGTGCGGTCAACCCGCCGGATGATGGCGTTAAAGTGGCGTTCTGATGCCTGCTGCTCGTTAGCGAGCTGCACGATGCTATTGAGCTCGGCAATGCCGCGTACTAGATCCGGGTTACCAATTCGGCCTAGTGGCGTGTCGTTACGCACCGCATCCTGGGCATGGAAGCGCTCCGACATAAAGGGCGTCGCCCATACCTGGATAGGATGAACCAGCGTAGGCTCGTCTTCAGCGTAAAAAATCGCTAGGTGACCGTTTTCAAGTATCGCCGCCCCGTGCCCCACCATGGGGGTATCGACCTGCTTGCGGATCAAGTTGTAGCGATAAAGCACTACCTGCCCGGTTTGCGGCGCGTAGAAAGTGTAGAGAACATCTTCGCCGTTTGGCGAGCGCACCATACGTTTGAAGCGCAGGTCTTCCTCGGGTACTTCGTAGGTGGTCAACTCACCGGTATTTAAGTAGTAGCCTGAGGGGAAAATCAGGCCGTGGTTTTCCGGCAGCTCAACGACGGAGCCCGCCATGGCATCAACACGTTTAACGTGCTGCTCAGCACGGTTGAAAAGGTAGTAGCGCCACTGTTGCTCATTGAAGGGCAAAATACGAATCAGCACCACCGCACCAAGATCAGCATATTCAAAGCTGGCATCGTCCAGCGACTGGGAGTCTGACTCCACCGAGTCGCTAAAGACACCCTCGCCGCTACTGGTGTTGTTCTCGATCTTGAAGGTAATGTGTCCGCGCAGGTTATCCACGAAGACGGTATCAAGGATATTCAGATGGGGTGCGCGACCCTGCTCTTGCATATCCCGGCCTGCTGTCTGCCAGGGGAAGGCGAAGCGGTCGGGGAACACCAAGTCGCGCTCGCCGCGGTTATCGATATAGCGGCTCACCTCGCCGCTGGCGGCTAATTCCCAGCGGAAGACACGCAGATCGCTAAGTTTTTCACCTATTTGAAAAGCGATCAGCAGCTTGTTGTTCAGGGTGACCAGTTGAACCAGCGTAGCGTGACTGTAGTATTTCTGGAGTTCTTTGAAATCCTGAACAAAGCGGCTCTCGGTGAGAAAGCTATCCGCCATCGGCGCTTCGCTTAACTCAAGCCCCTCTTCGTCGTCTTTTAGGTGATAAAGCGCAAAGATATCGCTCGCCTCAAGCTCTTTGCGCAACCCCAATTGCACGTTAAAGCCAAACAGGATTTGCTCGCCAATGCGCACCATATCGCGGGCAATGGCGTTATTTTCGGTACGTACCCGGGCCCGGCCCAACAGCGCCATGCTACTGCTACCGAAAACGTCAGCGCGGGCGTCATTCAGTTTACCGATCGAATCGCCCAGTTCGCCGCCCTGGGTTCTCAAGCGCCGCTTTATTGTCTCGAATGCGGTGCTTTCTCTGACGATGTTTTCAACCGAAGAGTGCTCCTTCGACATAGTAGTCATCCTGAAAAAGTGCTCACTAGAAATAGCAAAGACCGCAATGGGGTGACGATTGCGGTCTTGGAAAGGTATCACCGGCCGCTTGGAACGACGTAGGCCGAGACTCTCTGCATAGGAGGTAAAGCGACTCTCTGCATAGAGAGTCACCCTACCCTTTAGGCAGATTCGGAGGCTTTACCTGCGTCAGCGTTCAAGGCACGATTTGCCAAGCCCGCCAGGGTGGCTTGCAGCGCTGGCGACTTATCAAGCACGCCCTGTACTGCTTTACCGTAGCCTAGGCCAGCGGTGAGTTTTTCAAACACATCGCTGTCGCCACCAATCAGTTCAAACTTGGCATTGTGCATCGCGGCAGCCATTACTTTGCCATTTTCGAGCATACCGATGCGCTGAGCTTCGATTTGCGCCATGACTTCTTTTTCGTGAACCTCCAGGTTCATACGGAACTCTTCGAAGTGGCGAGCCTCTTCGGACATATTGTCGTAAGCGCGCAGCTTCTCGACCAAGCCATTCGCTTCGGCTTTGGCCATTGCTTCTCTGGACTGTGCTTTCGCAGTGCCCAGTTTTTCCTCGCCCATGGCCTCGGCTTCAAGGCGCTGTTCAAGAATACGCACCTCCGCCAGCCCGGCATCTTCGTCAGCTTTCGCATTGGCCGTTTTAACCTCGGCAAGGGCAAAGCCTTCACTGCGCTGGGCGTGAGCACGCGCTTCCAGCACTTGCGCTTCGGCCAGCCCGTCTGCGGCGGCAAGCGCCTGTTGGCCACGCGCCTGCTTCTCTTCTGCGGCGGATTTCTTCTCTGCCACATTCAGATCGGCTTGGGCGCGAATAACCGCTTCCTCCGCTTCCAGCTTGGAGCGCTCGAAGACTGCTTCCGCGGCGCGCACCTCTTTGAGCTTGCGCTCTTCCGCTTCGGCTTGAGCAGCGGTCAAGCGAGTGACCTTCTGGCGCTCCGCCTCGGCGCGGTTGCGCACATCGTTAATGTTCTCTTCTTCTTCCGCCACGCTGCGTTCAACCGCAATGCGCTGGCTGGTAATATCGGCAATCTCTTTGCGCTCTTCTTCCAGCGCTTTTTCCATGCCGATACGTTCAATTTCTACCGCGCGCTCACGGGTCACATCCTCAAGCTCTTTTGCCTGACGAATGCGCACCTCTTCTATCTGTACCGCACGCTCACGAGCCTTAATGGCCATTTCAATCTGACGCTGCTTGTTCTCATCCGCAATAGCCAGCTCTTCATCGGTTTTAATCCGCGCGGCTTCGCTTTTCGCACGCTCTTGCTGAAGCACCTGCTCGGCTTCGGACTGCTCGCGAGACTGCAGGCTTTCGATTTCACGACGCTGACGCGCCTCGGCATCGGCCTGAGTTCGCTCAAGCTCTAATGCAGCCTCGCGAGCCGATACATTCTTGCGCTGAATTTCCAGCTCTTGGTCGCGCTCCAGGCGGTTGGTCTCAACATTGTGCCGGGCGGTAATCTCGGTGATACATTTGATACCTTCTGAATCCAGGATGTTGTTCGGATCCAAAGAGCTTTTCGGCGTCTGCTCTAAATAATCAATCGCAACGTCTTCGAGAATATAGCCATTAAGATCCTGACCAATGGTCTCAACAATGGCGTCGCGGAACTGCTGGCGCTCTTCGAAGAGCTGCATAAAGTCCATCTTTTTACCGACGGTCTTCAATGCTTCGCTGAACTTGGCGTTAAACAGCTCATTAACGGCATCGCGATCGGAGGCGCGGCCTACGCCAACGGATTTAGCAACGCGCAAGACGTCTTCGGCAGTGGCATTGACGCGTAGGTAGAATGCTACGCTAATATCGGCACGCAAATTATCGCGGCAAATCAGCCCCTCTTTCCCGGTACGATTGAGCTCCAGGGTGATCACCGACACCTTCATGGTTTCGGAACGGTGAACAACGGGCAGCACCATGGCGCCAGTAAAATAAACCTTAGGAGTCGTGGAGAGGTCATTGACGATTAACGCCTGACCTTGATCTATTTTTCGATAAAAGGCTTTAAACAGTGCCAGTATTGCAAGCAGTGCAATAACAATCACACTGACACTAACCAGTAGTGGCATGATCCACGACAAATCCATCTTTATCTCCTGCACCAAGGCAATTAATCGGCTAAGCCGGCTTCAAAATCTTTTTCAGATACCACCCAGTACGCATCTTCAGTAAACAGGTACTGAATAATGATGGCGCGCTCACCACGCACCAGCGCTGAGCCGCTTCGCACTTGCAAAATAAGATGGTCACCATCGATATGCGCATCGGCGCGGCCTTTCTCTTTTGTCACCTCTGCCGAGCGAACCGTGCATTGCTTACCTGTCAAACGCTGTTCAATAGGCAGGTGCTGAGCGGGGCGAAAAAGTGGCCGCATAGGGCGAATCAGCAAGGACGTGATAATAGTGGCGACAACAAACCCTAATATCAGCACGACGCCATTAAACACCCACAGCAACAGGCCTGGGTTTAGGTGTGTTCCTAACAACAGCATTGCGAAATAGCTAAACAGCCAGTCGGTTAATGCCAGCAGCGTAATCACTAGCGGCAGGGGAACGCCGTGCAAGCCCAGCGTTGCCAGTAAACCACCCAGCGCCAGCGAACCGCCTTCGCCAACATCACCCTCGACTACGTCGCTATCGACCAATCCCGATAGCGAAACTAACCAGTAAAGAACGGCGACACTTAGCAGTACTGTAAAGATGACGGTAGGAAAGCTGGTAATAATCGAAATAAATAAAGGCATGCGCCTGAAACCCAGTAAGGCTAAACACAAGCGCCATCAATACTGAATGCCGCCATGAGGGATCGCCCTTTTTCATCTTGTTGAGAAAGGGCTCTTCTATAAAAAGTCGTATTAAGTCGATGCCATTTATTGCTTAGGACTTTAACCCTGATAGCAACGCCGGGAAAAACTACAGCATCTCCTAGCAAAATCAATTCAGTCATCGATTTTTAAGAGATATCTTACAAACCCAATAGCGAATGTCTTACAAAATCCGGTATTTTGGGCAGAATTGCCTAAGATCGCTGACCGCCCTTTTGGTCGCCAGCAAAGTTTAGCTGTCACAGTACGCACGCACACTGAACGGGGAGTCTCTGTCAAAAGAGATATTAGAGGCTTGCTGAGAGTTTGAGTCGCCGACCCGACCACTTCCTGACCCGGAAACCGAAAGAACAAGTCCTATATTGCGCGAAACACATTCATTTTATTCGCCACACCTTAAATACGCTTTTTAGTCGTCTACACGGGTGTTATCCATTAGGATTAATGCGATGAGTCACTTCAACCCCGTCAGGAGATGCGCCCATGCTGCTTTCCACTTGGTTGCTTTTTGTTGCCGTGGCACTGGTCAGCATTGCCAGCCCCGGGCCCGCTTTTCTAGTCGCGGTGCGCAATGGCATGGCAGGAGGAGCCAAACGCGTGGCGCTTTCGTCGCTGGGCAATATCACTGGCCTACTCATACTGGCCAGTGCAGCAGTCTTGGGGCTGGGGGTGGTGTTGAACGCCTCGGAAGTGCTGTTCAACCTGCTTAAACTGGGCGGCGCAGCCTACTTGATCTACCTGGGCATTCGTCAGTGGCGCAGCAACACCTCCCTTGCGGTCTCAACCAGCCCGGCAAAACCCACTCCCAGATGGCGCACTGTCAGTGAAGGCATACTGGTCGCCATGAGCAACCCTAAGGCGATCCTGTTCTTCACTGCCCTGTTTCCACAGTTTTTGGATACGCAGCGCGCCTTGCTTCCTCAGTTCTCCATCATGGTAGGTACCTTCATGGCACTCTCCTTTGTCACCTTGATGACCTACGGCACCCTTGCCAAGCATCTCGCCCGCTGGCTGAGCAGTCGCTCGCGGGTGACATGGGTCAATCGCCTGATGGGCAGTGCTTTTATCGGATTGGGCCTATCCATTTTACGCTTACGGCAGCCGGTGTAGCGCCCTATTGATTGTGGTTGCGGGCCAACGGGCAATCATAGCGGTGACAATAACGGCAAAGAGTAGCCGTGCCCATAAAATGCCCGCTATATCGGCTCCCAGCATCAAAATCAGCAGCGTGTCTTCTATAACGCTATGGCAGAGGCCGAGAAAGCACAGTGCAAGCGTGCTATCACGTTTGCTAAGCACCCCGTTCTGCACATCCCTAATCAGCAGCCCTGCGCCATAGCTTAATCCCAACGTAAAACCAATCACCGTTACATTCGCTGCCGAACGGCCAATGCCTAATAGCTTGAGTAGCGGTAGCAAACCAAGATGAATCCAGCGCTCCAGGCCGAGCTTTTTCAGAAGTTTTAGGAGCACAATCAGCGCTAAAATAATCACAAAGATAAGCGCTAGCGTTTCAAGCTGTGCAATAGCCCAACTGCTTAGCGTTGGCGCTGTCGACAAGCTTGGTTGCCATACCAATGCTACTGGCGCTTGCAACAAACCAAAATACGAATAGAAGCAGTGCAAGAGCCAAGCAAACAGCAAAGCCCCACCTACGCGCAGGACTAACGTAGCCCACCAAGGTACGCCAGCGCGCTTGGCAACGGCCCCCTCAACAGGAATTGAGTGCCCTACCAGCATTAATGCACCCAGCACTGTCACTTGCTCGGCACTCAAGTGCATATCACCAGCTACTTGAAGAAATACCGCAATGGCGGTGTACAAGTTGGTAAAGAGCGCCGCCGCCCACACAACGCCCAACTGCTCGGGCAAACCGAGTATGCTCATTAAGGGAGCTAATACCGTTCCCAGCCAGCCGATAACACCCAAGAGCTCTAATGCTTTGACGATAAGCAATGCTGGAATCAGGATTTTGAGCAGCGTCAGGTACACGCGCAACGCGTCTTGTAATAGGTGAGTTACCCAAGCCCATAGATGATGAATCTTTATCTGCATCAAGCCCCCGTTGCCATCATTTGAACAACGGTTATGATAATGGGGCTGGCGCAGAATATTCTTTTCAATTCCGCACTAACAATCACTATTCGTTCTTTATGAGCGCAGAAAGGACATTTTATTTCATGGACGCCATTGATCGACGAATCCTTGACCAACTTCAGCGTAACTCCAGCCTGACCAACCAAGCGCTAGCGGACGAGATAGGGCTTTCACCCTCTGCCTGTTTAAAGCGCGTTAATCGATTACGCGACGCTGGAATCATTGAACGGGAGGTAGCACTACTCAACCCTGACGCCTTGGGGCAGTGCTTGCACATGGTGGTAGAAGTCACCATGGAGCGGGATAACAAATCACTCTACCAGCGTTTTTTAACAACAGCGCTGAGCGCCCCTGAAGTGAAGCAGTGCTACCAGGTAACCGGCGAGTGTGATTTTGTATTGATAGTGACAGTCGCTGATTTAGATGAGTACGACAGCTTTTGTGATCGCGTGCTCTATGGCGATGATAATCTGCGCAAGTTCCGCACGCTACTGTCGCGTAAGCGGCATAAGTTTGATACGTCTGTGCCGATGGAAAGCTTGCGCTCTACATAGCAAAATTCACTCTGCTTGAGCGATAGGATATGTCTCCCAGCCGCTTGGCGACTCATCGCCAAGCCAATATGACAATACCGCCTGACTTGCCGCGAATAACGGCGAGGGAAGAGCGCCGGGGCTAAACCAACGCCATTGAGTAAACACCTCTGGCTCAAGCAATGCTGCTTCGGCATCCTGCTTCACCGTAACTAACACTGCACCGGTAACTGTAGAGACTGAGCTACTCAGGTGTTGGGTTATCACCAGGATCTTCACACGTTGCCACTCGGTAATGCCTGTTTCTTCTGCCATTTCACGGAGGGCTGCCGTCTCAAATGACTCCCCCGCATCAACATGACCGCCGGGTAAGCACCAGCACGGCGACTCTCCATGTTTATCGCGGTATCCAAGCAGCACGGCTCCGTCCGGGCGAAGCACAATAGCGCCCACCCCGATAACAGGCTGTCCGTTATTGCCCATCAGTAACTCCTTCCTGGTTCAGCTAGTGTGCAGGCGCCCTTAAGCCGTCAGCCCAATCCCTCTTAAAATCACCGAGGTCACCGACTGCACGGCCTTTTCGAACTGCAAGTCGTCCAGTGGTTGGTCGTCGTTGAGCAGGTAGATTTGGTAGTCGAAATCCGCGTAGTGCTGGGTGGAGGCCCAAATCATATAAAGAAGGTAGGAAGGCTCGACGGGGTTGATTTGACCTGACTCGACCCACTCGCGAATTTTCGACTCCTTAAGCTTGGCCCATTCGTAAAGGTTGTCGCGCAGGCGCTCCTTAAGAATCGGCGCGCCCTGCATGACTTCGGCCGCCCAAACTTTCGAGCCGTGGGCGCGGTTGCGGGAGTGGTTCATCTTGGCGCGAATATAGGTGGAAAGCACGACACGAGGATCATCGTAGAGCTCGAAGCAGAGCGCATCCTGTTTCCACACCTCGAGAAGCTCTAACAGAACATCTTGATACAACGCATTTTTGGTCGAGAAGTAGTAGTGCACGTTGGACTTGGGGATCTCTGCCAGTTGTGCGATTTCGCCCATGGAAGCACCTGCATAGCCCTTTTCGGCAAACAACTGCTCTGCCGCCTGGAGAATCTTTTTTACGTTGGTTTGCCGAATTTCGTCCTGGGTTCTCGCCACGCTGTTCTCGTCCCTATACGTCTGAAGTACGCACCAAAAAAAGCACCATCGCAGAGCGACGGTGCTGAGAAGATGTCCTAGTTACTCTAAGACGTCAACTTTGATTGTTGGGGAACGAGAACTCGGCCCGGGTGGCCTCGCTCACCGACGGCCAGCGCTGGGAGACCGCCTTGCGGCGAGTATAGAAGCGCACCGAGTCCGGCCCGTAGGCGTGAAGATCCCCAAACAGCGAGCGCTTCCAACCACCAAAGCTGTGGTACGCCACGGGCACCGGGAGCGGCACATTCACGCCCACCATGCCAACCTCGATACCATCGGTAAAGCGGCGGGCGGCTTCGCCATCGCGGGTGAACAGGCAGGTGCCGTTGCCATACTCGTGGTCGTTGATCAGTTGCATGGCGTCATCCAGGCTACCCACGCGCACCACGCAAAGCACCGGCCCAAAGATCTCTTCCTGGTAGATGCGCATTTCGGCGGTGACGTTATCGAACAAGCAGCCGCCCACGAAATAGCCCTCTTCATAGCCTGAGACTTGAAGGTCGCGACCATCGGCAACCAGTGTCGCGCCAGCCTTTACGCCATCTTCGATGTAGCCGAGGACTTTATCCCGGTGCTCAGCGGTCACCAGCGGCCCCATATCCAGATCCCGCTTGGTGCCGGGGCCGACTTTTAATTGAGCGATTTTAGGAAGTAGGGTTTCAACCAAACGGTCTGCGGTCTCGTCGCCCACGCATACCGCTACCGAGATCGCCATGCAGCGCTCGCCGCAACTACCAAACGCTGCGCCCATTAATGTGTTGGCGGCGTTTTCCAGGTCGGCATCCGGCAGCACCACGGCGTGGTTCTTCGCCCCACCTAACGCCTGAACGCGCTTACCCGCGGCGGAACCACGAGAGTAGATCGCCTCAGCCACTGGCGTTGAGCCGACAAAGGAAATGGCTTTAACGGCCTTGGCATCCAGCAGCGTTTCCACCGCTTCGCGACCGCCGTGGACTACATTCATTACACCTTTGGGTAGCCCCGCTTCTTGAAGCAGTTCGGCTACTGCCATGGCCGCCGAAGGGTCTTTCTCCGAAGGCTTCAATATAAACGTATTACCGCAGGCAATCGCCATGGGGTACATCCACAGCGGCACCATGGCGGGGAAGTTAAACGGGGTGATACCTGCCACCACACCCAATGGCTGGAAGTTTGACCAGGCATCAATGCCCGGCCCTACATTGTGGGAATACTCTCCTTTGAGCAGCTCTGGCACCCCACAGGCGTACTCGACGTTCTCAATGCCGCGCTTGAGTTCGCCCATGGCGTCTTCGGGAGTTTTGCCGTGCTCTTCACTGACCAGTTGCACCAAGCGGTTAGCGTTATCTTCGAGCAATTGCTTAAAGCGGTACATCACCTGGGCACGCTTAGCGGGCGGCGTATCGCGCCAGGCAGGAAACGCCGCCTGGGCGGCGGCTATGGCTCGCTCTACATCAGCGGTATTAGCATCCGCCACTTGACGAATTACCTTCCCGGTCGAAGGATTGGTGACATCCAGCGTACGCTGACTATCGACTAGTTCACCATTGATGAGGTGGGAAACAACACTCATATTTAAACTCTCTGAAATTTAGATCAGTCGGTTATGCCAATGAATCTTAGGCTAACGAATCCAGGGTGGTGGCGACGGCGTCGAACAGCCGTTCGAGCTCAGCCTCGGTGGAGCCAAAGGGAGGCCCAAACTGCAGCGTGTCGCCGCCGTAGCGCACGTAGAAGCCAGCCTCCCACAGCGCCATATGAGCATCCCTTGGGCGAATAATGGGGTCGCCTTCCCGGGGCGTTAGCTGAATGGCACCGGCCAAGCCGTAGTTACGAATATCGACAACGTGATTGCGCCCTTTCAAGGCGTGTAGCTTCTGCTCAAAGGTAGGTGCGATGGCGCTGACCTGGGCTGGGAAGTTTTCTCGCTCCATCATTTCAAGCGCCGCTAGCCCCGCAGCGCAAGCCACTGGGTGGGCGCTATACGTATACCCATGGGAGAACTCAACGGCGTGCTGGGGGCCGCCCGCGTGCATGAAGGTGTCGAAAATCTCGCTGGAAGCAATCACCGCGCCCATGGGGATCGCACCGTTGGTGATCTGCTTGGCCACGTTCATGATATCCGGCGTCACGCCAAAGGCTTCGGCGCCGGTGGTCGCACCACTGCGGCCAAAGGCGGTGATCACTTCGTCAAAGATCAGCAGAATATCGTGGGCACTGCAGATCTCACGCAGCCGATCCAGATAGCCTTTAGGTGGCACGATCACCCCCGCCGAGCCGGACATCGGCTCAACGATCACCGCTGCAATGGTTGAAGCGTCGTGCAGGGCGATTTGATCCAACAGCGCATCGGCAAGCTCGGCACCGGTTTCCGCTTGACCACGGGTGTAAGCATGGCCCGCTTGTAACGTATGCGGCAGATGCGATACATCCAGCAACTGACCGTAGTGTTTACGATTACCACCGATACCGCCCAGGCTGGTGCCGCCAATATTCACCCCATGATAGCCCTTGGCGCGGCCGATCATACGAGTCTTCTCCGGCTTGCCTTTTAAACGCCAGTAGGCTTTGGCCATCTTGACTGAGGTATCGGCGGCTTCAGATCCTGAGTTGGTGAAAAATACATGATCCAGCCCGGCAGGCGTGAGGCTAGCCACCTTTTCCGCCAGCTTGAACGCCAGCGGATGACCAATTTGAAAACCGGGGGCAAAATCGAGGCTGCCGAGCTGCGCCGCCACGGCTTTCTGGATCGCTTCGCGGTTATGACCAGCGCCGCAGGTCCAAAGCCCGGAAAGCGAATCAAACAGCTTACGGCCCTGATCATCAATGTAGTAACGCCCTTCCGCCCCGGCGATAACGCGCGGGTTAGCACGAAAATCGCGGTTGGCGCTAAACGGCATCCAATAGTGCTGGTTAAGCGCCGTTTTTGAGGGCGTCTCTGCTGACGGGGCACTCGAGGTTTCAGCGGGGGTTTTGCTTTTTATTCCAAACATGGTGTCCAGCTCCATCGCTATAGGGCATTGCCTCAGCATGCGCCACCAGACACGTTTATAAAATTACGCTCTTCTTTTGTTCACGTTAGAGAATTTATACGTAACAAGGCATCTAGCCATGCTTCTTGACCTTGACGCCGGTTAAAAAAGCACCTAATCATTATATTTATACGAATAAATACAATAAATCTATGGAGCACTCCCAACCAGTAATTGGCACCTATAACGATGCTTCCAAGAAGCTCGCTGTTGGTGGCTGCGTACTGAAAATACCGTTCACAAACTCAATATAAACAATTCACTATGGACATAGGGCAAACTCGCTATGAAGTATTTAACTCCCCTCAAGCTGTCGATTTACAGCGTCATGCTTTTCAGTTTCTTTATGCTGGAAAGCCCCGTCATTATGCTGGCTAACCGGATAGAGCCCCTGTTGATGGGTATCCCTTTCCTGTTGGTGTGGAACTTGTTTTGGTGGTTTGTGCTAACGGCGCTTTTTTTGGTGGCCTATTTCACCAACTGGGGCAGCCCAACATCGACACCGGAAAGCGCCACTAAACAACACTAAGACGGGGGATTAAACATGACCGGCAGTCTATTAATTATTGCGGCATTTATGATTATCCCCTTGATGGTGGGGGTTCTATCAGCACGCCAATCGCAAGAAACCAGTGAAGACTTTTTTGTTCAAGGTCGCGCCATGGGCAGTATTGCGGTATTTTTCACCGTGGCGGCAACCTGGTGGAGTGCCTTTGCCTTCCTTGGCTCTAATGCCACCTTTTATACCAATGGGCCGGTATTTCTTACCGCACTAGCCTGGAACCTGCTGTTTGGTTTTATGTACTACTGGATCGGTAAGCGAGTGTGGTTTCTAGGTAAGCGATTCAATTACTTAACCCCTTCAGATTTAATTGGCGACTTTTACAACAGCGAGGCGCTGCGCATTACCGTTGCCGCGATTACGCTGATTTTCACCGTGCCTTATTTGCAGATTCAGCTAACCGGGGGCGCCTACTTAATCGAAGTTGCCTCCGGTGGTTTGATTCCGTTCTGGCTCGCCGCGCTGCTGTTCTACTTCATCATTATTATCTACGTATGGATTGGCGGCATCCGCGCCATCGCCTGGACCGACGTTATTTATGGCGCGCTGCTGTTCTTTGGCATGCTGTACGCGGGCTACTATATTTCCAACCAGGTAGGCGGGCCAGCAGCGCTATTTAGCCAGCTTCAGCAAACATCTCCCGAACACCTCACCATGCCCGGACCTAACGGTACGATGGGCTACCCCATGTGGTTCTCGCTGTTTGCCATTACCGCCATTGGTGCCTTTATGGGCCCGCAGATCTGGCTACGTATGTACTCGGTCAAACACGGCAAGCTGTTTAATTTAATGCCGTTTCTACTCGGTTTGGCAGCCTTTGCCTATGTGGGCTCGGTGCTGTCTGGTTACTCCGGGGTGCTGCTTGAGCCCGATGTGGAAAATCCCGATCAAATCCTGCCCATCATGTTAATGGATTACGCCCCTTACCTGCTTGCCTCGCTGATTATGGCGGCAGGCGCTTCGGCCGCTATGTCTACGGCCAACTCACAAATTCACGCGGTCTCCACCGTCGTCACGATGGATATCTACAAGCGCTATGTAAACCGGGAAGCAAGCCAAGCGCGGATCGTTTATATCGGTCGTTTATCGTTAGTAGGCTTCTCTCTGGCAGCTTACATCATGGCGCTTACCGTTCCTGGCGTGTTGGTGACTATCGGCATTGCGGCGCTGGCGGGCACCGCACAGCTGGTTATTCCCACCATCGGCGCTATCAGCTGGAAAAAAGCCCATCCCACTGCGGCGCTCGCTGGGCTTTGGGCTGGCGTTGCCTGTGTACTACTGATGACCTTTGGCCCGCTAAGCGCACCTTTTGGCTACCATGCAGGTATTTGGGGGCTATTGCTGAATGCGGCGCTGTTTGTAGGCCTAAGCTATGCGCTGCACCGCCGCGATACAGCAGTAGTGGAACGGTTTACCCAGGCACGCTACGACTACGATGCTGAGTACCACCCTGAACGTTTGCCCGCCCATACCCAAGAAGTATCCAGCAGCGCTAACCACAGCTAAGGAGTGTGTTGATGACTCAAGCCCCTGTTTCAAAAACAGTTTCAACCTCTGGCCCAGCTTCAAGGCGCCGACCCAAGCTTGCCGAGCTGATTAGCGACGACATCAAGCGCTGGATTGCCGCCGAGTCACTGGGAGAAGGCGACCGGCTACCGAACGAAAAAGCGCTAATGGAGCTATACGGTAGCGCCAAGGCCACCGTGCGTGAAGCGCTTAAGATTCTTGAGGTTGAGGGGCTTATTACCTTAAAAACCGGGCCTAAAGGGGGCGCGGTGATCAACCAACCAGGCATGGAACCCGCCAGTCGAATGTTGCGTAACTTCCTGCATTTTCAGCAGTTGGATGGCAAGCAGGTTTATCAGTTGCGCAAACTGTTGGAAGTAGAACTGGCGGCATCAGTGGTGGGAAGGCTAACCGAGCACGACTTTCAGCAGTTGGAAGCAAATATGTCGGCCTGCGCCTGCTGCGCGAGCGATGAAGAGGATCACCGCCACCAGCGCTTTTTGGAGCTGGAGTTTCACCAACTGTTGGCGCGTGTCTGCCCTAACCCTTTGCTCGCGTTTATGTGCCAGTTTTTAAACGACATGCTGCGTGATTTGGTAGTGATAAAGAAAGCTTACGTGCCCGAACGCAAGCAGTTCGATCACGCCAATCAGGACTACCACCGCCTGCTGGTGGACGCCTACCGCGCTGAAGATACTCAGCGTGTGCGTCAGGTAATGGCCGAACATATGGCCGATGCCGAGCTTCATATGAGCGCACTGGAAGCGGAAATGGCCGCGCAAATGCTGATCAGCAATGATTCTCCCAACCTTCAGAACCATCGATCCAAGCTACATGACTTACCAACGGAAAACCTGTCCGTTTAACCTTGCGAGGATACTGAGATGAACACCTACGTTTCGCCAACAACTGATATCACCAGCCTACGTACCGACAGCGACCGCCTCTGGGAAGCACTAATGGAGATGGCCAAACTAGGCGCCACTCCTAAAGGCGGCGTCAATCGTCAGGCGCTTACCGATCTAGAACGTCAGGGGCGTGATCTATTTATTCAATGGTGTCGCGCCGAGGGCTGCACGATTCGCATTGATAATATCGGCAATATTTTTGCCCGCCGAGAAGGCAGCGACCCCAACGCCAAAGCAGTGATGGCAGGCAGCCACTTGGATAGCCAGCCTACCGGCGGCAAGTACGACGGCTGTTTTGGCGTGCTCTCCGGTCTGGAAGTGATTCGCACCCTTAACCAGCACAACATCACCACACAATCCCCTATCGAAGTCGTCGCCTGGACCAACGAAGAGGGTTGCCGCTTCCCGCCCTGCATGATGGGCTCAGGTGTGTTTAGTGGCGTGCTTGAGTTTGACGCCATGATGGCGCGTACCGACACTGATGGCGTCACGGTCAGCGATGCCCTGGACGCCATTCACTACCGTGGTAGCGATGAAGTCTCGCCACACGAAATCAAAGCCTACTTTGAACCTCATATCGAGCAAGGCCCTATTCTTGAAGACACCGCCACCACCATTGGTGTGGTTATCGGTGGGCTTGGTCAGAAGTGGTTTGATTTAACCCTGACCGGACTTGAAGCCCACGCAGGCCCCACGCCGATGAACCTACGCCGGGATGCCATGATGGGTGCAGCCGAAGTCGCCCAAGCGCTCAACCGTATCGCTTTCGATCATCAGCCCCACGGTCGCGGCACGGTGGGCTGCATGACGCTGCACCCCGGTTCGCGCAATGTGATTCCCGGTCAGGTCAAAATGACTCTGGATATGCGTCACTGGGAGCCTGAAGCGCTTGAGACAATGGGTCAGGCAGTCGCCGCCGCTGTTGAAGAGATTTGCCAGCGCCATGGCCTTGAATACCACCTGGAACCCACTGCCAATTTCGCCCCTGAATACTTCGACAAAGCGTGCGTGGACGCAGTACGCCAAAGTGCAGAGCACCTCGAACTTTCCCATATGGATATCATTAGCGGTGCAGGCCACGATGCGATGTTTGTCGGCCGTGTTGCTCCCGCCGCGATGATCTTTATTCCCTGCAAGGATGGCATCAGTCACAACGAGATCGAAAGTGCGACACCAGAGCATGTCCACGCAGGCTGCAATGTGTTGCTCCACGCCATGCTGAATGCCGCTGGCATCGTCAGCAGCGTTGGCGGAACAGGGGAGTAACGATGGCCGAGACGTTTGGAACACTCACGGCAGTCGACGCATTGGCGCGCTTTGGCGAGGGTTCTCTCTCGCCAGAAACGCTGATTGATGACTGCTTGGCACGGATTACCCGCGATAACCCCAAGGTAAATGCGTTTACCTGTGTGAACGAGGTAGAAGCCCGGCGTTTGGCAGCAGAATCTGCACAGCGCTGGCAGGCAGGTACGCCGCTTGGCCCGCTGGACGGAATACCTGTCACCATCAAGGATTTAACCTTAACCAAAGACCTGCCTACACGGCTGGGCTCGACAACCACGTCACCGGATGGCCCTTGGGAGGTGGATGCACCGATCAGCCGCCATCTACGCAACGCCGGGGCTATCGTAATCGGCAAAACCACCTCACCGGAGTTTGGCTGGAAAGGCGTCACCGATAACCCACTCCACGGTATCACTCGCAACCCGTGGAATACGCAACTCACGCCGGGTGGCTCATCGGGTGGCGCGGGGGCCGCCGCTGCGCTTAACCTGGGCCTGCTGCACCAAGGTAGCGACGCAGGGGGCTCTATCCGCATACCGTGCAGTTTTACCGGCACTTTTGGTATTAAACCGACCTTTGGCTGGGTGCCCCAGTGGCCCGCCAGCACCATGAGTACGCTCTCCCACTTGGGGCCAATGACCCGTACCGCTGCTGATAGCGCACTAATGCTTAGCGTAATGGCGCAGCCTGATGTTCGGGATGGCTACTCCGGCAACCCGCTTGGGCCAGACTGGCTAACGCCCCCACCTGCTGACCTACGCGGCTGGCGAATCGCCTTTAGCACTGACCTTGGCTATGTAGAGGTAGCCCCGGATATTGCCCAGCGGGTTGAGGAAGCCGTTGCCCATTTAGAAGTATTGGGCGCGACGGTAGAGCGAATTGACCCTGGCTTTAGTGATCCGCTTAAGACGTTTAATACGCTCTGGTTTGCGGGAGCCACTCAAGCGCTCGAAAAACTGGACGAACAGCAGCAGGCGGCCCTCGACCCAGGGTTTCTGGATATCGCAAGGCGCGGGCAGGATGTCTCGCTTTCCGCCTACCTCGCCGCCCGACGTGAGCGCAGCGAATTAACGGCGCAGATGGCGGCGTTTCATCAGCGCTATGATTTGCTGGTCACGCCTACGATGCCCATTGCGCCCTTTGCCGCGGGCCACAACGTGCCACCGGGCGAGCGCTATAAAGACTGGATGGACTGGACGCCGTTTAGCTACCCCTTCAATCTCACCCAACAGCCCGCCGCCTCCATGCCTTGCGGGCTGGACAGCCAAGGGTTGCCGGTAGGCTTGCACCTTGTAGCAGGCAAATACCAAGATCTAAAAGTACTGCATGCCGCTCAGCTGCTTGAGCGCTATTTGCCAACACTCACACCAACGGGAATGGCATAACTACGCGGGTTGGCTACTTGTTGGCCAACTGCGCCCGCGCCAGCTCAGCAAACTGCTTGCGGGAGGGCTTAAAGCCTACCCCTGGCGGCCAGGCCAGCCAGGCATCGGGCACCATAAAGCCGGGTAAGGCTTCGCGCACCCAGACATTTAGCGCTTGTTTCGATACGGCCTCGCCGTGCCAGTCGATAAATGCCACCGGGCGCTCGCCCCACTCGGGGTGGGGTACTGCTACCACAAGCGCCTGAGCAATGCCGGGGTGGTCAACCAAGCGCTGTTCTATACTTTCCGGCTGGATATTCTCGCCACCGGAGATAAAGCCGTTATCGAGCCGCCCTTCCACCACCAGCGCACCTTCCGCATTGAAGTGGCCCTTGTCGCGGGTGGCAAACCAGCCTTCGTCATTGAGGGCTGGATCAACCTTGCCATTATTCAAATAACCGCAGAACAGGGTCTCGCCACGCACCTGTATCTCACCCTCAACAATCCTCACTTCACGACCCGGCAGTGGCCTGCCGACAACGCCCGGTGCGGTGGGAATACCGGTGCAGACCTGGCTGGCCATCTCGGATAGCCCATAGCTAACCTTCGGCGTCAGCCCCAGTGATGTCATCTTCGCCACCAACGGTGCGGGAATCGCTGCGCCGCCCAGCAACAGTTGCCGCAACTGAGTGCGCTGGGGCGAAAAGCCCGACTTCAGCAGCCGCCAAAGCTGGGTGGGTACCAGAGAAAGGTGCGTGATTGACTGCTGCTCAAGACGCGCAGGAAGCATGTATGGGTCGTCATCAAGAATCACCCGCCCACCGGCGAGAAAAACGCGAAACGGAATAGTATAGCCACCGATATGAAACAGCGGCAGCGAAAGCAGCCAGCCACTGTTTTGATCAACCGGAATAAACGACGCCGAGCCTCGCGCGGAGGCCAAGTGATTGGCCACACGATGCAGCACCGCCTTGGGCGTGCCGCTGGAGCCGGAGGTAAAAATCGTGTTGCACAGCTGGTTGCTATCCAGCGCCGGTGGCTCTCTCACATCGGCTTCCGTCAAAAAATCGAAGCTAACCGGTGTAAGCTCGGCAGGGTAATGATGGTCGCTTTCCGTTTGGCAAACCCGCCCAGCCTGCAAGCGTTTGGCTAGAGTGAGCTGCTGGGAAATAGGGAACACAGGGTTAAACGGACAAAAAACAACCCCTGCCCGTAGGCAGGCCCACGCCAACAGCAAGGATTTAAGAGCCCCTTTAGCGGGCACAACTAAGCGATCACCGGGCACAAAACCTGCGCGCTTCAGTTGCTGCGCTAAAGACGCCACCCGGCGATTGAGGGTTCGGTAGCTAAGACGCACGGAGCCAGCCTCTACTGCAATATGCTCGGGGGTCTCTTTAGCCCAGTAGTGAATGGGGCAGGTGTCTGTCATGCTGAATTTTCCATTTTAGAGAGACAGTGCACGTTTTCTGTCATCACTTCGCCCGTGGTAGTGATCAAACGCTCGGTGAGCCAATGGCCCGTATCCAGTCCCGGCGGCTCATGGGGTGCCCACTCGCTGGCCAGCCGACTCAACAGCCCAAGACCTAAATCGGATTCAAAGCTGGAGGAGATCACCACGCGAAGATTACCCGCCCGTGCCCGTTGAACGAGTGCTTCGCAGTCGCTTAGCGAGCCGATTAGCGTGGGTTTGATTACCAAGGCTTTGAGCTGTGGGTGGCAGTACCACTCTTCCCGGCGGGATAGCGTTTCATCCAGGGCAATGGCCACCCCCGTTGCTTCTGCCACGGCGATGGTGTCAGCAAAGGCAGCGCAGGGCTCTTCCAGGTAGTCGATCTGTTTAAGGGGTAGGCGCTCACAGAAGCGCTGGGCTTCTTCCCGCGTCCAGCCGCCGTTGGCATCCAACATCAGCTTGGTGGTGGGTAGCCGGGCAGCAAGCTGTTCGATCAGCGCCAATTCCTCTTTCATAGCATAGCGTGCCACTTTCAGCTTGAGCCGAGACGGTGGCGAGGCTTGCCAATCGGCGGTTGAAAGAGACTGGATCAGCGCGGCAGGCGCTCCCTGGAGCAGCAGATAGGGTGGTAAAGGCGCAGGAAGATTGAGCGGCCAAGAGCGTTGGGCGCAGTCGAGCCCAAACTGCACCGATGGCAGCATTGGGGAGACTATTTCGCCTCGGCTCAAAGCAGACAAACAGGCCAAACTTTCAGCTTCAGCTTCCGCCAGGGTTTCCGTTGAGAAGCCAGGCAACGGGGCTATCTCGCCCCACTGGCCATTGATGGAAACGAGTAGCCCTTCTCTGCTGACCAGCCGCTGGCCTTTAAACATCAGCGGCTGGCGAAACGGTAGCGAGTAGCGGTAAAGCGCCAGCTGCATTACGGGTTGCGCGGGTAACGGGTGAAGTCCGGGCGGCGCTTTTCGTTAAAGGCGTTACGACCCTCCTGCCCCTCTTCGGTCATGTAGTAGAGCATGGTGGCATTGCCCGCCAGCTCTTGAAGCCCGGCCTGGCCGTCGCAGTCGGCATTGAGTGCAGCTTTCAGGCAACGCAGTGCCATAGGGCTATGCTGCAGCATTTCCCGGCACCAACGCACACTCTCTTTTTCTAGCTCGTCTAGCGGCACCACGTGGTTGACTAGCCCCATTTCCAGCGCTTGGGCGGCGCTGTACTGGCGGCACAGAAACCAGATTTCCCGGGCCTTTTTTTGGCCCACAATGCGCGCCATATACGAGGCGCCGTAGCCGCCATCGAAGGAGCCGACTTTAGGGCCGGTCTGGCCAAAGATGGCGTTATCGGCGGCGATGGTCAGGTCGCACATCATATGCAGCACGTGACCGCCGCCGATGGCATAACCCGCCACTATGGCGATAATAGGTTTCGGACAGGTACGAATATCGCGCTGGAAATCCAGCACGTTGAGGTGGTGGGTACCCTCTTCATCCTGGTAGCCGCCGTAGTCGCCACGGATGCGCTGATCACCGCCGGAACAGAACGCTTTATCGCCGGCACCGGTGAGAATAATCGCACCAATGGTGCTGTCGTGGCGGGCGCGGTTAAGCGCTTGGGCCATCTCGCTCACCGTTAACGGGCGAAAGGCGTTGCGCACTTCGGGGCGGTTGATGGTGATGCGCGCAATGCCATCGGCAGTGGTGTAATACAAGATATCCTGATAGCCATCTGAGCGATCCTGCCACTCTACCGGCGCATAGAGTTCTGATTCAGTGAGTCCGTTAATCATGCCAGTCTCTTTTTCTTTGTCAGGTTTTTTAGTTAGTTTTTCTTTATCAGGGATGGGGTGTTTGCAGTGAATCGCTTAAGCCAGCATACCTGTAACGACTAAGCCCAGCGCCACAATGCTTAACAGCGCAGCCCCACCGTACATCAGTTTTTTGTTAAGTGCGTCATTGCCCACGCTGATATCAAACATCCCATGGCGCAGGCGGTGGGCGGCATGAAAAAGCGGCAGACACACCACCGCGCCAACAAATAGAAAACCCGGTACGCTAAACAGCAGCGATGATGCCCGCTCATAGCTCAGCGCCCCAGCAGGCAGCAGGCCCAAAGGCAGTAGAACGGCGATAAACAGAATCACGGCGGGCAGTAAAACTGCGAAACAGACGCCGCCCGCGCTAAATAACCCCCACCAAAGTGGCTCATCAAAAGCTTGTTTATGCTGAACATCATGTTTGTGCATGTTCATGCTCCACTCCTCCCCAATAGCCAGAAAAACAGCAGCGCGACCACGACTACGCCCGCCCACTGCCCAGCAACAATGGCCTGATCGGGCAGGCTATGCCCGGCGATACGAATCGGCATTACCCGCGGGAACAGCACAAAGAAGGTGGCGGCGTGAAACAGGCTGGCGGCCAGCGCCAGAAGATTAAGCACTAATACGATGGGAGAGCCCATAAAGGCGATCCACCCCTGCCAACTCTCCGCCCCTTGAAGAAGAGCGACCATACCTGCGAGTAAACAGAGCGTGAAAAACACCAGCGGCAGCACCGTGGCTTCGCGCAGCATATAGAGTTTAAAAAAGCGGTGCTTCAGCCACCAATTGCGTTTCAGCGGCGGCAGGCGTTGCGATGATGATTTATCCATGATGTTCCTCCCCTACCCTTTAAACAGCGCAATAAGCGTGTGTTTGGCTGCTTCGACCTTGCCCTGATTGACCGCAGCGGCGGGGTCAACGTGTTTGGGGCACACTTTTGAACAGAAGCCCACAAAGGTGCAGCTCCACACCCCGTCGTGGCGGTTAAGCTCGGCCATGCGCTGTTTTTTTCCGTGATCTCGGCTGTCCAGGTTGTAACGGTGAGCCAGCGTTAGCGCCGCCGGCCCAAGGAACTCAGGGTTCAGCCCGAACTGCGGGCAGGCCGAGTAGCAGAGACCGCAATTAATGCAGTTAGCGAACTGCTTGTAGCGCTCCAGCTGCTCCGGCGTCTGTTGATAGGTTTCCGGCGCACTGGGGTCGTAAGGTTTTACGGGGTTGTCATCAATAAGGTAGGGCTTCACCGCCGCCAGGTGTTCAAGGAAGATCTCCATATCCACCACCAGATCCCGCTGCACGGGGAAGTGTGCCAACGGCTCGATACTAATATCGCCCTCGTAATCGCGCAGGAAGGTTTTGCAGCCGAGCTTGGGAATGCCGTTCACCATGACCCCGCAGGAGCCACAAATCGCCATACGGCACGACCAGCGGTAGCTCAGGGTGCTATCGAGCTGCTCCTTGATATGGTTGAGGGCATCCAGCAGCGAGGTACTGTCATCCACCGGCAGGTCATACGCCTGCCAGTACGTCTCAGTCGAGTTATCAGGCAGGTAGCGTTTGACGCTAATATGCTTGGTGCTGACATTCTTCGTACTGATTAAGTTAGTACTCATCTGATCGATACTCATGCCTTCTCCCCCTTGCCCGCATCGCCATAGGCCCGCTCCGCCGGGGCGGAGAATTGCACATCGACGTCCTGCCAGCGCAGTTCGGCATGGACATCGCCTTGGTAAAAGACCTGGCTATGCTTGAGGTAGTTAACGTCATCGCGTTTCTGCATGCCTTCATCCAAGCGCTGGTGGGCACCGCGGGACTCACGGCGCTCAAGCGCGCCCAAACAAGACGCTTCGGCAATATCCAGTCCACACTCCAGTTCAAGACATTCCAATAACTCAGTGTTGAAGATCTTGCTGGTATCGTTAACGCGGATCTCGTTGAAGCGCGCACGCAGTTGGCGCATGGTATCCAGCGAATGGCGCATGCCCTCTTCGGTGCGGTAAATCCCACAGCCGCTCTCCATGGCCTGCACCATGGCGTGCTTGAGTTCCACCCAGTTCTCGCCGCTCCCCGTTCCGTCACAGAGCCGCAGCAGCTTGGCTTGCTGGCAGTCGCCCTGGGCTTCCAGCAGGCGCTCATCGGCCCACTCGGTTTGTGCTGCGCGCTTGCTTGCCTGCTCACCGGCCAGGCGGCCAAACACCAACAGCTCCGTCAGCGAGTTAGAGCCCAATCGATTGGCGCCGTGCAGACCCACCGAAGCACACTCCCCGGCGGCGTAGAGCCCAGCAATGGAGGTTTCGCACTGTGGATTGGTTTCAATACCGCCCATGGTGTAGTGAACCGCTGGGCGAATGGGGATGGGCACTTTCACCGGGTCGACGTTGATATAGGATTTGGCCAGCTCGCAGATAAACGGTAGGCGCTCCAGAATGTACTTTTCACCCAAGTGACGCAGATCGAGATAGACCACATCGCTGTCGCCAAACTTACCGGTGCGGCCTGCCTGCTGCTCCTGCCAGAAGGCCTGGGAGAGTTTGTCCCGCGGGCCCAGCTCCATATACTTGTTTTCCGGTTTACCCAGCGGCGTTTCCGGGCCAAGGCCATAATCCTGCAGATAACGATAGCCCTCTTTATTGAGCAGAATACCGCCTTCCCCCCGGCACGCTTCAGTAATCAAAATGCCGGAGCCGGGCAAGCCGGTGGGGTGGTATTGAACAAACTCCATGTCCCGCAGCGCCACACCATGGCGGTAGGCCATCGCCATACCGTCGCCAGTGACAATGCCCGCATTGGTGTTGAAACGGAATAAACGCCCCGCGCCGCCGGTGGCCAAAATCACCGCTTTGGCGCGCAGCACGGTTAATTCGCCAGTGGCTATTTGTAGGGCAATCACGCCAATCACAGCACCTTCGTGTACCGCCAAGTCGAGCACGAAGTATTCGTCGAAACGCTCGATCTCAGGGTATTTCAGCGAAGTCTGAAACAGGGTGTGAAGCATATGGAAGCCGGTTTTATCGGCGGCGAACCAAGTGCGGGCGGTTTTCATCCCCCCAAAGCGGCGCACCTGCACCTGACCATCGTCCTTACGGCTCCAAGGACAGCCCCAGCGCTCCATCTGCACCAGCTCTTGATAGGCGTGGTGAACAAAGTAGTCAGCCACCCCCTGCTCAACCAGCCAGTCACCGCCGGAAACGGTGTCATCAAAATGCGCCTGATGTGAATCTTCGGCACTTGTGACGGCAGCCGCACCGCCTTCCGCCGCCACGGTATGCGAGCGCATGGGGTACACCTTGGACAGCAGCGCAATACGTTGCGGGGTGTTGTGCTCTTTAGCGTGCTCGGCAGCCCCAATGGCAGCACGCAAGCCTGCGCCACCCCCACCGACAATCACGATATCGAAATCTCGCTGCTGCATGACGTTTCCTTCCGTTAGCCAAGTCAAAGGTGGTGGTAGCGACACTCTTCGGTGCCCTTTCATTCTTCGAACTTACCACGCTATTGGCAGGCCCTGCTCATTAGTCCAAAGAACTATTGACGTGCGTCAAGCAAGTAGAAAATCGACTAGGTATTGCTGTTACCCGCGTGCCACAGGCCCTACTCTTCAAGCCACTCACTGCAGGGCAGATACCTATCCGCCAGGCAATAAAAACAGCAAGAAAGACTAAAGAGAGGTGCAGCATGACAACCAATGCCCAACCCTCGCCACGATGGAAACTGTTAGCACCGTTAGCAGTCGCTATTATCGTCGCGCTGATACCTACACCCGAGGGGCTAGCGCCTCACGCGTGGTACTTTTTCGCCATCTTCCTTGGCTGCGTGGTTGGCTTGATTCTCGAGCCCTTACCTGGGGCGGTGGTCGGCCTGATCGGCGTTACCCTGGTGGCACTGCTTTCAAGGTGGGTGCTGTTCTCTCCGGAGCAACTGACGGCTGACGGATTCAGTGCCGCTAACCAAGCATTCTCATGGGCGGTGTCGGGCTTTACCAACTCTACGGTATGGCTAATTTTTGGTGCCTTTATGTTTGCCTTGGGGTATGAGAAAACCGGCCTGGGCAGGCGGATATCGCTCTGGCTCGTCAAAGCCATGGGGAAGCGTACTTTAACCCTGGGTTATGCGGTGATGATTGCCGATGGCATTCTGGCGCCGTTTACGCCTTCCAATACGGCGCGCAGTGCGGGCACGATCTATCCGGTCATTCGTAACCTGCCGCCGCTTTACGATTCGCATCCCAACGACCCTAGCATGAAGCGCATGGGCAGCTTTTTGATGTGGACCGCGCTTGCTTCTACCTGCGTCACTAGCTCGCTGTTTTTGACCGCTCTGGCCCCGAACTTACTGGCCATCGCGCTAACTGAAAGCGCGACCGGTATTCATATCAACTGGGGGCAGTGGTTTATGGCGGTAGCACCAGCCGGCATTTTGCTGCTTCTGCTAGTTCCGCTGCTGAGCTACTGGCTATGCGCGCCCGAAGTAAAAGCGGGTAATGAAATTTCCGACTGGGCAGGGCAGGAGTTAACCAAGCTGGGGGCACTGACTCGCCATGAAATGATGCTGGTCATTATGGTGGTCTCCGCCCTGCTGCTGTGGATTTTCGCGGGCGACATTATCTCTGGGTCATTGGTGGGCTTAGTGGTGATCTGCGGTATGTTGTTAACCGGCATTGTGACCTGGAGCGATATTCTCGATAACCGAGCCGCTTGGAATACCTTTGTGTGGTTTGCCACCCTGGTGGCGCTCGCGGGTGGGCTGAGCCTAGTGGGGTTTGTTAACTGGTTTGGCAGCGTGGTGGGCGGGCAGATAAGCCACTTTGACCCGCTGATGGCCATGGTGGCGCTGGTAGTTATTTTCTACCTGCTGCACTACTTCTTTGCCAGCGTGACAGCCCACGTTACTGCTCTGCTGCCGGTAATTCTGGCGGCGGCGTCGGGGATTGCCGGGCTGGATATGCAGATGTTTATCCTGCTGCTACTGCCCACACTGGGCTTTATGGGCATTCTCACCCCTTACGGCACAGGGCCAAGCCCGGTTTACTACGGCAGCGGCTACTTACCCAGCGCACTGTTTTGGCGGCTAGGGGCGATCTTTGGGCTGCTGTTCCTGGTGGTTTGGCTGGTGATTGGCCTGCCTTGGTTAATGCTGATCAGCTGATTGAAGTCAGCTAGCAGTACCCAACCAAGCGTTCAACTGCTGTGAGAACGCCTCTGGTTGCTCAACATGAAGATTGTGGCCCCCGTTCAGCGAGATATGGCGCAGGCGCGGGGCCATCGTTGCCAAGTGAGTGGCAAGAGTGTGGAACTTGGCGTCCCGCTGGCCCGAAAAATAGCTAATCGGTAGTAGGGTATTTTCCAACCACGACCATAACGAGGGCTGGTGACCCAAGGAAGTTGATCGCAGCATGCTGGCGACGGCTGGCCCGTGATTCGCGAGACGGCGTTGCATTTGCCGACTGCGCTGAACGTCGGTGAGATCGGCAAACACCGGCTGCTGATACCAATCGATAAGTACGTCTTCCAACGGTTCCTGCTCAAAGCGTAGCGCCCAGCGTTCATCATGAGCAATACGGCCAGGATGCTCACTGGCGGGTAGCCCAGGGTGAGCGCTCTCCAGCCAGAGCGATTCCAGACCCGGCGGCTGAAGGCTGGCATGGTACAGCGCCAAACGGCCACCCAGGGAGTAGCCCAGCAGGCAGTAACGGCGAACACCGTGAGTTATCAGCGCATCGCCAAGCCAGTGGTGAAAAGCCTCAAAAGAGCCTACCTGCTCGTGCTGATTCTGGCCGTGGCCGGGTAAATCCAGCGCGAGGGAGTTGATGCCTTCCAAGTCAGCGATGACCTCACCCCAGTCCTGAGCATCGCCCAACAGACCGTGGAGCATTACCAGAGTCGGCGCCTGAGGTTTACTGCTCACGCGGCTCCCCTCGAATCGCTGCGCCAAGATGCTTGAGATCATCAGCTACTTGCTGATGGGGCACGTTAATCTCGATCAAGGTAACGCCCGCCTGCAGGGCCTGAGAGTAGGCCGCCATAAAGGCATCCAGTGACTCTGGCGCGAAGTAGCCAAGTCCAAACATCTTCGCCGCATGCTCGAAGTGTAAGCCATGGGGCTGGCGATAATAGCGCTCCAGCAGATCGTCTTCTTTAGGCACCGGCAGCATATGGAAAATACTGCCACCATCGTTATTGAGGATAACCACCACCAGAGGCTGCGTGGCCTGCTTTAACAGCGCCAAGCTGTTGAGATCATGCAGTGCGCTGGTATCCCCCAGCACAATAGTAGTCGGCTCTGAGCATGTGCAACTGAGGCCGTAAGCCGTGGCAATAAGACCATCAATACCGGAAGCCCCGCGATTGGCAAATACCCGTACCGGCGTTTGGCGATGCGTACCCAGCATATTCATTAGCCGCGCGGGCAGGCTATTGCCTATAAACAACTGCCCTTCAGCCACCTGCGCTAAAAGGTGACAAACTCCCACCTCTGAGAATGCTGTACAGCGCTCTTCCACAAGCTGACTAGTGCGTCGTTGGAGGCTGGCCAGCTGATGGCAGGGAGGTTGTTCAGGTATCGTTGGCAAAGCGGCTATAAAGTCGGCGGGCGAGCATATCAAACGGCGCTTAACACAGTAGTCGGGATCCAACCGCTGGGGCAGCGGATCAACCAACCAGGCATCCTGCCACGGTTGTTGGGCAATAAATTGCGTTAGCCGTTTCGAAATTAACCGACCACCAAACTGCAGCAGTACCTCGGCTTTGGCGAGTTCAGCGCAGAAACGCTCATCATGCAGCGCTAGATCAAAGTGAATCAGATTTTGAGGGTCAAAATGAATTTGGCTCTGTATGTCGGCCAGTAGCGGCCAACCCAACTGCTTGGATAGCTCAACAATCTGCTGCGCCTGCTGGGAGTCATCAACCCTGCCAACCACAATCAGGCCACGCTGCTGGGCAAACGTTACCCACTCGTTGTTGAGCGCTGGAACCGCAGTACTGAATGACCAATCACTCCACGGTTTTGAAGTCGTCAGCCAGTCCCTTAGCGGGGCGAGATAATCACCGGTATCCACCAGGCAGTTGCCGGGGTAAAGCGGTTCGCGATAACGGCAATTAATGTGAATCGGCCCGGGCATACGGCGTTGCTGATCAACAGCTTGATCAACAGTACTGAGTAGAAACGCTGCTTTTATCTCAGCATCCGGCGGCGGCAGATCGTGGTGAACAATGGTGTGGCGGGAGAAAATATCCCGTTGGTCAATCGCCTGATTGCTGCCGTTACCCAGCAGTTCAATGGGGCGGTCGGCAGAGAGTACAATAAGCGGGACGCCGAGCAATTTGGCTTCCACCACCGCCGGGTAAAGGTTGGCCACGGCGGTGCCTGAGGTAGTGATAATAACGACCGGGTGCTGACTGCCCCGGGCAATGCCCAGCGCCATAAACCCCAGTCCACGCTCGTCAAAATGGCAGTGGCAGCGCAGCCCGGCATGCTCGCTGGCGGACATAGTCAAAGGCGATGAACGGGAGCCTGGCGCCAGGACTACATCGCGCACGCCTAAGCGGTAGAGTTCCTCCAGCATTAGTGCCGCCCATACATGATTAAAGGTGGCGTACTCTTCCATGAAACCACTCTTCACAAAACCGTCCGATGTCAGTGCTGTCATCTACGTTATCCCATCCCAAGCAGCGACATAATGTCAGCAATTTTCGTATCCAGTTCGTGCCACTCCTCGTCTGGCTGTGAGCCTGCCACAATGCCTGCACCGGCATAAAGGCGAATTGTTTCTGGGCCGATATGAGCGCAGCGAATGGCCACCGCCAGATCGCTGCTGGTGTGACTGATTCGGCCGAAAACGCCCGCATACCAACCGCGTCGATGGCGCTCATGTTGGCGAATAAATGCCAGTGCCGACTTGCGGGGAACACCGCCTACCGCTGGGGTAGGCGGCAGCACTGCCAGCAACTGCTGGTCGGTGACGTCTCGGTGCAACTCGGCGTGAATCAGACGACGGATATGTTGCACCGAGCGCAGCTTAACAATATGCGCCTCGCCCATCTGGACGTGAGAAGAGAGCGGCTCAAACTGGGTCAAAAGCTGCTGATATACGCACTGGTTTTCCAGACTGTTTTTCTTATCGGCCAGCAGTTCATCGGCAAGCGCTTGATCTTGCTGGGTATCCTGCCCACGACGTGTGGTACCCGCCAGCGCCTCGGTCATTAAATGCCTACCTTTACGCTTGTAGAGCCGTTCCGGCGGGCAGCCGATAAAGGCTTCATGGGGAGTAAATTGGACGCCAAAGTGAAGACAGTCGGCGGCACCGGCCTGCCAGCGTGCTAGCAGCGCCCAAGGGCTGGGCGTTTCAGGTGTGGTTAGGCACGTCTCCCGTGAGAGCACCACCTTGGGTGTGTGACTCAGGTGATCAGGATGGGTGACCTGCTCTACCGACGCCGCCCACTCTTTCTGCGCAGGATGGTCTTCACGCTGATAAACATGAGGCAGCCAACAAGGCAGCCGTTGCTCCTCTTCCAGCGCAGCCAAACAGGCACGAGCCTGGGCTATCTCGGCCTCTGGGCAGCAATCATCAAAGCGCAGATTGAGTGATAACATCACCCCCGCTTGCTGGCGCCTAAGCTCTATACGCGGCAGCAAAAAGTGGCAGCCCGGAAAGTGCTCCCACCCTGGCGTACCGGGGTCGAAGGCCATGCCCCCGAAGTAGTCCGGCTGCTCGCCACCACTATCGGCCAGTGTGGCAAGGTCGGCCTGCAGCGCGGCTAGCGAATCAAACGCCCTAACAACCCCTAGCGCAGCATACTCAACGGCGCCAGCATCACGGGATTGCCAATAGAGACGGGGATAAACGCTTTGCACGTTTAACCACCCCATCAGGTTACCGACCTGACAGGGCGTATTTAGGCGCATAAACCCTTTTTTATCCGTATGACGAAGCGCATCAAGCTGATGTTTGAGTGCTTCAATAGGGTGTGTAACGTGCATAATTCGCCTGTTAGACCCGCGTTTTCAATTAACTACCAGCGTACATCAAGCCTAGCTTTTTTTTCATATAGGGCAGCACCCACCGATCGCCACCCAACCGCCCCGCATTGGCACCCGCCACCAGCAACAAGAAAGTCAGCGCCATCATCCATGGATTAGTGGACACCGTGCCTGCCATCAAAAATGACATGTTCATCACGATGGCGAAAAATGCAGCAAACGAGGTCAGCACACCAACGATCAAACCCAGGCCAACTAACACTTCTCCCAGCGGTATAATGAAATTAATGACATCCGCATTGGGCAACGCAAAATTCTCTAGAAAGGCGACATAATTAGGATAAACCGCGCTTCCCTCGCGCATCACAGGGTTGGCGACAGAATTGCTTAAGAAGCCCTCGGCGTTAAAGCCACCGGTCATTTTACCGATGCCCAAGGTTAGCCAGGTGATGCCTAAATAGAGCCGTAGCAGTAACCAAACTACCGCCATATATTTGTTATGTCTAAATAAGTCGCCAATCATCGCGTAAACTCCTACTCAAGGGGTGCTTGCAGTGTGAGACAAGATGACGCGGCATATTTTGACTTAGATCTACTTTTCCGCACTTAATCATACATTGCCGAATGTTTATTAAATGAAAACGGTCAACAGGAATATCAACGGAATGGATCAAAATAGTAAGCGCCGCCACTACCAAGCCTGGGTGTTAGCCGCTCGCCCCCGAACGCTACCGCTAGCGTGTGCTTCCATTCTGCTAGGTACTGGGCTAGCCGCGAGTGTGGATGCTCTTAATATGGCAGTGCTTGTGCTTGCCCTACTGACCGCCATTGCGCTTCAAGTGCTGTCTAATTTAGCCAACGATTACGGTGATGCTGCATCGGGTGCTGATGACGAACAGCGTATAGGGCCTGCAAGAGCGGTCTCTTCTGGCTTGCTTAGCGCGGAAAAAATGCGCACGGGAATGATCATTGCGGCAACGTTTGCCGCGTTACTGGGGCTGTTACTGCTAGTCGCCGCGTTTGGAAATCAGTGGGGGCAAATCCTCATCTTCATTCTCTTAGGGGCTGCGGCCCTGTTGGCAGCAGTGACCTATACCGTTGGTCTAGGTGGCACCCCTTATGGCTACCGAGGGTTTGGGGACATTGCGGTCTTTATGTTTTTTGGTCTGCTTGGCGTCTTGGGCACCTACTATCTGCATGTACAGCAGTTAAGCTGGCTACCATTTCTACCTGCCGCCGCCTGCGGCCTGCTGGCCACCGCCGTGCTCAATGTGAATAACGTGCGCGATATAGAGAGCGATGCACGCAATGGCAAAATCACCCTGGCGGTGCGGTTAGGCCGCACTAAGGCGATTAGCTACCACTGGGCGCTGCTGGGCATCGCGCTGCTACTCACCTTGATCTATTTAGTTGTACTGCCGGTACCGTGGGAGGGATGGAGCTGCCTGCTGGTGGCCAAACCTCTAACTGACGCGGCCAGAACGTTAAGCCATACCCGTAATGGCGAGATTTTGACCAATATGCTGAAGAAAACGGCCATTTCAACGCTGCTTTATAGCGTACTGCTCTCTATTGGCTTGGCATTGTTTTAAAGCCCCCAAAGCGGGGCAACCACCCCGCTGACAACCTGCTTCGTTTAGCCGTACACGCCTTACAGCACCACCTCATAACCTTCAAACTTTGGTGGGCCAAGATAAATACCTTCGGGTGACTTGGCATTGGCATGGGCCTTCCGGAACGCATCTGACTTAGTCCAGGCGCGGAAGGCTTCTTCCGACTCCCACACGCTGTGGGAGATAAACACGGTGTGATCTTCCTGGCTTTCACCCTGCAGCATCTTGAACTGTTTAAAGCCCGGCACTTCATCCAAGTGAGAGTCGCGGTTACGCCACACCTCTAAAAAATCCTCTTCGCGGCCTGGGGCAATCCGAAAACGGTTCATCGCGATATACATCGTTACTCTCCTACTGGTTTGTTCCTGCAGAGTTGATCCTGCTGGATTGATTACGCAAACGCTACCTTGATGGTAACGTCATGGCATAGTGACGAATAGCTCTCAACCGTCAGGTATCAGTATTATTAATGGCTAAGGCACCTATCCAGGTCGTTTGGTTCAAACGCGAGTACGCATTCATGATCACGCGCCGTTTACTAACGCAGCCGCGGCGGGCCCCACGTTGCCCGTATTCGCCATTGAACCCGACCAAAGAAGCCAGCCAAGTGATTGTGGATAAACTCGCCAGCCAGCGATGCCCAAGCCAACGCACGAAAACAAAATATTGAAAAACCATAATGGCTAGACTCACTCCGCTCTCAACAAACCTGCACGATCTTACAATACACTTATCAACTTTTCTCATACGCTTCCAGCATAGCAGCTAGCTTCAATGTTCTGCTGTAAGCCCATTAGCCATAACTAAAAAATTCACATTTTGGGAAAAAGTGATTGGCAATGATGAATAAATATTTAAACACCAAAAAAGTGCTCTCTACTTCAAATACAGCAGAGTATCGGGTTCTGCTTCCGCTGCTATTGACGGCCATCTTTGCAATAGCACCTGTTAGCATGCTATTCGGCTTTACTGCTTACAAAGCAGACTGGAGCATTGTCGAAATTTTTCTCGTAAGCCTACTAGGCTTTTCTGGGAGCGGGCAGTTTGCCGCTCTACCTCTCTCTGAGTCTGGGGCCAGTTTTTTAACTATTGCTTTCGTTACCACTATGATCAATAGCCGATATTTTGCAATTTCGCTTTCATGCTCAAAAAAATTACCAAAAAACAAGTTGCTTAAGGTTTTTGCGTCCCATGCACTCGGCGACGAAGCGTACGCTATTGAGCAGGGACATAACCAAAGAGCCATGCTGATAATTCGCTTCACCATTTTCTTGTCCTGGATACTCTTTGGGGTAGCAGGCGGCATTATAGCTGGGCTGTTTCCCAACCTTTTACCTGACGACATCAATGCCAGTATTCCTGCGAGCTTGGTGCTTCTTTTTCTTACCATCTCGTATCTTCAAAACCGACCTTATAAAAGTGGTTTGATAACTGTTCCAAAGGCAACGTTCGGCTTTTTAATAAGCGGGCTTTTCTATTACACCCTTGGTGGCATCTACTTTTGGATCCCCTCCATCATTCTATTATCCACTATCTCCTATCTACTGAATAGAAAATATTGAGGAACAAATATGGTAGATAATTTTTTGGTGATTTTGGCTCTTCTACTTACAAGTGTCATGATAAGAGTTCTGCCCTCTTTGTTCACGATTAACTTCGGCGCAAAAGCCCAGTATCTAATTGAGGAAATATTACCTACTTCTATTTTTATTTGTTTCATCACTTATATCGTGATACCAGAGATGGCTAACGGGCTTAACCTATCTATTTTTTCTTTTATTGCAGTAGGCATATTGGCAGTTATATTAAAAAGTGGACTGATCCTAACGACAGTCGTCGCCACCACTCTATATTACGTATTGAGCTGAATAGCCTGCAATACGAGAGCGCTTCAAGGACAGGCTATATAAACTGTCAAAACTGGCTAACTAGCTTTACTTATTCATATATTCCGTTGCATGATAACCCTGCATTCAGACAGAAGCCGATACCTTACCGCCTATGCTAAATTCTTTTTTTAATACCCAGATAGAAAGATTTGAAGCCTTTTTTTCTGGCGTTGCCTTCGAGCCGCATCGGCACGATACGTATGCTGTAGGCAGGACGCTGTCAGGGGTTCATTGCTTCAATTACCGAGGTGAGAAAAGAACTAGCTTGCCGGGCAATACCATTGTGATTCATCCTGATGAACTCCACGACGGTGAGGCTGGTACGAATGACGGCTTCCACTACCGCATCATGTATATTGAACCCTTTGCTCTTCAAGCGGTGCTTGGTGGCCGCACCTTACCCTACATAAAGGGTGGCGTTAGCACAGACCCTCGGCTTTATGCCGCCACAGAATTTCTTATGAATGACCTCCAAACTGCTCATGAGCAGCTTGAAGGGGAAGATATCGTCTTCGAACTAGCCAATGTTCTCTCTGCTGTTGCCGGTCACAAAAGAGGTAGGGTTGCATACGACTATAACGCTGCAGAAAAGGCTAGAGAATATATCCACGATTCATTGGATTCTCATATCACACTTGATGATTTAGCGTTGGTAAGCGGCCGTGAAAAGTGGAGTTTATCAAGAGATTTCAGGGCATTATATGGAACAAGCCCATACCGTTACTTGACCATGCGGCGTCTTGCGTTCGTAAAACGTTATTTGACCCAGGGTTATTCGTTGTCGTACGCCTCAGTTTCAGCTGGTTTCAATGACCAGAGCCATATGACAAATCACTTCAAGAAAGCCTTCGGTCTTACTCCCACTCAGTGGTTATCTAGGTTTAAACAAAACTGTAGGGGTAGTGGCTCATAATCACACTGCAACCCCAAAACTTTCCCCGCCATGAAATAAAAACCCGCTCTCGCCAACAGCTTTCACTGTTTGACGAGGGCGGGCTTTGTGATGCTTAGAAGAGTATTAGCTAAGCGCTTCCAGGGACTGCTCGATAATGCTGAGCCCTTCTTCCAACACCGCGGAAGAGACGGTTAGCGGCACCAGAATGCGGATGCTGTTGCCGTAGAAGCCGCAGGAGAGAAGAATCAGGCCTTTCTCGCGGGCTTTGGCACAGAGCGCACCGGTTAGCGCTGTATCGGGTTTTCCTTCGCTATCGAGCAATTCGAACGCTGCCATGGCGCCTAGCTGGCGGCCGTGGGCAACGGCGGGGAATCGCTCTTCCCAAACAGCAAAACGCTCCGCGAGCATCTTGCCCATCTGCTCGCTGCGCTCAAGAATATTTTCCTCTTCGATCACCTCGATCACCGCCAGCGCTGCCGCGCAGGAGAGCGGATTGCCGCTGTAGGTGCCGCCTAGCGAGTTGGGGCCGGAGGCGTCCATTACCTTGGCGGTACCCACAACAGCCGACAGCGGCATGCCGTTAGCCAGGCTTTTGGCGGTGGTGAGAATATCCGCTTCGATGTCGCTATGTTCGAGGGCAAATAGCTTGCCGGTGCGGGCGAAGCCGGACTGCACTTCATCGGCGATCAGTAGAATACCGTGCTCGTCGCACAGCGCGCGCAGCGCTTTAAGGTAATCCGGTGACGCAATATAGAAGCCGCCTTCACCTTGAACCGGCTCAATCACGATGGCCGCTGTACGGTGCGGGGCGATATCGGTTTTGAACAGCGTGCGAATGGCATCCAAAGACGCTTCTTCGCTGATGCCGTGCAGCGGATTCGGGAATGGGGCGCGGAACACGTCGCCCGGCATAGGGCCGAAGTCGTTCTTGTACGGTAGCACCTTGCCGGTCATGGCCAGGGTCATCATGGTGCGTCCGTGGAAAGCGCCGTCGAAGGTAATAATGCCGGTGCGGCCAGTGGCAGCGCGGGCAATCTTCACGGCGTTTTCCAGCGCTTCGGCACCGGTGTTGACCAGCATCGCTTTGCGCTCAGGGCCGCGCACCGGGCTTAGTTCGCAGAGCTTTTGGCACAGCTGCACATAGGGCGCGTAGGAAATGACCGCGGCGCTGGTGTGCATGACTTTCTTGAGCTGCGCTTCAACGGCGGCGACGATTTTCGGGTGGCGGTGGCCCAAGTTCAGCACACCAATACCGCCCGCGAAGTCGATCCAGCGGTTGCCGTCGGCATCCCACAGCTCAGCATTTTCAGCGCGCTCGGCAAACTGGGTTGTCGGCGTGGCAGCACCGTTAGCCACGTAGCGGTTTTTCAGGTCGTTCAATTCTTGGTTAGTCATCATAGCTTTCCTTATAAACCGCCAACGCAGACATATTTAAGTTCAGTAAATTCATCAAGACCGTGGTGGGAGCCTTCGCGACCCAACCCGGACTCTTTAACGCCGCCAAACGGCGCCAACTCGGTGGAGATCAACCCTTCATTCACACCGACCATGCCGTACTCCAGCTGCTCCATGGTGCGCCAGATGCGGCGGTAATCCGTAGCGTAGAAGTAAGCCGCCAGGCCAAAGGGTGTATCGTTGGCCATGGCAATGGCTTCTTCATCGCGCTGGAAGCGAAACACCGGCGCGACCGGGCCGAAGGTCTCTTCGTCGGCCACGGCCATCTTGGTGGTCACATCCGCCAGCACCGTGGGAGTGAAGAAGCGCTCGCCTGCGGCGTGAGGCTTACCACCGCAGAGCAGCCGAGCACCCTGGTTCACTGCGTCGTCCACATGGCGCTGCACTTTATCTACCGCTGCTTGGTTAATCAGCGGGCCGATAATGCTGCCATCCGCCAGGCCATCGCCAACCTTCAGTGCGTTCACTCGCTCGGTGAGCTTGCTGACAAACGTATCGTAAATGCCGTCCTGCACCAGGAAGCGATTGGTGCATACGCAGGTTTGCCCAGCGTTGCGGAATTTGGAGGCGATTGCGCCATCAACAGCGGCATCTACATCGGCGTCGTCAAACACGATAAACGGCGCGTTGCCCCCCAGCTCCATGGCGGCCTTCTTCACTGTACTGGCGCACTGGGCAAGCAAGTGCTTACCCACCGGGGTGGAGCCGGTAAACGAGACTTTGCGCACCCGTGAATCCGTGGTGAGCACCTCACCCACCGCTGCCGGTTTTGAGGCAGTAATCACGTTAATGGTGCCTGCAGGCAGACCCGCTTCCAGCGCCAGGTAAGCAGCGGCTAGCGCCGTTAACGGCGTAGCTTCTGCGGGTTTAATGACTACGGTGCAGCCAGCGGCCAAGGCCGGGGCGCACTTACGAGTAATCATCGCTAGCGGGAAGTTCCACGGGGTAATCGCCGCCACCACACCGATCGGCTCGCGCAGTACCAGCAGGCGCTTATCCGCGCCATGGCTGGGCAGGGTTTCCCCTGCCATGCGCTTGGCCTCTTCGGCGAAAAACTCAATAAACGACGCACCGTAGATCACTTCGCCTTTGGCTTCTGCCAACGGTTTGCCCTGCTCCAAGGTCATTAGGCGGGCCAAGTCGTCGGCGTGCTCAATGACCAGGTCAAACCAGCGGCGCATCAGTGCAGAGCGCTGTTTCACTGGCGTGGCTCGCCAGGCAGCACCAGCGTTGTAAGCCGCAGCGACGGCGTCACGGGTATCGTCGGCGTCCATATCGGCCACCCGGGCAATCGTTTCACCGGTGGCGGGGTTATCTACCGCAAAGCTCTGCTTGCCTGTACGCCATTCAGTGCCAATCAGGGCAGGGACGCCGTCGTGCAACCACTGTTCGATAAAGCTCATAAGAGGCTCCTTAAGTCTCGGTGGACAACTTACAGGTCAACTTTCATATGACGGTCGCTGTAATCACGGCCATAAGTGCGCAGTGCGTGAACATATAACGCGAGGCCTAATACGGCCCAACCGGCAAAGATGATCCATTCAGCGCCGCTAAGTGCCGCCGGGCTACCGGGCAGGTAGAGGCACGCCATTGCGAAAGAGAGAATGATCGCCAGAGTGCCGCACAACTTGCCGTTGCTAACCTTGAACGGGCGCGGCATATCCGGCTCGCGCACCCGCAGCACCACAAAGGAGATCGCCACAAACAGGTAGGCCAACACGATGCCTAAACCACCGGCGTTAACGATCCACACCAGCGCAGGGCGGCCAAAGAAAGGCGCCAGACAGGAGAGAAAGCCCATCATAAAGATGGCGTTAGTGGGCGTTTTGTAGCGTGGGTGCAGCTTGGCAAAGGGGGCTGGCAGCATGCCTGCTTTAGCGAGGGCATAGATTGCCCGGGAACCGCCAATATAGAAGGCATTCCAGCTTGTAATAATGCCCGCAATACCCGCCATGACCATTAAGTTGCTGGCCCACGCGGCGTTAAACAGGCTTCCCATGGCGTCCGGCACACTCAGTGAACTGGCCGCCAGTTCAGTGCTGTTGAGCGCCAGGCTGGTCGCCAGAATAATCAGCGCATACCACACCACCGCCAGAATGACTGACATCATCAGTACTTTGCCGATGGCCTTATAGGGCAGATTGATCTCTTCAGCGGCCTGGGGGATAACGTCAAAACCCACAAACAGAAACGGCACCATCACCAGCACCGCTACAATGCCTGCGAACACACCGGTGTCGGCCTGGGTGAAGAGCGGCATCATATTGATGGTTTCGCCTTCAAACAGCGAACCGGTGACAAACATGACGCCCACCAGCAGAATTAACCCAGTCACTACCTTTTGCAGCAGCGCAGCGGTCGTTACACCGAAGTAGTTAATTACCATCATGGCCAGCGAGCCGCCCACGCCTACGGCTACCCAGGTGGCTTTCACTTCCCACCCGGCAATCGTCCACAGATGACCAACGGCATAGTTGGGCGCCAAGTGTTCAATCACCGTGGGAAGTGCTACCGCTTCAAAGGCCACCACGCTTAAGTAGCCTAGAATAATCGCCCAGGTACACAAAAAAGAGGGTAAGTGGCCTAGGGCGCGGTAGCTGTAGACGTGCTCGCCACCGACTTTAGGCATCGCAGCGGCAAGTTCAGCATAGGTAAGGCCAACCAAGACAATCGCTAAACCGCCGATAATAAACGCTATAATGGCGCCTAGGCTGCCAGCGGATTGAATGGCGGTACCGGTGAGTACAATCCAGCCCCAACCGATCATGGCACCGAAGGCCAGCGCTAATACATCGCCACGGGCGAGTACCCGGACGAGCCCTTCCTGTTGTGATGAGGATGTGGTCATTTGAAATTGTCCTGCGAGTTATTGGATGTTGTCGTAGGCGCTCAGGGGCGCAGTATCCTGATCCTGTTTTAGCGGCCTCGTTTTTTAAACGGGCTTGTTAAACAGAATAGCAACACGCTAGCAGGCGGGAGCGAAAACGCGAATGCACCACTTTTGCGTTCGACTAGACCACTTTTCATACGCACCGAAAGGGTGCACTATTTTCATACGGCTTTCGTCTAAGTGCCCGCCGTTAGCGGGTTAAGCGGGATTAAGGGGTGTCCAAATGGATCGTAAGGAGGTCGTGCACCAACTTGTACAGCTTTATGCACTCCAACCGGAGCGATTGAGTAAGCAGGTGCGTATTGAGCAGGCATTGCGACAAGCCATTACCCAACAGTGGCCTGCCGGGCTGCGGCTGCCCTCTCATCGCCAGTTGGCGGATGCCCTTGGCGTTGCCCGCCAAACCCTGGCGCTGGCGATCCATACGCTACTCGAAGAAGCACTGCTTAAAACCGCCCATGGCCAAGGCACCTGGACGTGCCGCCCAATTACGCCAAGCCCTCCCCTGCGTGGCAATGCACAGCTCTCCTCTCGCGCCCAACGGGTTCTGGATGGCCCCGGCGCGAGCATGATTCAAAGCGGTGCCTTCGTGCCGGGTATTCCCGATATCGCTCAATTCCCGATGCGTAAATGGCGGCAGCTCTACGCCAGCGTAACGGTGCCGCAAAACGCCCTGCTGCTCTCCTACTCCACCGGTGGCTACGGCCCATTAAAGCGCGCGATACGCGATTTTCTGGCGCGCTGGCGCAATATTAGTTGCGACACGGAACAGATCATCATCACTGACGGTACCCATAACGGCATTGAGCTATGCGCCGTGGCGTTGGCTGATGTGGGCAACACTGTTGCCATGGAGTCGCCCTGCTACTGGGGAGCGCGCAACGTCTTTACCGCCGCAGGTTTGGAAATCGAACCGGTGGCGTGGCTGCCAGGTCAGGGGCACATGCTTCCGCCTGCTCCTGGCCCGGTCAAGCTGGCCTACTTGACCGGCTCGCACCATTACCCGCTCAGCGTGCCTACCAGTGCGGTGGATAAACAGCGCTTATGCGATGCCCTAGCGCCCGCGTATATTGTCGAAGATGATTACGAGTTTAACCGCGACGACCACTCCAATCTGCTCTTTGACCCGCACTCGGAGCGCCACTTGCTGGTGGGCTCGTTTTCCAAGATGATGTTTCCAGGACTGCGCTTAGGCTATTTAGTGGTACCGCGTCATTTAGCGGGGCCAATGAACCGCTTGCGCAGTGAACTATTCCGCGAAGGACGCATGCTGGATCAGGCCGTACTAGCACAATTTATTTTTGATGGTGATTTGGATGCCTGGTGTCGGCGCATTCAACGCGACTACCTAGGGCGCCAACAGGTGCTGCATGATCAACTACATTCGCTGCCGCAGGTGCGCAGCGTTTCGCCACCGAGCAGTGCTATTAGCCTTTGCGTCGAGTTTGAGCCGGGCGTTAACGATGTGGGAATCGCTCAGTCACTGCTGAAAGAGCATTTAATTGTGCGTCCATTAAGCCCAGTGTGTGCACCAACCGATCCGCGCGTCGGCTTAGTAATGGGCGTCGGCATGCTATCAGGGGAAACGCTGGTGCGTGAAGCACAGCGCCTGCGTCGCAGCCTGGAAGCACTGCTGCGCTAGGCGTTATTAATAGTGCACAGGTAAGGAAGGAAGTGTTTCTCAACACCTTATCCACAAGCTTTGAACGGTTTATACACAAGGACTTTTATGCGTCACCCTGTTGATAATTTCATCGTCGCCTCTTCGGCTGCTTTCGCTAGGCTTCGCCTCTGGGCATCACTAAGTCTTGTGCTCCTGCTCTCGGGCTGCGCCACCTTTGCGCCCAACCCGCCTCAGGATCAAAGCAATATCTGCGAGATCTTCCGCGAGCAGCCCAGTTGGTACGACTACGCCCAGGAATCAGAGGAGAAGTGGGGCACACCGATCGCCACCCAGATGGCGTTTATTCAGCAGGAGTCTTCGTTTCGTAGCCATATCCGCCCGGATCGCAAGTACTATCTAGGCTTTATCCCCGGCCCCCGGCCCTCTTCTGCCAAAGGCTACGCCCAGGCCCAAGACCCCGTTTGGGGGGAGTATGAGGATCAAGCGGGCAGCCTGTTTGCCCGGCGTACTCATATGAAACACGCCACGGACTTTATTGGCTGGTACAACCGTCGTTCCCAGCAGCAGGCGGGCATATCGCTCAGCAATCCCGAGCACCTCTACTACGCCTATCACGAAGGCGCGGGGGGCTACCAGCGGGGTTCTTACCGCGGCAAACCACAGGTATTGAGTGCGGGGAGACAAGTAGCTGCTCGCGCTAACCGTTACCAAGCCCAGCTCAATGCTTGCGAAGCGGAGTTTCAATGCCGCAAGTTTTACCAGGTCTGGCCATTCTGTCGTAGTTAAGGAAGCTGACGATGTCACTATGGATGGGTGCTGTTAGCGTGGTGTTTTTTACCTCGATGCTCTCCGGGGTGTTTGGTATGGCGGGCGGATTGGTACTGCTATGGTTTCTGCTGCTGATCTTTCCCGCGGGCACGGCGATGGCGGTGCACGGCGTTATACAGCTCACCGCGAATGGGTCGCGAGCATGGCTATCGCGACGCTATATTGTCTGGCCTATCGTCGCTTTTATGACGCTGGGTGTACTAAGCGCCGCGGGCCTGCTTCTGCTGTTCAACTACAGCCCCAATGCCGCCAGCGTCTCTATTTTGATTGGACTAATGCCGATTTTGGTATGGCTGCCCAAGCGCTGGTTTCACCTGGATGCCAACCGCGCCAGCCACGCGCTGTGCTGCGGCATCGCCTCTGGCGGTTTGACGATTGCCGCAGGGGTTTCCGGGCCGCTAATCGATATATTCTTTGTGCGCTCACGCATGGATCGTCGCCAAGTCGTGGCGACCAAGGCAATGATTCAGGTAGTGGCGCACAGCATTAAAATCATCTTCTATCTCGGCGCCGCCATGGCGCTTAGTACCGGCGAATGGGGCCTTGTGCTGCTAGCGGCGCCGTTTGCAATCTTTGGCACCCATACCGGCAACCGCATTTTACACCGTCTCACCGATGCCAACTTCCGCACCTGGACGCGCTGGATCGTGACCGGTATTGGGGTCTTCTACTTTTTTCAGGGGATCTTCCTGCTCACCCGCTAGCGTTGAGGCAGATAAAAGCGAGCTTAAAGCAGGTGCCTATACTGACCTTACCTATTAATGGAGGTCGCTATGGATTACCACCACTACCGCACAGCCCTTGCGGAAACGCTCGCCCAAAGTGAGCTGCCTTTTCCCGCTGCCGAATACCAGGTGCGCCTGGATAAGGTGCGCAATGCCATAGCAGAGCATGGATTAGATGCGCTGCTGCTAACCGACCCCGCCGATATCAATTACCTCACCGGCTACCACACTTTTGAAGTCTCGGTGCACGCTTGCCTAGTCTGCACCCAAGCGCGGCTAGTGCTACAAGTCGCCTCGATTGAAACCGGTGCGGCAGTAGTTACCGCTCGGGTCGATGAGATCATCGGTTACCGCTGGGAAAACTTGGATGAAATCATCACGCCACTGGCAGACCTGCTTTCCCCTTGCTCGAAAATTGGTATTGATGGCTGGAGCAGCGGGCTGCGTTTTGGAGTGATCGATGCGCTGATGCAGACTATTAGCCGTGAGCGTTTTAGCGAAGCAGGCACAGTGGTCGATGCGATTAGGATCGTAAAAAGCCCCGCCGAGCTTGAAATGCTGCAAGAGAGCGCACGAATCACCGCTCTCGGGTTAGAGACCGCGATACAGAGTATTCGCCCCGGCATGACCGATAACGATATTGCCGCCGTGGGCGCCAAAGCGCTGCTTGAAAACGGCAGCGAGTTTATGAGCCTCCAGCCAATTGTGACTAGCGGGCACCGAATTGGGGTGATTCACGTTAATCATAAGCGGCGTGTTATCCAGCCTAACGAGCCGGTTTTCCTAGAGTTCGGCGCCGCCTATCAACGCTATACGGCACCCATGATGCGCACTGCCGTGACGGGTGCTCCAAACCCGGCTCTCTCCGCCACTCGGGATCTTTGCCGCTCACTGTTTGAAGCGCTCTGCGACGCCATGCGTCCAGGCAATACTTTTGATGCCGCGGCCCAGGCGGCTGATGCCCTACTCGCCCCCCAGCGTGACCAGTATTTTTTCTCCGGTGTCTTTGGCTATGCCGTGGGTGCGCAGTTTCCACCTAGCTGGGTGGAGGGCACCGGCTTTATCGCCAAAGGGCAGGCCCGTACTTTTGAAACAAATATGGTTTTCCACCTGCCGCTCTGCCTACGTGTGCCCGGCCAGTGGGGCGTTGGCATAAGCGACACCGTGGTGGTTACTAAAAATGGAGCAAAACCACTGACCAATAACGACTGGCAGCTGTTTGAGGCGGGCTCATAAGCTACTGCGCCTTATAGCCATAGCATTGACAGGTCGATGGAGTAGCGCTATCGTCAACAAAGATGCAAATGAGAAACACTCTCTTTATTTCAGATAGTAGATGGTCGGGTCTATGCCCACATTATGCCCACAGGAAGCAACCAGCGTGAGGGAGCAGTGGAATGACTAGCGAGCAGCGGCAACTTCGCCAAACGGTCATATTTTTGCGCACTTCTTTTGAAGCGGTGCAGCACTCTATTGCCGGCCGCCTGGAAGACCCGCTGCCCTGCTGGATGGATACCAGCATGCTTTCCATGCTGTCGCGGGAGCTCACTCGCTGCTGCCAGCAGTCCAAGCCGCTGTTTGCCCCAGCCGTCACCGAACAGCTCTATATCGCCTCGCAACAGTGCGAGCTGCTACTCAAACAGTGCCCAGGGGTACTCAGCAGCGCGGTCTGCTATCGCCAGTTGGGTGCCATTATGCTGCCGCTTTCAAGCGCACTGCAGCAGATCGACACTCCCGCCAAACGGCGTTGGCCTTGGGCGAAGTGGAATTGAACGAGCATTGGAGAGGCCAGAAGAAGTATCTATTGGCGCTTGTCAGCATGCCCCCGGTGTCAAGATAGCAGGCAATAGAGAAGCTCTAGACCTTGGAAGTGATAAGGGCGGTGTTTATTGATGCGTATTCTTGGTGGCAAGCACTTGCTTACCTAGGTTTGTTAATCGATATTTTTGGGTTGGACTACGCGGCGAGTCAGGTTGCGTCATTTCAATCAATGTCAGTGCCAATGCCGGTTGTAAATAATTTTGTAAAAACGTGGGGCGATGCGTGAGTGATAACGCCTCAAGAAGTGCTTTAGTGCTCATTGGCTCTTCAAGCAGAGCTTGCAATAACCGCATTACTTGTTCGGTTACTTGTTCGGTTACTTGTTCGGTTACTTGCATAGTTGCTACAGAAGCTATGTCCTCATCTACCAAAAAACCTTTATGAACGGGTAAGCGAATCAAAAAGTAACTGCGTTCATCGTCAGTTTCGAACACTGGCTCTGGAGAACCGTTCGCCTTCATGACCCGAAGAATTTTTGGCACGCCCGTTGAACGGCCTTCGGTTAAATCCAGCTCTTTCAGAAACTCGCCGATACGCCGGTTGCGATAGCGGCGGCTGACTGCTTTGCCTGCCTGCAGGTCTTGCAAGCGAATAGAGCGATCTGGCCCTGGGAAGCTAAGCACCACAAGCTCCTGACCATCAATACGAACTTCTATGGGCTCACGAATTTCATAAGAGCGGTGATAAACAGCATTCACCACGGCTTCTTCAATGGCTGCCAGCGGAAAGTTCCAGAAACGCTCGGCCTGTGGGCGATCAGCGTGTTTTGTTACGCCCTCTTTCAGATAGTTGCGATTAATGTAGTCTAATGCATCGCGGGTGATACGCCCCAGAGGCCCCTGAAATACCTTCTCTTCAAAATGGTCGCCACCGGCACCATCTGGAAAATACACCACATCTATCTGAGTCGCGGGGAAAAACTGCTCGGGTTGCTCGTTAAAAAACAAAAGCCCTACATTTTTAGGAAAAGCCATTTCGCTTGGCCCACCAACCACATTCATTCGGCGGCCCAGGGTTTCAATATCCAGGTCTCGGGCTTCACCCACTAACTCGCTGCTAATGTCGTGCAAAAAATCACGCATCAAATAGGGAGAAAGATCGCTTAAATTCGCAGTTTGGCGATAGCGATCATCAAAGGGCACGGTTGCCGCCAAACTTAGCAGCTCGCGCTCATCCCGCCCCGATGCTTTCACCGTGCTGGTATGTTTGCGCAGGTAATAGGCCCAATCACTCTTCTTGCTCAAGCTGGTTTTAGCTTTATAGGGGCGTGTTTCACCTCCCGGAGCCCATAGCACCAAAATTGTTTTGCCCTGGATCTCATAAGTCGCGGTTAACGGGTGATAGTGCGGCGCAATCGCTGAGTGCCCAAGATTTAACAGCTCTTTTTGAATAGCATCGATTTGATCCGGTAATAAACCAGCAGGCGGTAGCTGCGGTTGGCCATTCTTTTCAGCAACGCCCACCAGTACATAACCGCCACCCAAATTGTGAAAGTCATTAGCGAAGGCACACAAGGTATGCAGGATGGACTCAGGGTTCCAACCTTCCTTGTATTCAATGCGTTCGTTTTCCACCGTGCGGTGATGGAGCAAGTCATCAATGTTGATGGGGAGTTTAGGTGTCATGCCGCCTACTCAAGCGTTTGGTTAACGTCATACAGCACGTGTAAGGCCTTATAACGTTTAAGTTAACCTCATGATGTAGAACGGTGCATGCAAATGCAATTATGGCGCGAGCGGCATCAGCTTTATTCAAGCCAATAAGTATTTTTCTATGTTTAATGCCCCCGCCTGATTTTACAGGAGGGGTTTTGCATTAAGGGATAGGCGCACAGGGTAACGGTCTGAAAATAGGATGGTTGGCGCTAACTAGTAAACTGGTCTATTCTTGTGCGTACTATTTCATCGAAGCATTCAAAAGGAGCTTAATTGATGGCTTTCGAAACACTGTTTACTCCCCTCCAACTGGGTAGCCTATCGATTCCTAACCGGGTTGTTATGGCGCCACTGACACGTGCGCGTACACCCGATAGCGTACCGGGTGAAATTCAGGAAGCTTACTATGGCCAGCGCGCAGGAGCGGGACTGATCATCAGCGAAGCCACCAACATATCTCCCACTGCCCGTGGCTACGTGTATACACCCGGTATTTGGACGGATGAGCAGGAAACAGGCTGGAAAGGCGTTGTTGATGCAGTACACGCCAAAGGTGGCCGTATTGCTCTGCAACTGTGGCACGTTGGGCGAGTTTCTCACGAAATGGTTCAACCTGACGGCCAACAGCCGGTAGCACCGAGTGCCTTGAAAGGCGAAGGCGCCCAGTGTTTCGTAGAGTTTGAAGATGGCACCGCGGGTCAGCACCCCACCAGCACGCCACGTGCGCTGGAAACCGACGAGATCCCAGGCATTGTTGCCGACTATCGCCAAGCGGCCGAACGCGCCAAGCGTGCCGGCTTTGACATGGTCGAAGTCCACGCCGCGAACGCCTACTTGCTTAACCAGTTCCTGGCGACGGGCACCAACAAGCGTACCGACCAGTATGGCGGATCGCTGGAAAACCGTGCTCGCTTCCCGCTGGAAGTGGTTGATGCGGTGATTGCCGTTTACGGGGCTGACCGGGTCGGCATCCGTATGACACCATTTATCGAGTTGTTTGGTTTGACCGACGATGAGCCGGAAGCGATGGCATTTTACATGGCCGAGCAGCTTTCCAAGCGCGGCCTTGCCTACCTGCACCTGAACGAACCCAACTGGGCCGGTGGCGATATCACCTTCCCCGATGGTTTCCGCGAGCAGATGCGCGAACGCTTTAGCGGCAGCCTGATCTACTGCGGCAACTACGACGCCGAGCGCTCCGATAAACGCATCAGCGAAAACACCACTGATGCCGTGGCCTTTGGCCGCCCCTACATCGCCAACCCCGACTTGCCGGAGCGCTTCCGAGTTAACGCACCACTCACCGAGCCGAACCACGAAACGTTCTATGGCGGTGATGAGAAGGGATACACCGACTATCCATTTATGAATAATGGCTATGACCGTATCCAGTAACGACCAAGAGTGATTTTTATCACCACGCCTTGTTCAGCCTGTGGCTGAACAAGGCGTTTTTCCTGCGAAACGCTATACGCGTGGTTGCTGCTGAGTTATGCAGTGAATGTTCCCGCCGCCAAGCAGTATTTCCCTTGCCGCAACGCCGATCACCCTCTTCGTGGGAAATAACCGGGATAGAATGCCTTTGGCCTGTTCATCGTAACGAGGATCCAGCAAGGGCATCACAATGGCCGAGTTACTAATATAAAAGTTGACGTAAGAGCCTGCCATGCGATCCCCAGGTAAGCGGGGATGCGAGCTGTTGAGGCGATCAATCCCACTGGCCTCATCCTCGGCAATATGTAGAGGGCCTGGCTGGGGCAGCTTATGAATAGTGAGCCGCCTACCTTGAGCATCCGTGGCGTTTTCCAGCACACGCAAGGCTTCCCGGCAAATAGCGCCCTGGGGATCTTGCTCATCCTCACACCACGTTAGCGCAACATGGCCTGGCGCAATAAAGCAGCACAGGTTGTCAACGTGGCCATCGGTCTCGTCGAGATAACAGCCACGCGGTAACCAGATGATGTGACTGACACCTAAATACTCCTGCAGCCAGTGTTCGATCGTGGCGCGGCTCATCTCCGGATTACGATTAGGATTCAGCAAGCACTCTTCCGTGGTGATGAGCGTACCTTCACCATCCACATGAATGGCTCCTCCTTCTAATACGAGCGGGGCCTCGAATCGTTGAATACCCAGCATCTCACTAATTTTACAACGAACCCGCTTGTCTTTGTCCCATGGGAAGTAGAGCCCCTCCTTCAACCCGCCCCAGGCATTGAACTCCCAGTCCACCATGGCGAGTCGCCCATCGGGATGGGTAATGAAGGTGGGGCCAACATCGCGCATCCAAGCATCATTGCTGGACAACTCAACCACCCGAATATGCGCAGGCAACTGATTACGGGCATTTTCATACTGCTCATCGTTGACACCCACGAAGACCGTCTCGCTCTCAGCAATCGCCACAGCCACATCCACAAAGGCTTGCTGAGCGGGCTTCGCACCGTAGCGCCATGTATCTGGGCGCTGTGGCCACAGCATCCAGCAGGCTGCATGAGGCGCAAACTCCGCCGGCATTGAAAAGCCCAATGCTTTGGGTGTTAGCTCACGCGCCAGAGGTTCGGTGGCCGTTGTAGGAAAGGTCGGCGCGTGTTTCATATATTCCCCACCACTATAAAGAAGCCCGTTGCCACGGCAGCGGCTATTAAGACATAGGGAAGTTGCGTTAACGCATGGGCCATTGGCGTACACCCCGCCCCTTGGGCAGAAAGAACGGTAGAATCACCGTAAAAGCAGGCGTGGCTGCCAAAGGCACTGGCGGAGATTAAAGCCCCCACCACGAGCGGCATATGCGCATCCATACTACTGGCAAGCGGTAATACGATAGGCATCGCCACGGCAAACAGTCCCCAGAAGGAGGCGGTCGCAAAAGCGAGAAAGGCCATGGTGACAAAGACAACCGCCGGTAGCATACCCGCGGTCATTAAAGGCTGAACACTCTCGATCACATAGTTGGTTAAGCCAAGCAGGTCATTCACCTCCTTAAGCACAAACCCAGCCACTAGCGTGCCGAGTGGCATAATCATGGCTTTGAAGCCATCCAACGCGGTGTCAAACGTATCATTGAAGCTTAACAGCCGTTGCACCGCGATAAGCACTAGCGTCACTGCAAGCGCCACAATCACGCCGCGCAGCACATCAATCTCAAAATACCAGGTGAAGAAAATCAGCGTCGCAATGGGAAGCAGAAAATTGAGCAGATGAGGGCGTTTTTTGCCTGTATCTTCTATTTCCAGCGCGCTGTCGTCAGCGCCATCTGGTTGCGGCTGGCCAGCTTCAGCGCGGGCCTCCGCTGCTCGCATCGGGCCAAGATTGGGGATAATGCCCAGTGCCACCAGGGGCACCAGCGCCGCCGCTATCCAGGCGTAAAACATAAACGGTATGGCTTGGATGTACAGCTCCATGCCGTTACCAGCGACATTGTTCTCTTCCAGCAAACCTGCGAAGAACACAGCCCAGGTGGAAAACGGTACGAGAATACAGATCGGCGCTGCAGTGGAGTCTACGATATAGGCCAACTTCTCACGGGATATGTTAAAGCGATCAGTGATTTTCTTCATGGAAGCGCTAATGGTCAGCGCATTGAGATAGTCATCGACAAAAATGATTAGTCCCAGCCCCCAGGTAGCTAACAAGCTTTGTCGGCGGGTATGGATGCGTCGGGTAACGGCATCACCAAAGCTTAACACCCCTCCGGTTTTTACCAGCAAGGCAATCAAGCTACCAAATAGCCCGCACACCAGAATAATCCACGTCACCGTGTCATTACCCAATACCGATAGAAGTATATCCGACCCTTGGGTAATGACATTGAGGGGTTGAAACATTAATAAGCCTACCAGCGCGCCTGCCAGAAGGGACTCAATCGTGCGCTTGGTAATAATCGCCATGACTAAAACCACTAACGTGGGTATAAGGCTTAAAACTCCATACTCTTCCATTGGTTATTCCCCTTTATCGTTGTCGTAGGTCACTACTGAAGACGGGCGCTAACGCCCGTCCCGAATAGCAGTGTTTATAGGTAACCATCCGCTTTAAGTGAGCGTGTGGTGGCGGCAAACGCTTCGTCGAGAATAGCAACGACGTCGTCGACTACTTGACGCGTCCAGATCAGGGGCGGCGAGATGATATTGAGATGACCAACCGGCCGAATAATCAAACCACGTTTCTGTGCTTCAGCGGCCACGCGGTCACCTACGCGCGCGTCAACGGGGAGTAATTCTTTGGTCGTTTTATTAGCCACATTTTCAATCGCCATCATGAAATGACTGCCACGTATATCACCTACCGTTTCATGAGAGGCGAGCGTTTTGAGCTTGGATTCAAGATAGGGGCCAACTTCGCGAACATTCTCACAAATGCCTTCACGCTCAATGATTTCGATATTTTTAAGCGCTGCAGCACAGCTCACGGGATGCCCAGAATAGGTGAAGCCGGTGCTCAATACCCCGCCGGGGCCTTGAGGAGTACTTAGTACCGCATACAGGGCGTCAGATATCAGCGTTGCACCTAATGGGGCATACCCAGATGAAAGCCCTTTCGCCACATTGATAATATCGGGCTGGGTTTCAAACACGGCTTCTGAGGCAAAGAAGTGCCCTAAACGTCCAAAGCCTGTCACCACTTCATCAGCAATGAACAGAATATCGTTGGCACGGCATATGGCCTGCACGCGGGAATGGTAGCCCTGTGGTGCCACCAATACGCCTCCCGCGCCCATGATTGGCTCAGCAATAAAGGCCGCTATGTTATCCGCCCCTAGCCGGTCAATGGTCTGCTCGAGTTCATCGACCAGGTGATCACAATACTCGGCCTCACTCATCCCCTCTGGGCGGCGATAGCAGTTGGCTTCGCTCAGATGGGTCACCAGATCAAGTGTATCGAACTGCCAGTTATTGCTGGCGATACCGGTCAGGCTCGCCGCCATGTAGGTGGTGCCGTGGTAGGCATTGGTGCGCGACAAGATCCGCTTTTTCGAAGGCTTGCCCAAGCGATTGAAGTAGTAATGCACAAGCCGGATGGTGGCATCGTTTGCCGTTGACCCGCCGCAGCTATAAAACACATGGTTCAAGTGGGCAGGCGCAAGCTCTGAGAGCTTGGCCGCCAGCTCGGTGGCCGGGGCATTGGAGAGATTATTAAAAGTGGAAAAGTAGGCCATGCGTGTGGCTTGCTCGGCCATCGCCTGGCCAATTTCGGCACGGCCGTGGCCCACATTGACACACCACAGGCCGGCAATCCCATCGATAAAGCGGTTGCCGTGTGCATCTTCGACATAGATACCATCACTGTCGGTAATTAAGTCACAGCCGTTTTCGTGGAACACACTGAAGTCGGTAAAGGGATGGATAAAGTGATTTTTATCTTTTTGCCAAAGGTCTTTCGCGTCGTAAGAGCCTTTCGCCTGCTGTTGAGTCATCGTCATACCCTCGCTTATTAGGAAGCCGTTGTTGAGGTGACTTCACAGGCTAGCGGGGAAAACAATGTCGGGAATATATCCCCATTGGGGTATATCGGCTGCGCGAAAGGCCTCCTATGGTGGATCCCCTTAACCCAACAAACACAACAGGAGACACGCCATGCAAGTTTCCATCGATGGTCAGCGATTGTGGTCAAGTTTAATGGCCATGGCAGAGATCGGCGCTACCCCCAATGGCGGCAGCAACCGCTTAGCACTGACCCCCGAAGATACCGCCGGTCGGCAGCAGTTGATCGAGTGGTGCGCGGATATTGGCTGCCATGTTCGCAGTGATGCCGTGGGGAACCTTTTTTTCCGCCGACCCGGTGCACGTGACGACCTGGAGCCCGCCGCTGTCGGCAGCCACCTAGATACACAGACCAAAGGCGGTCGTTTCGACGGCGTGCTGGGGGTTCTCGCGGGTCTGGAAGTGTTTCGCACCCTGCACGACCAGCAAATCGTTACCGAACGACCTCTGGAACTGATCGTTTGGACGAACGAGGAAGGTAGCCGTTTTGCCCCCGCGATGATGGCTTCCGGCACCTATGCGGGGGTGTTTACTGTGGAGGAGACCCTAGCTCGCCAGGACGAACAGGGGATTAGTTTTGGACAGGCCCTTGAGGAGACAGGCATGAAGGGAAGCCTGCCTATTGGCGAGCCTCGGTTAGCCAGTTTTCTGGAACTGCATATCGAACAGGGGCCGGTACTTGAAGAGGAGGGCTTAGATATCGGTGTGGTCACTGGGGTGCAAGGGATGCGCTGGTTTGACCTGACGATTGAAGGCAGCGCTGCCCATGCGGGCACCACCCCCATGGCATATCGTCACGACGCCCTGGCCGCTGCCGCCCGGCTCATTGATCGGCTATACGCCATCGCCGCCACCGACACCAGCGGTGACAGCAAGGTGACCTTTGGCTGCCTGGAGATCGATACGCCTTCTCGCAACGTGATTCCCGCCCAGGTCACCATGACTGTCGACCTCCGTCATGTGCACGATGATCAACTAGACGCGCTGGAGGCCCGCTTCTATAGCGAGCTAGATGCCTTGGTAGAGACCTTTGGTGTTGTGATAACACCGCAACGCCTCTGGAGCTCCCCGGTGGTGGCATTTAACGACCAATGCATTGCATCCATCGAACAGGCGACCAGGGCGCGAAGCATTACTTACCGCCGTATGCTCAGTGGTGCGGGCCATGATGCGGTGTATGTATCACGGGTGGCGCCCACCGCGATGATCTTCATTCCCTGCCGCGGTGGCATTAGCCATAACGAAGCCGAGTACTCAACACCAGAGCAGTGTGCACTTGGCACCCAGGTGCTGTGCGACGCGCTACTGCATAACGCTAACGACCTTGAGGTTACCCAATGAGCACAACTGTCCCAACGAACCTGGCCGAGTGGCAAGCACTGGCAGACACACTCTCCTTTGAAACCCGTGCCTATATCAACGACACCTTTGTCGATGCGCAGCGCGGAGCCACACTCACCACGGTGAACCCAGCCACCGGCGAAGTGTTGGCTGAGGTCGCCAGCTGTGATGACGCTGATGCCGAGCTCGCTACCCGCGCAGCTCGGCAGGCCTTTGACCAGGGAGAGTGGTCGCGACTCGCCCCAGGTCAGCGCAAAGCCACGCTGCTTGATCTGGCGGCGTTAATGCAGGCCCATAGACACGAGCTTGCCCTGCTAGACACTCTGGATATGGGGAAACCGATTACCAGTGCACTGGGGGATATTGACGGTGCCATCGGCTGCCTGCGCTATACCGCCGAAAGTATCGATAAGCTTTATGGTGAGGTGGCCCCGACGGGAGACCATCATCTCGGTTTGATTGTGCGCGAGCCACTCGGGGTAGTGGTATCCATCGTCCCCTGGAACTTCCCGCTCATGATGACCGCCTGGAAGATTGCACCGGCATTGGCGGCCGGTAACAGCGTTATTCTCAAACCGTCAGAAAAGTCGCCGTTATCGGCGCTACGCCTTGCTCAACTAAGCCAACAAGCGGGCCTACCCGCCGGGGTGTTTCAAGTGCTCCCCGGCTATGGCCATACCGTGGGTAAAGCGCTGGCCCTGTCGATGCAGGTCGACTGCCTCGCCTTTACCGGCTCCACTCAAGTGGGCAAACAGCTTATGCAGTACGCGGGTCAGTCCAATTTGAAACGCGTGTATCTGGAGTGCGGTGGCAAGAGCCCCAACATCATCTTTGCCGACTGCCAAGACCTGGACGCCGCAGCTCAGCATGCTGCCGCGGCGATTTTTCATAACCAGGGAGAGGTCTGTATCGCTGGCTCGCGGCTGTTGGTGGAAAACCGCATTCGCCACGCTTTCGTCGAGAAAGTGGTGGACGCTGCGGCTGCCATGCAACCAGGCGATCCACTCGACCCGCAAAGCTTTATGGGGGCGATGGTGGATGACACTCAATACCAACGAGTGCTTGATTATATCCGTCAGGGGCAGGAAGAGGGCGCCACGCTACGCTCGGGCGGGCAGCCGTTAGATGGCCCTGGACTCTTTATTCCCCCTACCGTGTTTGACGATGTCACCCCAGCCATGACGATAGGTCGCGAAGAGATCTTCGGGCCGGTGCTGTCTGTCTTTGGCTTCGATACCGAAGAAGAGGCCTTGGCACTTGCCAACGACAGCGACTACGGCTTGGCTGCCGCCGTCTGGAGCCAGGACATTGATCGTATTATGCGCGTCTCACGCAAGCTGCACTCCGGGCAAGTCTACGTTAACAACTGGGCAGGCCCGGACATGACAGTGCCGTTCGGTGGGGTTAAGCAATCCGGTAATGGGCGGGATAAATCGCTTCACTCGCTTGACGAGTATACCGAGATCAAAACCATCTGGATGGCGCTACAAACCTAGCACCTTAGCCTCTCAACTGCCGGGAAATGAGGGCCACGTGTTCAAGAAATAGCTGGAACAACTGCGATTGACTGGAGACATCCAGACGCTGGTAAATATGCTTGCGGTGTACCTTCACAGTGCCATCGCTGATATCCAGTTCCCGGGCCGCCGATTTGGTGGAGTGCCCTGCGAGCAACAGACGAACGATTTCCTGTTCACGTGCCGTTAAAACCTCTCGGCCAAAGCTTACGAAGGCAGCTTCCACCGGGGCGTCCTTTTCCAAGGTCGGCTGGAAGAGGACGCCCTGCCATTTCCAGAACTCCATCAACAAGGTTTCGATCATCGGCACCACACTCTTCAACACCTGCAATGCACGTCGTTTCAAGGGAGCTTCTGCCTGAAAGCCCAGCGATACCACCATCAAGACATCATCCCCCACACGTGCGAAGAGACCCACCTCATCCGCCAATCCTAACGCGCGATAATAGTGAGCATAGTAATCACTGGATTCAAAACGATCAGGGGCTAGCTCCCGCAACCGGTGCACACCGCTATCCAGGCCACCACTCATGGCGGTAAAAAAAGGATCCAATAAATACGCACCGCTGAGGTAGCGATCTATCGCTTGAGGGCGATTTTCAGACGGGTAATCGTCGTGAATCAGTAGTGGTCTGTGACGCCCTTTGTAGGTATTGATCAGAATCGTATCGAAACCGGTTAGCGCGCGCAGCACTTGCTCCAGACGAACGGGGAAATCGCGCTGTCCCGATGAGCGTACCAAGCTCGCCATATGCCGATGCCAAGCTGCACTTCCCGCACTTGCCAGAAAGGTACTATCGATATCATCGGTTGTTGAGCAGTATTTCATGAGTAGCGCTTCATTAGGTTGTTTGACAAAACAATACTGCCTTGCGCGAACACGGTAAACTCAGGCAATACAATTGACTCATTACGGCTCGTGATTACTTTGTGTTGAGCCTCTTGGATAAACGCTGCTAGGCTATTGATTCTTTCGTTTGAACATACAGGTAATGAATGCTTGCTTCGCTATTAGCGCTGCTGGTGTCTCTACTGCTCGTCGGCCTTGCCGCCACGACTGGGTGCGCGCTTTCGGCCTGATGGCTGGTTCCGCGAACTAAGTAAGCCAAGCTGGACACCACCGAATATCGCTTTCCCCTTCGCTTGGGGCATACTGTATTTGTTGATGGCTATCGTCGCTTGGCGTATTTATATGGCGAATGACTCAGTATGGCGCTCAGCAAGCTTAGCGGCTTACGCGCTGCAGCTTATGGTCAATGCCGCGTGGTCGTGGCTGTTCTTTGGGCGTAAACAAACTGTCGTCGGCTAAATAAAGCCTGAGCGCTGATTAAAAAAAGGATTCTGAGAGTATGGATCGCACCACTACTATAATAGTACTCGCCTTCGCATCGCTGGTATTAGGCGCAATGGCAACAGCGATATTTATATATGTCATTGTGCCCTGGCGCCGCCGACGGCGCGCAGCGAAAGCCGCTGCGCCTCGTCCGGTACAAGCAGACAACTCTGAAAAAGCTCAAGAACCTGACCCCCCTGCACCCTCAAAGCAAACTAAAAAAGTTAAGCAGCATTCGCTTTTTATAATCTTTGATCAACCCAGTGAAGATTCAGACGAGCGCCTTACCCAGTGGCTGCGGGAGAAAGACGCTCACTACGACGCGCTTAAGAAGATATTTTTAATCGACGGCCAACAGCCTTCCAACCCAGTCACTATCGCCAACGCCTTTCCACCGGGGGAAATGCCTGACCTGCTGCGCGGGGAAACCCATGAGCCCATCAAGGGTATTAGCTTATTAGTGAAACCACCGCTACGTAAGCGACGTAATCAACAAATGCATGTCTACGTAGAACTCGCCAAAGAGATGCAGACGGTGTTTAGCGGCAAAATGCTCAATGACGAGCGCGAACTCGCCACCGACAGCACCTTTGAGCAAATTATCGGCGAATAGATTTACAGAGCTATTCTTACAAAGAACCATGCTAAAAAAAACAGCGTCACACGACTCCTTGGCTGCGCAGGTAGTCATCGTAGCTGCCGCTGAAATCGACAATGCCTTCCGGCTGCATATCAATAATGCGCGTGGCCAGTGACGAGACGAACTCACGGTCGTGGCTCACAAACATCAGCGTGCCGGGGTAGTTCTCCAGGGCCAGGTTCAACGCCTCGATAGACTCCATATCCAGGTGGTTAGTCGGCTCATCCATCAGCATTACGTTGGGCTGAGTAAGGATTAACTTACCAAACAGCATGCGCCCCTGCTCGCCACCGGAAATGACCTTCACCGATTTTCCAATATCGTCGCTGGAAAACAGCATCCGCCCCAGAGCACCGCGAACCACCTGCTCGCCACCTTGAGTCCATGCTGACATCCACTCAAACAACGTGGCATCGACGGCAAAGTCGTCGCTGTGATCCTGAGCAAAAACCCCCACTTCAGCGGCTTCGGTCCACTTCACTTCGCCCGCGTCCGGGTGTAACTCGCCCACCAGGGTTTTCAGCAGCGTGGTTTTGCCGATGCCGTTGGGGCCGATAATAGCAATGCGCTCACCGGCTTCCACGGTCATGGAAAGACGCTCGAACAGCGGCTTGTCGCCCTCATAGCTCTTGGTAATGCCGTCCACGTTGACGGCATTACGGTGGATTTTCTTCGCCTGATCAAAGCGGATAAAGGGGCTTACACGGCTGGAAGGCTTGATATCTTCCAGTTTGATTTTATCGATTTGACGCGCTCTAGACGTAGCCTGCTTAGCTTTCGAGGCGTTAGCGGAGAAGCGGCTCACGAACTGCTGCAGCTCGGCAATCTGGGCCTTTTTCTTGGCGTTATCCGAGTGCTGACGCTCGCGAACGGCGGTGGCGGCGGTCATGTAATCATCGTAGTTACCCGGGAACAGGGTGATTTCACCGTAATCCAGATCTGCCATATGGGTACAAACGCTGTTCAGGAAGTGGCGGTCGTGGGAGATGATGATCATGGTGCTGCTGCGCGCTTTAAGAATATCTTCCAGCCAGCGGATGGTGTTGATATCCAGGTGGTTGGTCGGCTCATCCAGCAACAGTACATCCGGGTCAGCGAATAGCGCCTGGGCGAGCAGCACGCGCAGCTTCCAGCCGGGAGAAACTTCGCTCATCGGGCCCGTGTGTTGCTCAATGGGAATTCCCAGACCTAGCAGCAGTTCGCCTGCGCGGGGCTCGGCGGTGTAGCCGTCCAGCTCGGCGAAGCGCACTTCCAGGTCAGCGACGGCCATGCCGTCCTCTTCGCTCATCTCTGCCAGGGAGTAAATGCGTTCACGCTCAGCGGCGACCGACCAGAGCTCTACATTGCCCATGATGACGGTATCGATCACCCGCTCGTTTTCAAACGCAAACTGATCCTGACGCAGCTTACCCAGCCGTGTACTGCTATCCAGCATCACCTGGCCGGAAGTGGGCTCCAAATCGCCACCGAGAATTTTCATAAAGGTGGATTTGCCGCAGCCGTTCGCGCCAATCAGGCCGTAACGGTTGCCGTTATTGAATTTAACGGAGACATTTTCAAACAGGGGCTTGGCCCCAAACTGCATGGTGATATTGGCGGTAGCGATCACAAAAGGAGCCCTGGTTAGCGCATTGTCAGTAACGACGACAGCTTACAACGAATAGAAAGCCTCGCGATTCTACGCGCTATTAGGCGTGTATTCACCCATCAAACCCTAGTGGCGTCAGGCGATTGCCGGGATATCGAGTAGAAAGCGTTCATCATCAAGCGCTTGGCGCAGCCGCGAGTGCAATATATCAACGATCCCTTGATGCTCCCCCACCAGCTTCGTCGTGGTAACGGAAAGCCCTGGATACTGCTGTTCAGCCGCTGCACAAATCTCGGCAATATCGCCGCCCTCCCCGGCGTGGCGCCCCGGCGAAAGAAACAGCATCGCCAGGATCACCGAGCCTATCTTAAACTCGGGTAGCGCCAGCAAGTTTTCCAGCAGTGGCTCATTAAAGCGGTACTCATCGCCCTCGCGCCGCTCCATGGAGGCAGCGGCAACACACGCTACGTCATCGGCTAGCAGCACGCTAAGCTGCCCCGCCAGGCGGTTGCGTACGGCGGTAACCTCAGGAATCGGGCTGCCGTGATCCACCAGCGCCACATGCGGTTTAGTACCTGGGCGAAGCTTGTCGCGCACGTTATCGGCCAGCAGATGGGCTAAACGCAGGTCGTTATCGCCGAACTCATCCACTAAGGGCTGGGCTACCCGCACCTTAACGTGGGGAAAGCGCTCCTGCAGCGTGGCCATGCGCTCGGGCAGATAACCCGTCAGCGCTTTGCTGGGGCCAAAAAAGAACGGTAGCACGATAATCTCCGTTGCCCCCTGTTCGGCACAGCGTTCAGCGGCGGGGCCAAGGGTAGTGGCGGGAATACCTCCCACCTCATCCGCAGGAATCTTATTGGAGTGCAGCAACGAGGCCGCCTGCACGGTTTCGCCTACAAGCCCGCTAAGCGAAGCCGCCACGCGGCGTAAATTCAGCGTTGCCTGCGCTCGTAGCGAGCCGTTATCCACCAGAAAAATCGCGCGCATGGCTGCCTCCAGTCGTGGTCTTGGCAATCGTGTGGGTGATCAACCGTGACATGTTAAGATGGTGGTTTTACACCGTCGTTGGCCCCCATGTTACTTGAAAAATGTGCCTTAAAAACGCTGCCTGATACCGATGCTTGATACCACTGCACTTAACCAGCAAAGAAACTTCTTCGAAGGCCATGCGGCGATATGGCTATTCGGCTACGGCTCACTGATTTGGAAGGCTGACTTTGCCTACCTGGAGCGCCGCCCGGCGTATATACACGGCTGGGAGCGGCGATTTTGGCAGGGCTCCCATGATCACCGCGGCACGCCTGAAGCGCCTGGGCGGGTGGCAACGCTGATCCGCGCCAAAGATTCGATTTGCCACGGCATGGCCTACCGCATTGCCCCGGAAGTGCTCGCGCCGTTGGATGTGCGGGAGAAGAACGGCTATTTGCGGGAAAAAGTACCGCTGACGTTTATGGACGAGAAAGGCAACGGAACCGAACAGAGCGAAGGGCTTATTTATCTGGCCAGCGATGACAATCCGGCCTTTTTGGGCGACGCGCCGCTTGATGAGATCGCCCAGCAAATTGCCAACGCCCATGGGCCCAGCGGCCCCAACCGCGACTACTTGGTCAACCTCGCCGTGGCGCTGCGGGAACTAGGCGCCAAAGATGCCCATATCTTTGCTCTGGAACAACAGCTGAGCCAATTTTAACATTACCAGTAGCGCGGATAACGGCGGTGACGGGCAAGGTTATTGACCAATATGGCGATTACCAGCATCACTATACTGCCCGCTCCGATTGGCAAAAGAGGATACCACCACCCCAGTTGATGAACGCTGGCACCCCCGCCTACCGCAATCAGAGCCGCCGCGGCTCCTGGTGGGTGAACCGTATGGGTTAGCTGCATACCCAGCACCGACAGTGATACGGCCAGAGCCATTGAGAGGGGGGTCGCTCCCAGCAGTTGGTAGCAAGCAACGCCAATACCCGCGGAGAGCACGCTGCCAAAGAGTACATGGCTGGGCTGGGCAAAAGGGCTTTCAGGTGCTGCGTAGATGAGCACCGAGGTTGCGCCGAAGGAGCCTACGATGAGCAGTTGTTGTGACAGCCACGCCGAGCTTAACCAGCAAATGACCGCCATACCGGTAAAGGCCCCGACCCATGACCAAAAAGCATCCTGCCAGCCTACCCGGGCACGCTTGACTGGCTGCCCCCGCATCTTGCCAAGATAAGTTTTCATTACACTCGCTTTGCACAAAATGAGTGCAAATGATGCCAAAATGCACCAAATAAGCAAATGACAATCTATCATGCCCCTGATGAAACTGACTCAAGGGCAACGCGATTGCTCATCATCAGTGTATGGAGTGTTAACCAAGGAGAGAAACGGGGGCATTATTTTATGACATTTTTTATAAACAATACCCGAGCTCGTTCGTCATACTATATAGAGGGATCAAACAGCTTAACTTCGCGTATATCGACCTGCTCCCAGACACGCTCAGTCATATAAGGCTCTTGCGCCAGCCAAGCCTCTAAATCTTCTCGAGTAGCAAATCTGAAATGTGCATTTGAACCGATCATTTTACCTTCATCGTTCAGCACTACCCCACCACTTACGAAATTACCCGACCGATAGAGATTACGCAGTCCTTCCAGGTGCAGCTCGCGACAAGCCAGACGGCGGTTTAAGGCCCCCTCATCGGTGTAATCATAGGCGATCAACGCAAACTGCTTCATCTACTCCTCCTCTCAGTGTGTCTACATCATCAACCACGAAAGAATAAACAGCCCCAATACGGTACGTACAATACCGCCGATTATCGAGCCTCGCAGAAAAGCGCGCAAACCGCCCCACAGAATCAGCAGCCCAATCACTAAGACAGCAATGCTGAAAAAGGAATCACTGATTCCCAGCGAACGCGTCAAGCCATCGATGAAATCGCCGAACGCACCGAAGAAGTTGGTGAAAATGCCCAGCAGAAACTCCACCACCACGCGGATGGCTTCACCGATAGTTTCGCCAATTTCGTCAAAAAAGCCGTTTGTCTGCATCGCGTTTGCTTGCATCGATAGTACCCGTGACTGAGAAGGATAAGCGGCATTGTCGGTTAAATTCGCTGACTGAGCAAAGCAGGATCCATCCCTCCCCTCTTCGCCCTCCGTTTTTAGCGACTTTTCCGTCCAGCAACTACTCCGTCCAGCAACTATGCTCTCATAAACGCTCCAAAATATATGAGCCGTAAAACGTTCGTTTAAACAATCACCCTTATCGTCGTTACGCGCTAGGTGCCTGCCATGAACCATCATTACCCCCTGGCCGATCAACTCCAAGCTAGCACTCACCAGGTAGAAAACCAGCCGCCACCGCTGGAAAGCTACAATAGCTACACAGCTGATCGCGTTCTTCAGGAAGGCGTTAACCGTGAAAGCGGGTCTGACGACGATGCCCCACTCAAGACGTTTGGCCAGTGGGCGGGCTCTGCTGAGGCGATTGCCTTGGGGGTTGAGGCCAACCGTTACTCCCCCCAGTTAGTGACCCACGACAGGCAAGGCCATCGGGTCGATTTGATCGAGTTTCATCCCGCCTATCATCAGCTTATGCAAACGGCGATAGAGCACGGCTTGCATGCTAGCCCCTGGCGAACCCCTCGGCCCGGTGCGCATGTTTATCGGGCCGCCAACTACTTTTTACAGGCCCAGGTAGAAGCGGGCCATGGCTGCCCGATTACCATGACCTTTGCAGCCCTCCCCGCACTGCGCCATCAACCCAGCCTGCTTGAGAGCTGGGGCGATAAAATCACCGCCCCACATTACGATCCGCGCAACGTCCCCTATTTCGAGAAACAGGGCCTCACTCTGGGCATGGCAATGACCGAAAAGCAGGGCGGCTCCGATGTGCGTTTGAACACCACCCGCGCCTACCCGATTGATCAAAGCGGGCCGGGAGAAGCTTTTGAGCTGGTGGGGCATAAGTGGTTTGTCTCGGCGCCAATGTGCGATGCATTTCTGGTACTCGCCCAGGCGCCCGGCGGCTTGAGCTGTTTCTTGCTGCCACGCTGGCGGCCCGACGGCAGTAAGAACCCGCTTCATATACAGCAGCTAAAACGTAAAATGGGCAATGTATCGAATGCTTCCAGCGAGACCGAGCTGCGGGGCGCCTTTGCCTGGATGGTGGGCGATGAAGGCCGCGGCGTGCGCACCATTATTGAGATGGTCGCCATGACCCGCTACGACTGCATGATTGGTTCAGCTGCCGGAATGCGCCAAGCCACCGCCCAGGCGATTCATCACGCCTCTCATCGGCATGCCTTTGGGAAGCGGCTCAGCGAGCAGCCGCTGATGCAAAATGTGCTCGCTGACTTGGCTATTGAGAGCGAAGCCGCCACCACCTTAATGCTGCGTATGGCCCGCGCCATGGATCATCAGGACAACGAGCATGAGCGCCTGCTTTCGCGAATCGCCACCCCTGTGGGCAAGTACTGGATATGTAAACGCACGCCCCACCACGCATACGAGGCAATGGAGGTGATTGGTGGAAGCGGCGTCATGGAGACCCACATAATGGCGCGCCTGTTTCGCGAGTCGCCCATCAACGCCATTTGGGAAGGCAGCGGAAATGTGCAGTGCTTGGATATCCTGCGCGCGATTGAAAAACAGCCCGAAGTACTCGACGCCTACTTCGCCGAACTCGGCCTTTCACAGGGCGCCAATGGGCATCTTGACCGTTTTATCCACCAATTACAGCGGCAGATGCAGGATACTCAAACGCTCCAGTTCCGCGCCCGCCAACTGGCGGACGGCATGGCCCTAGCGTTACAGGGCGCCCTGCTGGTTCAGCACGCCCCCGCTTATGTGGCCGATGCATTCTGCGCTGGTCGGCTTGCCGACCGCAGTGGCCTCAATACAGGCACGCTACCCACCGGGCTGGATTGCGCGGCAATCATCCAGCGTGCCCGGCCCGTGGAATAACACCCTTGGAGTGAGTCCTTGGAATAAGCCCCGTGGAATAAGCGTTCACGACTATGGCCGTCTTCCAGGCTAAAACCGATCGCGTAAAACTAATCACATTAAAAAACTATTTACATTAAGAGCCAGCAATAATGTGATAGCGGGTAAGATATAAAACACTCCACTACAGGCGTGTTTTATGCTTAACCAGCGTGCATTAACCTACCTCAATGAAGTGATTCGCCGCGGCTCGCTCAGGCGCGCCGCGGCCCACCTGAATGTCGATGCTTCTGCCGTTAGCCGCCAACTAAAAGCACTAGAAGAAGAGTTGGATACCCAGCTATGCGAGCGGCACGGAAGAGGGATGCGCGCAACCGCAGCGGGCCAGCTACTGGTGCACCATTTTCATGCCCAGCGGGCTTCAGAAGAAGCGGTGCTCTCCCAGCTAATGGCACTTCAAAGCCTAACGAAAGGGGAAGTTCGTATTGCCGTGGGAGAAGGGTTTATCGCTGACCTGATCGCCGCACCGTTAGGCACTTTTATGTCAGCGTTTTCCGGTATCAATGTCGAAATTCGCATGGCGGGTGTCAACGAAGCGATGTCGTTACTCAAAGATCGTGAAGTGGATATAGCGCTACTTTATGCACCGCCGGTAGACCCGCAACTTTTCTGCCACGTGGAAACGCGCCAGCCGCTCGATGTGATTGTGCCCCCCAATCACCCACTAAGTGATCTTAACCGCCCGGTAACCCTGCATGACTTAACGGGGTGGCCCCTGGCGTTAATGGACAATCCTTTTGGTATGCGGCAAATGGTCAATATGGTGGCCCACCAGGAGCGCATTCATCTTGAAGCACGCCTGCACACCAACTCTGTTTCGGTGTTAAAGAATTTCGTCCGCTCAGGCATCGGCGTTACGTTTATGCCCGAACTCACCGTAGCGGATGAGATTGAGCGCGGTGAGATCTTCACACTACCCATGCAGTACCCGGTGATGAACGGTACGCGGGCACAAATTGTTAGCCTGAAAGGGCAGGAACTCCCGGTCGCCTCAATCACTTGCATCGATCATTTGCACAAAGGCATGCGCTTTTTCTCCGCCGATGCACCACGACTGTTGCAATAAAAGCCACAGTTTAGGTATTGCATAGTCAACACCTCAATACATAGTCTTCTAGTAAGCACTCCTTATAAATCCAATAACGCGCCCTTAGCGCCTCATAGCTCACGACAATAAACCAGGAGACTTACGATGTTTACTCAGCACTTTTCACCCAAACGACTCATCTCGGCTTGCCTGATTGGCTCTGCCATGATGGCAGGAAACACTCTTGCAGCCACCACCATTAATCTGAGTTACAACGGTGCCCCAGATCCCGAAAAGAATGCTGTCCACGTCTTTGCAGAGAACCTTAAAACGTTGGTAGACGAAAAAACTGACGGTGAGATACAGCTTGAGCTCTACCCGAATAGCATGCTGGGTGATGAAGAGGAGCGCATGGAACAAACCATGAATACGCCCATGCTCAACGTGGCGTCATTTGCAGGCGTCTCTCCTCTCGTTGATGAGATCTTCGTCAGCGCTATTCCGTTTCTGTTCGACGACTTTGCGGCGGCGCGTAGCTTCTTCGATGAAGGAGAGTATTGGCAGGAAGTCAGCAATGCTCTGCAGGAGCGTGCCGGTATCGATATGCTGGCGGTCGTCGAAGAGGGGGGCTTCCTGGCATTCACCAACAATGAACGGCCTATCAGCCACCCGGACGACTTCGAAGGGCTGCGTTTCCGGGCCATGGATCCCAGCCAGGTAGCCCTCTATGAATCCTTCGGTGCCTCCGGTACTCCCATTCCCTGGACAGAGACCTACATGGGACTGCGTACAGGAGTGGCCGACGGCCAGATGAACCCGCCGATGTATATCATCCTGGGCAGCCTCTACGAAGTGCAGGACTACCTGACCCTAGCCAATATCCAATACTCCGATCAGTTCCTGGTGGGCAATAGCGACATGATCGCAGGTTGGGACGATGAGCTTCGCAGCACCTTTATGGAGGCCGTCTCCGAAGCTAATCACAATGCCCGTGAGCACAACGAGGAACAGGTTGAGGCACGTATCGCCTACCTGGAAGAGCAAGGTATGGAAGTGATTCGCCCTTCTGAAGAGGAGCTCACCGCTTTCCGCGACATTGGCCAGCCCGCCTATCTTGAGTGGCTCGAAGAACGTGATATCGAGCAACGCTGGATCGATATGGCCCTGGAAGATGCAGGCATGAGCGAACTGCTCGACTAACGGCTGTTAACAACAGGGGCTGGTACCTTACCGGCCCCCTAATTTCCAGTACTTAATATCCCAGTACTGAATGTTCTAGTGCTTAACGTTTCTGTGCTTCCTGGAAGGCTGCCATGTTTAATACGCTTCGATCCCGTCTACTGGCGATCAGCCGCCCGGTGTCCCTAACCCTGGCGGGCGCGCTGCTATGCCTCAATGTTGCGGCCATATTGTATGGGGTGTTTGCCCGCTACATCGCCGGTGGTGCCCCTATTTGGACAGATGAGATATCGCGATTTTTGATTATCGCCACCGTGATGCTCGCGGCTGGCACCGTCTGGTCGGAAGGGGGTCACATGCGCGTTGGTCTGTTGGAGAAGCTACTGCCACCCCCTCTCGCGCGTTTGCTGAACGTGTACCAGTGGCTGCTCACCCTGCTGATTGCAGCGGGGGGTGCCTGGGTCAGCTATCGCTATGCACTCTCGGTCAGCATGTTTACCACCTCAGGGCTTGGCATTAGCCGCACGGTGCCCCTCCTCTCGCTACCCGTTGGCTTTTTATTACTGGCTTGGCATGCGCTTCTCTATGGCCCCGCGCCACTTAAAACCGTTGAGGACTCTCCATCCACAACCGTTGAGGACTCCTTATGATTGTGACGATGCTGGTGGTTTTCCTCGGCCACGTTTTGCTTGGGCTTCCTCTGTTCATCGCGCTACTGACCACGGCGATAGTAGGCTTTCTGTTTGTCGACCCCTCGATGATTCCACGTATGCTGCCCCAGCAATTCTTTGGCGGTATCAATGTGTTCTCCTTGATGGCTATTCCGTTATTCATCTTCGCTGGCAACCTGATGAACGTCAGCGGCTTAACCGAGCGCCTGATGGGGTTCGCCCGCCTGATAGTGGGGCACTTGCGGGGCGGTATGGGCCACGTCAACGTGGTGTCGAGCGTTTTCTTCGCAGGCGTCAATGGCTCAGCGGTGGCGGATACCTCGGCACTGGGGTCGCTGTTAGTACCTGCCATGGAGAAGGAGGGCTACTCAAGGGCTTTTGCCGCTGGGTTGACCGCCGGTAGCTCGCTGATCGGCCCGATTATTCCACCCAGTATCTTTATGATCCTCTACGCCTCACTGACCAACACCTCAGTAGGCGATCTATTTCTGGCGGGCGTAGTACCAGGTCTGCTGCTGGGGGTTGCCTTTATGGGCATGAACGCCTGGTATGCCTGGCGCCACCGATTACCCAAAAGTGGCCAGTTGCCCTCAATCGGCCAACTTGGCATAGCCTTCGCGGCCGCTCTGCCCGCGCTTATCGCTCCCTTTATTATTGTTGCTGGCATCGTGCTGGGCTTTGTGACGCCTACAGAATCGGGCGCGTTGACAGCGCTGTATGTGGCCTTATGTGGCTTTGTGCTGGGAGGGTTACGCTTTAAAGAGTGCTGGCAAGCCATCCTTGATACGGCACGCTTAACCTCGGCGATTTTTCTCATCATGGCGGCCTCGGCGACGATTAGCTGGCTGCTCTCCTATGCGCAAGTACCTGCGCAGTTTGTATCCCTGCTATCACCCTACGTGGACAATAGCGTGGTTATTTTATTACTGCTTAGTGCAATCACCTTCATCACGGGCATGTTTATGGAGGAGGTGTCGGCATTGATGCTACTGACGCCGATCTTTGCGCCGGTGGCTATGATGGCGGGTATAGACCCCATTCATCTGGGCGTCATCATCACACTGAACATTACCATTGCATTGATCACGCCACCGCTGGGCGCCTGTGTGTTCGTGGCCGCCGCGGTTAGTCGGCTTGAGATAGTGTCGCTATTTAGAACCATTTGGCCCTTTGTGCTGACGGCGATTGCGGTGCTTATTCTATTAATCCTTTTTCCATCGCTGACGCTATGGCTGCCTACTCAGTTTTGACAACTAGTTTTAATAACCAGCTTGGATAACACTCTGCTTGGATAACATAATGCCTTTGAGCACACTATTGAAGGCCTTGCCGCCTATACCCAGCCATTCAGCTCCCTGCTGGGAACAGCTGCGCCGCGCGCCTATTGAAGATAACGGCGAGCGCTTGGTACCGATGAGCCTCGCCCCGGCACCGGTCAGCGTGTTCCCCGCCTATGCTCGGCTGGGTATTCCGGGTGCGGTGCCGGAGTGTTTCGTTCGTGAGGGGGTTTATCGGGCGCTACTCGCTGCGGCACGTAGCTTACCCGAGGGCATCGGGTTGATCGTACTGGATGGCTGGCGGCCATGGCGGGTGCAGCAGTACTTGTTTGATACCCTGCATGAAGCCATCCACCACCACCATCCAGACCTCAGCGAAGCGGAGCTATTGGAGCGTACAAGAGAGTTCGTATCGGTACCCAGTCGCGACCCTTTAGCCCCCAGCCCGCACCTCACCGGCGGCGCCGTCGATGTCACGCTTTGCGATGCCGATGGCCTGCCACTGGATATGGGCACCCTGTTTGACGAGGCGCTTCCCGCCTCCCATAGCGACTATTTCGAAAAGCTGGAAATGCTTACCCCGCAGCAACATAAGGCGCGGGATAACCGCCGCCTGCTCTATCACACTCTGCAGCAGCAAGGCTTCACCAACCTGCCCAGCGAGTGGTGGCACTTCGATTATGGCGATCAATTATGGGCCTACTACGGGCCGCATGATCATGCACAGTACGGCCCGGCAGAGCTGGATACCATAGAGAACCGCTGGCGCAGGCAGTTGGGGTAATGATCTAGCCAGCGCCAGATTCAGTGTGCTCACACCGCAGGCGCTTCAAGTTCCAGAAAGCGCCGTACTCGGTCGGTTTTAGGGTTCTCAAAGAACTCGCTGGGGTGGGATTTTTCAATGATGATGCCTTTGTCGAGAAAGACCACTTGATCGGAGACTGCCCGGGCAAACTCCATTTCGTGGGTCACCAGTACCATGGTGTAGCCTTCTTTGGAGAGGTCTTTGATCACCCCAAGCACTTCCCCCACCAGCTCGGGGTCGAGGGCTGAAGTGGGCTCATCGAACAGCATCACCTTAGGCTGCATGGCGAGTGCCCGCGCAATCGCTACCCGCTGTTTCTGACCACCAGAGAGTGTGTAGGGATATTGTTCACGCTTGTCGGCCATGCCGACTTTTTCGAGCAGCGCCATGGCCCGCGCGTCAGCCTCGGTTTTGCTTAGCCCCTGAACATGAATAGGCGCCTCGGTGACATTGCGCAGCACGCTTAAATGAGGCCAGAGGTTAAAGCCTTGGAACACCATGCCCAAGCGCGCGCGCATGCCTGCCAGCTCACGGCGCGACATGTGTTTTCCAGTGTCACTCACGCCAATGCGATCACCAGCAATACGGATGTCGCCCCGGTCGGGTTGCTCAAGCCAGTTAATGCAGCGTAGCAGGGTAGATTTACCCGAACCCGATGAGCCCAAAATACTCACCACTTCGCCGGGCTGAACTTCCAGCGATACATCCCGCAGCACTTCGGTGCCATCGAAGCTTTTGGAAAGGTTACGAATACTAACAGCAGCGGTCTCAGGCATTTTCGAATCCTCGCTTGGCGCCAAAACGGCCAATCATTTTGATAAATAGTTCTAAACCAATACTGATCAGCCAGTAGAAGCCGATCACCACGATGAACGCTTCCATGGGAATGAAGTAGGTGCTCGACAGGCTGCTCGCCGCCGCGGTGAGTTCGCGCACGGTGATGATCACCAGAAAGGCGGTGTCTTTGAGTAGGATAATCAACTGATTACCCAATAAGCCGCGGGTTTTCAAAATCAGCTGCGGCAAGATAATGCGCATAAACATTTGGGGCTGCGAGAACCCTTGGGCGATTGCTGCCTCTACCTGCCCTTGGGCGAAGGTAGCGCGGCAGCCGCGCAGAATCTCCGCGAAGTATGCGCCATGGTAGATCACCAGGGCGATAATCCCGGCCGTCCAGGCACTCATGCGGATGCCTGCACTAGGTAAGCCGTAATACAGCAGGTAGGCCAGGATCAAAAATGGCAGCATACGCATGCCATCGATAAAAATCCGCAGCGGAACCTTTAACCGTGGGCGGGAACCCTCCAATAAAAACACCATGGCGCTGCCCATTAAAAAAGCCAAGACAGCGGATAAACCAAATAGCTTTAAGGTGTTATAAAAACCACTTAAAAACACATCGTAAGATGACCAAAGAATTTCCCAGTTGCTCATAGAGACTCCCTAAACGACCACCTTAAACGGCCAGCCGGCTGGCTTTACGCTCAGCCACACGTTGAAACCACACCAACAGACTGATAATCAGCATATACAGCGCCGCAGCCGCTAAAATGGGTGGCAGTGGGTCGTAGGTCACCGCCGAAATACGGTTGGTCACACGGGTCAGGTCGACGACGCCGATGACCGCAATAGCGGGGCTGCCTTTAATCAGAAATGACATTTCATTCACCAAGCCCGGCAGGCTGGTAATGGTGATTTGTGGCAGCATAATACGGCGGAAATAGACCCACGGTGTCATACCGATGGCCAGGGCCGCTTCACGCTGCTCTTTGGAGAAGTTGTTAAAGGCAGAGCGCCAGATTTCAGCGTTAAAAGCAGTGGTATTGAGGGTTAACGCGATAATACCGGCCACATTGCGGTTGAGGTTAACGCCCATGGTCGGCGCGGTTAAGAAGATAAACAGCACCAGCGTCACCAGCGGCGTTGCCCGCGCCAAGCTAATGTAGACGCCTAGCAATTGATGCAAAACGGGAATTTTGGCCACCCTAAGCAATGCAATCAAAAGCCCCATTACCACACCGATGGCAATGGAGATGCCGGATATCCAAAGCGTTGTCCAGGCGCCCTGGATGAGAAGCCCCCATGCGCTGCTGTCCATGCTCACCCCCTAATTCGCGATAAGAAAACCGCCGCCCAGGCTGGGCGGCAGGCGAATGTGATGGCTTACATACCGGCCATTTCGTGGAACTCTTCCACTGAGGTGATAGGGGTTGTCGGCAGGTCATCAAAGGACTCGCCAAACCACTTTTCCTGCAGCTCGGCCAGGCGGCCAGAATCACGCAGGTGGCTCATAAAGTCGGTGATATAGGTCAGTAGTTGTGGGCTGTCTTTAGGCATCGGCCAGGCCACGAAGCCTGGACCGGAGACGGCTTGACCAGCTTCAAATACGTCAGAACGCTCACGGATCAGATCATTAACCGGCACGATAGAGTTAATCACGTAATCGACACGACCGTTGGCCAGGTCAGCGTAGATTTCTGGATAGGCCTCATACTCCATCACGTCGCCCAGCTCGCCACCGCTCTCTTCCAGCATGACCTCCAACTCTGGTAGGCGCGATAGCAGGGCACTGCCCGCCTGAACACCCAGCGTCATACCGCTTAAGTCTTCAATGCTGTTGATACGCTCATCACCTGCCCGCTTGATGTAAAAGTGCTGTGCCGATGCAAACGGCGGCGCGTAGTTAAATACCCGCAGGCGTTCGTCGGTCACCGACGCGCCGGTAAGTGCCATGTCGTATTGGCCCGATGAAACCGAGGCCAAAAGCCCCGTCCAAGGCAAAATATCCTGGCGGATCTCGAAGCCAGAGTACTCCTCCAGTTCAATCAATATATCTTTGATAAAGCCATCGGGGTCGCTGCCACTCATAAAGTTGAACGGCGCGTAGTTATCTTCGGTGGCCACGCTCATATAGCCACGGCTCTCTATTTCATCTAAATCCGCAGCGGAAACGGTCAGTGACGCACTTAAAGCAAGCGCGCCGATGCTTATTGCGGAGGCTAAGGCAGCTATTTTTTTCATCGTCTGATATCCCCTAGGTTTTCAAAAATACGCTTTTAAAAAATACGTTTTAGAAAAAGCAGTCAAAACATCGCTCGCCCACTGTTTGCAGAAGCTGACTTCACCCTAGATTTTTATCCTCTCTGCGATTAGAGCCAGTTAGCGCAAATTAAAAGGACAGTTACCGATAGCCGCTGCCAACAACAGAGCTGGCACGAAAGATGCTTTGTTTAAGGAGAGATGCTTGAGTGAATGGGCTAGATGGCCAGGGTTTTGAAGAGGAGATGTGCATGACATCACTGTGTCTTGAGGTCGACCCTAACACTGGCGCCTGCCTGCAAGAACAACTACGCAAAACGCTGCTGGAAGCGATTCGTATGGGCAGTTTACCCAGCGAGGACGCGCTGCCCTCTTGCCGCAAGCTTTCACAACAGCTGGGTATTTCGCGTAATACGGTGGCGATTGTTTACGAAAAGCTGGTCGAGGATGGCTATTTAATAAGTCGCCCTCGTAGCGGCTACTATTTACACCCTGATTATAGCGACCCTCAATCAACGCTTAGTTCATCACTAACAGCGTTAACCGAAACCAATAACGGCGCAATAAGCGCACCAAACTGGCACAAACGCATTGCTCAGCGCCCTACTAACTACCAAGGAATCCTCAAGCCCGGCAATTGGTCGGAATATGCCTACCCGTTTATTTACGGCCAGTTAGATACGCGACTTTTTCCGTTAGCCCAGTGGCGAGATGTTTCTCGGCGCTTATTGAGTTCGCAACGCGATAAACCCTGGCTGCGCGACCGTATTGACCAGGACGACCCGTTTCTGATTGAGCAATTGCGCAAACGTATTTTGCCGCGCCGGGGAATTTTTGCTCGCTCAGAAGAAATTCTGATCACCATGGGAACGCAAAATGCACTCTATTTGATTGCCCAGTTGCTCTGCCATCGGGGCACTCGCGTGGCGCTAGAATCTCCCGGTTACCGCGAGGCAATGAATGTGTTTGCTCAGCGCGGAGCCAGTCTGCAGTTGCAAACCGTGGATACGGAAGGCATGCGTCTTGAGGGGTCTCAGCAGTGTGACTATCTGTACGTCATGCCCAGTCATCAGGTGCCCACGGGCGTCACCATGAGCCGCGAGCGACGCGAGACTTTGCTGGCCCAGCTACCCCATCGCGACCAAATCGTGATTGAGGATGACTACGACGCCGAGATTCATGGCGACCAGTTCGCGCTGCCAGCGCTCAAAGCCAGTGCCCAGAGCGCACGAATTATCTACATGGGCAGCTTATCCAAAGCACTCTCGCCCGGGCTGCGCATGGGCTACGTAGTGGCCGATGCTGAGGTGATCGACGAGCTGCGAGCGCTGCGGCGCATGATGTACCGCCATCCACCCGCAGCGTTACAGCACCAGTTGGCGCAGTTTATCTCGCAAGGCTATTACGAGCGCTATCTCAAGCTTCATGTGGAGGAGATCGACCGGCGCCGGGACGCCATGCGGATTGCCATCGATCAGGCATTGCCCGGCTGCCTCAGCCACAGCAGCAGTCGCTCCAGCGCCTTCTGGATGGAAGCGGATGCGGGCATCGATACTCAGCGGCTAGCCTGGCATGCCGCCCAGCGGGGTGTGTTGATTGAACCCGGCTTCCAGCACTTCTTCGATGCCGCCCCGACGCGGCGCTTTTTCCGGCTAGGGTTTGGCGCCATCGAGAGGGAGCGTATCGACCCAGGCATACAGCGCCTGGGTTTCGCCTACGATAACGCCCTGAATACTTTAACAACGGGCACTTAACCCACCATCGCCCATCTAGCGTGATGCCGTATAGTTTTTCAGCACGCGATCCAAAATGGCTAAACCCTCCTCTACTTCAGCGGCCGTCACGATACACGGCGGCACCACATGGATGCGGTTCTCAACGGTAAAGACCAGCAGGCCGTTTTCCATTAATTGCTGCTTGAGTTGCAGCACTTCCGCCCCTGGCAGTGGCGTTTTGTAAACCGGGTCGCTGACGAGCTCCAAAGCATGAAACACACCAACGCCCCGCCAATCACCAATGATGGCGTATCGCTCGGCAAGCTGTTGCAACCCTGCGGCTAACGGGCCATTACCCACCGAGTCAGCGTTTGCAACCACGCCTTCTGCTTCCATCGCATCCAGGGTCGCGACTATCGCCGCCATTGCCAGCGGGTGGCCGGAATACGTCAGACCGCCGACAAAGAAGTGGTCATCGAAATAGCGTGAGATGGGTTCAGAAATAATCACGCCCCCGGCAGGCACATAGCCCGAGTTCACCCCTTTGGCGAAGACGATTAAGTCCGGCGCCATGTCATAATGTTCAAAAGCGAACCAACGGCCCGTGCGGCCGAAGCCAGCCATCACTTCATCAAGAATCAGTACAATACCGAACTCATCGGCGAGTTTTCTAACGCCCTGAAGATACGCCTTCGGAGGCAAAAGTACGCCAGCCGTACCGGGAATGGTTTCCAGCAGGATGGCCGCGACCGCGTTAGCACCTTCGCACTCAATCACCCGGCGCAGGTGTTGCAACGCCCGCTCACACTCCTCCTCTTCATTGCGCGCCCAAAACTCGCTGCGATAAAGGTAAGGGTTGAAGAAGTGCACGTGGCCACTGGCGTACTCGTTGGGCACCCGCCGCCAATCACCGGTGGCGGCAATCGCTGAACCGGTATTGCCGTGATAGGAGCGGTAGGCGGATAGTATTTTGCTTCGCCCGGTATAAAGACGCGCCATACGAATGGCATTTTCATTGGCATCCGCGCCCGCATTGGTGAAAAACACCTTACTAAACCCAGCGGGCGCTTTGGCGATAATGCGCTTGGCCGCTTCGCCCCTAGCCAAGTTGGCATGGGCGGGGGCAATGGTACACAGGCTCGCGGCCTGGGCTTGAATCGCACCGACCACCTTGGGATGCTGATGGCCGATATTGGTATTGACTAACTGGCTACTAAAATCCAGATACGAGCGCCCCACATAGTCCCATACGCGACACCCTTCAGCCCCTGCAATCACCATGGGGTCTAAACTGCCTTGCTGTGCCCAGGAGTGGAACACATACTGGCGATCTAAGGTGTGTACATAAGTATTATCCACACCGCTTTCGGGTGGATGTGAAGCGGCAATATTGGTATTCATAGCAAGCACCTTAAGTAATCCGTTAAGAAATAGCGTGCTTGCCAGCCTAGTGAGTCAACCGTTTAGGCTGTAGGGCCAGTCGTTACATACCAGAGGGACAGACGAGTGATGTCACAGTAACGGGCACGAACTGGCTCTAAAGGCTTGAACCAGCGTTGCTTACAGTGATGTCAGAACTCGCCCCATCGCCTTTTAATCATTTAAATAACGTGGAGAGATTGCAATGCCTAGCGTACTTATTACCGGAGCGACGTCAGGGTTTGGTAAAGCGGCTGCCCAGCGCTTTGCCAAAGCGGGCTGGTCATTGATTTTAACCGGGCGACGCGTAGAGCGCCTCAAAGCACTTGAGGAGGAGCTTTCCAAGCAGGTGCCCGTGCTAACGCTGGCGCTGGATGTCCGCGATAGTGACGCGGTGACTGACGCCATTAGCAACTTACCGGAAACGTTTCTGCCGCTGACGTGTTTAATCAATAATGCGGGGTTAGCCCTGGCACCGGAACCAGCGCAAAAGGTGGCGCTGGAGGATTGGCACACCATGATCGACACCAATATCACCGGGTTGGTCAACGTCACTCACGCGGCGCTACCGCTGCTGCTGAAAACCGGTAAAGGCGCGAGCATTCTCAATCTCGGTTCCGTAGCGGGGCAGTGGCCCTATCCGGGCGGGCATGTGTATGGCGCGTCGAAAGCCTTTGTCCAGCAGTTCAGCTACAACCTACGCTGCGATCTGTTAGGTACTGGCGTGCGGGTTACTGACCTGGCACCCGGCATGGCAGAAACCGAGTTCACACTGGTCAGAACTAAAGGCGACCAGGCCGCTTCGGATGCACTTTACCGGGGTACGACGCCACTTCAACCGGAAGATATCGCCGAGCAGCTTTACTACTTGGCCACGCTGCCCGCCCATATCAACATCAATCGCTTGGAAATTATGACCGTTCGCCAAGCATGGTCAGCGTTTGCGATTGATCGCGACCAAGATTAAGATTGCTTAGCAGAAGGCAATAATCCACCCGTTGAAACTTGATCACGCCCTTCCTCTTTCGCAAGGTAAAGGGCGTTATCCACCCGTTCCATTAAACTTTTGACCGAATCTTGCGAATGCACCTCGACGACACCAAAACTGGCCGTGACACTGCCTTGAATAGGAAAAGCGGTGTGCTTAATCGCATCTCGAATTTTGTTAGCAAGGCGCACCGCCTGCTCAAGGGAGGTTTCAGGGGCTAATAACATAAACTCTTCACCACCCCAGCGTGCGCAACAATCCGCTTTACGTAGAGTGCACTTAAGTAAATCGGCAAGCGCTACCAGCACCTGATCACCGACATCGTGCCCGTGGCGATCATTGATCTGCTTAAAATAATCGAGATCCAACATGATCAAAGAGAGCGGTCGAGCATAGCGATGTTGACGATTGACCTCGCTTTTCAGTACCGCATCAAACTGCGCCCTATTCACTAGCCCCGTTAGCATATCGGTGGTTGCTAGCCGCTCAAGCTGCGCCTCTTTTTCCATCTGCTCGGTCACATTGCGCTGGGTTAACACTAGTGTAATGGTGTCATTGTGGCGCACACCCATCGCCGTAATTCGCCATTCAACATAGCGACGCGACCCATCATGGCGGCGATTGACTTCCAGCCCACCAATACCCTCAAAAAAACTTTCCGCATCATTGAGCAAGGGATTCAGTGCATCGTGCAACTGGTCAAAAATTTGCCGGTTAGCTGCCTCTTGCTGAACAATAATAGGCGCTGCTCCCAGCCACTCTTCACGGCTGCCACCCCAGAGTCGCTGATAGTCGGTATTAACGTCGACAATATGAACTCCAGGCGCACTTCCTTGAACACTGAGAATGGCCACCGCATGGCCTGGCTCTTCACCATCGGCGTCCTGCCCTGGTCTCGCATAGTGCTGGTACATGCTATTTACGCATCCTTGTAAAATAGTCGTGAGATCACGGTGCTAAACGTCAGTTGGCCGTGATATCCATAGCCGGTAAAGCGCTGGGGTAAAGAAAAACGACACTAGCGTCGCTAAGAGCAGTCCAAAACCAACGGTTTGCGCGAATGGTGGCCATAGCCCACCGGTAGCCAACATCAGCGGAATTAAGCCTGCAAAGGTAGTGACCGTGGTCGAAACGATATGCCGACTGGTGGGGCCACTGATCACCGCCAGCATGGCATCGATATCGCCTCGGCGGGCGGCTTCATCGTCATCAAAGGCAGCAATAATGATAATAGTGGCATTAATCGCTACCCCTACCAGCCCCATAATGCCGACGATAATCACAAAGCCAAACGCATGCCCGCTTAGTAGCAGCGCCACAATGCCCATGCCCATCGCCTGGGCGCCGGCAATAAACACGATGGCGGCCCGCCGAAAGGAGTTAAATGCCAATACCACGGTGGCCACCATGGCTATGACCAGCAGCACCACCGAGGCAAGCAACTTGCCCACGGCATCATCTCGCTCGGCGGCTTCACCACCGGTTTCGATTCGGTAACCAGGGGGCAATTGAAACGCCCCCGACGCCAACGCTGCCTGAAGCTTGGCATCCAACTGAGCCATGGAGACCGCCGGAAGAGCGTCGGCCACCAGGTACCCTTGTACCAACTGCATCCGTTCAGCGTTACGGCGGGTAATCACGCTCCAGGCAGGCGTGAGTGACACCTCTGCCACCACCGCCAGTGGCAGTCCATCAGCTACTTGATCGCTGACCAGGCGCAGCGCCGCCAGCTGTTCGGCGTTAGTGCGCCACTCATCGGCGTAGCGCACCCGCACAGGCAGTTGCTGGGTGTCCTCCAGCAGCATGCCTGCCGATTGCCCCGAGAGCGCGGCCCCCACTTGTTCCGCTAGCCGCTGCGGCGTTAGCCCCGCATCACTCAGTGCGGTGTGGTCGATATCCAGGGTTAACCTGGGCAAATCACGCTGCATGCCAGCGCGCACATGGGTCACCTGAGGCAGTTGGTGCATTAGGCCCGCTAGCTCAAGTCCCAGCGATGACAGCACTGCTAGATCATCACCATAGACACGTAGCTCAATGGGGGCTTTAAACGGCGGCCCCTGCTCATACTTGCGCACTACGCTTTGGGCCTGGGGGAAGCGCCGATCAAGCGCCTGCTGTAAGGCGGGCACCCGTTCATTAGTGATTTGTAAAGACGCTGTGTCCACAATCAGGTGCAAAAATGCCGGGTTGTTATCCTCATTGGTAAGCACGTTGTAGTACATCATTGGCGCGCTTTCACCGACAAACGCCGAGACGCGGGTGATGCCCGGCAGCTCACGAATCATGGCATCGACTTCATGGGCCAGTGCTTCGGTGTTGGCCATACTGCTGGCGGGGGGCAGGCGCACCTCGATGTGAAACTGGTCGCGGTCTGCGGGAGGAAAAAACGCCACGTCCAGCGTGGGCATCAACGCCATGCCACCCACGGGCACGGCACACATAGGGTGATGATCATGGCGGCCCAGGGGTGACGCAGCGCGCTGCGTACCGTACGGCGGAAGCCGCGCTTGAGCATCCCACTGACGCCGTTATTTCGAGGCGTTGGAGGTTTATCAGCGACCCTGGCTAACAGCATGGGTGACAGCGCAGGCACCAGCAGCAACGAAACCAGATAAGAACTTACCAGTGCGACCATCACCGCCATGGCCAGGGGCCCTACGAATTCCCCCGCAGGGCCTGGCATCAACACAATCGGCATAAACGCCAATATGGTGGTTAAGGTGCTGGCCAGCAGCGGCACCGCTAAGTGGCGTAATGTGTCCCGGGTAGCGGCAAGCGCTGAATCACCTTTCAAAAAGCGCTCGCGCAGGGCGTTGGTCATCACAATGGCATTGTCGACCATCAGCCCCAGCGCCACGATAATACCGGTAATACTCATCTGGTGAATATCGATACCCAGCGGCTTGAAGAACGCCAGGGTGAGCAGAGCCGTGGCGGGGATCGCCAACCCCACCGTCACCGCCGAGCGCCAGCCCATGGTGATGAACAGGATCGCCACCACCAGCGCTAACCCCATCAGCAGACTGCCAGCCACGTCACTTAAGCGCTGGTTGGTGTAACTGGCCTGTTCGAAAACCTCTTCAACCGCGATGCCGACAGGCAATTCATCGGCGAACACCGCCAACTGCTCTTGTGCTTTTTCCACCCAGCTATCAATTCGCTGGCCGGGTGCCATGCGTGCGCCGACATACACCGCTCGTTCGCCGTTAAGCAGTGCCACTGCGGCGGGCGGGTCTTGCACGCCCCGGCGTAGCTCAGCCAACTCGCCAAGTCTTACGGTGTGCCCCTGCCGAGTCGTCACTTCTATCTCGCGTAGCCTATCGAGCGCATCAAACTCACCGCTTAGCCCCACTGTCAGCCGGTGGCCGTCGGTGACCACTTCACCAGCGGTACGTCGTCCATCGCTTGCCTCAATAGTGGCCGCTAATTGCCCGACGGAGAGCCCCAAGGCGTTCAGTTCAAGCGGGTTAACCCTCACCTCAACCTGCTCCCCCGCCACGCCAAAGCGGTGGGTATACTCTGTGCCAGGGACGTTTCTAAACGCTGCTTCCAAACGCTCGGCGTAGCGCTCCATCAGTTGGGGATTGGGCGGGGTATCCAGTGTCCAGCGCAATGCGGCCACGATGCTAAATGCGTAGCCCCGATCATCCAGCAGTTCCGGCGTTTGCACGCCGTCAGGCAGGGTAGGGGCGACATCGGCCAGCTTGTCGCGCACGCGGCTCCACACCGGCGTTACATTGGTCACGGCATCCTCAAGCTCAAGGCTAATCACCGCAATGCCCTGGCGTGAGGTGGATTCCAGCACGTTAATCTCAGCGATGGTGCGTAGCTCATCCTCAATGGGACGCGCCACTAAAGCTTCGACCTGCTCGGGGGTGGCGCCAGGAAAAGGCGCAAGCACGGTGGCCATGCGCGCCACCAAATGGGGGTCTTCCGCGCGTGGCAGCGTTTGAATGGCCGACAGCCCGGCGACAACGAGAAGGCCCAGGGCTAGCGCTAACAGTCGACGGTTAAATAACCACTCAAGGCGCTTCATAGGCCACTTCCTCGCTTAGCGTGACCTGCTGACCTGGCGTTACACGGTGGGTGCCACCGGTAATCAGCCGCATGCCCGACGCCAGCGTGCCGCGTACAAAGGCCTGGTCTCCTTCGCTATGCAATAGCTCCACGCTGGCCTGGGCCACACGGTAGTGATCGTTCTCTAACGGCTCGGCCACCAATACGTTCCACAGGCCACGGTCGGCGGCTTGCAGGGAATCCAACGGCACCCAGTATCCGTTTGCGGGCTCTGTGATCTTGTAGCGCAGCTCTGCCAGATCGCCGGGCACGGCATGGTCTGGGGTTTCCAGCGACACCACCAGCGTCTGGGTGCGACTGTCGCTATCAACCTGGGGGAGCCGAGCACGTACCTTACCGCTGACTTCCTCACCATTCACCATCAGCTCAACGGCTTCACCTGGCGTAAACGTCGCGGCCAGCGCTGCGGGTAGGCCAAGATGCGCTTCTAACTGCTCGACATCGATAAGATCGAAAGCGGTAGTGCCGCTACTCACCAAGCTGCCGACACTGACATGGCGCTCGATCACTCGTCCGCCGAAGGGCGCTTTTAACGTGCTGTCATCCAAATCGGCGGTAAAGCTATCGCGCTCGGCTGCCAGCGCCGCCAGGCGAGCCTGGAGGGTCAGTCGATCTGTCCGGGCCTGATCCAGCGCCGTGCGGCTGGCAAAGTTATTCTGGTTTAGCTGCGCTTCACGCTCCTCCTGGCGCTGAGCCAGGGCGAGGCTGGCACGGGCTTCTTCACTGCGTGCAGCTACCTCCGCTAAGCGGCTTTCCAATCGACGGGTATCCAGCGTGGCAAGCACATCCCCCTGTGCAACCGCATCGCCTCTGTCTGCTGACACAGCACTAACCCGCCCCGCGGGTTCGAACGCCAGCGATACCGACTGGCGCGCCACCACACGTCCGGTTAAGCGCACATCGCGTTGCAGTTGCTCGGCTTGCTCCAGGGCCTTGGTCGACACCTGTAACAGGGCGTTATCAGCGCCTTGCTGGCGGGCCTGCTGAGCACTGCTGTGCTGACTGGAGAGAGAAAATACCGTCGCCAGTGTGGCACCTACCATCAACAGCGCCGCCAGCGTGCCGCGAAACCGGTGGTTCCAGGAAGTTTTTAGAGGAGTGCCCATGTTGGCCTCGAAATGGTTTATTCTTGAACGATACCGTTCACTATAATATTTGTACGCTCACGTTCAATATTTATTTACTCAATAGCCCGGATTGCACCGAATGACAGAGCCCCAACATACATCGCCTGAACCAAAGCGCCGCGCTGGCCGACCCAAGGATATGGTTAAACGGGATGCCATGATGGATGCGGCGGCGTGTCTGTTTTTTCGCCACGGTTTAGAGGGGGTAACGATGGAAGCCGTTGCCCGGGAAGCGGGGGTTTCCAAAGTCACCGTATACGGCCACTTTGCGACCAAAGAGGCACTGTTTGGCAGTGTGATACGGCGCGAAACGGAAACCATCCGCAGGGGATTAGATAAGCTGCCCGACACCCACGAGGGGGTTCGCCAATCACTGATCGACGTCGGCGTGAGCTTAGTGCACTTTTTATTAGAGCCCCATGTCCTGGCGGTTGAGCGGGTGATGAATACTCAAGGAGAGCAGCACCCTGAGCTGCTACAGGCTTTTTTTGAGGCAGGCCCGTGGGCCACTAAGCAGTGGTTGCAGGAGAAATTGGAGGGACTAGCCCAAACCGGGCATTTAACGCTTAGCGCCCCCACGCTTGCCGCCAACCACCTGTGCAGTATGTGGCAAGGCATGTTGGTCACAGAAGTCCGTATGGGCGTTCGCCATCTCCCCAGCGATGAAGAGCTTCATCGCCAGGTCAATAGCGCCGTGGATGTGTTTTTGGCGGCGTATGGAAATGCATAGACCAAACACAGCCCATTGAAAAATCACGATCTGTTTTAACGCCGTTCTAGCACACCGATTAGCGCCGGTATTGGCAGGTTTTGATCCTCTACCGATTCATATAAGTTGCGGACGGCTTTAGCGATACCACCCTCCACGGCAAGGTCTTCGGTCATCGTATGGTAGTAACCGAGGTCTTTGCTGGCATTGGCAACGCTAAACTTAAAGCCTGAAGGGTCATTGTCAGCGATATAGGGGCGCAGCCGCTCGAGTACTACCCCACCGCCGCCGCCTGCGCCAAGCACTTCAAGCAAGGCGGTATCGCTGATGCCCGCTTTACGTGAAGCGACAGTGGCCTCCGCCAATACCGCAGAAAACCCAAGCGACACAAAATTATGCAGCAGTTTAAGGGTATGCCCCGCGCCCACATCGCCCGCATGGGCAATATTTTCGGCAAAGCCCTGCAGCAGAGACAGCGTTTCATCGAACAGTGCCTTCGGCGCACCAACAATCAAGTTGAGCCGCCCTTCAGCCGCTTCTTTGGGGGTGCGCGTCATGGCGGCATCCATAAAGCGCCCGCCAGCCTCTGTGACTCTGGCAGCGACGTTTTCTGTTGAACTGGGCAAGGCGGTGGAGCAATCCACCACGATACTACCGGGCGTTATCCCTTCCAAAACGCCGTTAGGTTCAAATAGCACCGCTTCTACTTGGGGTGAGCCGGTCACGCACAGAATCACCACCTCAGCGCTCTGTGCTACCTCTCGGCCTGAATTCAACGCGGTAGCACCGGCGGCCAGCAGGTCATCTACGGGCTGATTGCCCGAGTGATTGAGAAAGCTGACTTGGTGGCCTGCGCGCAGCAGACTGCTGGCAATCCCATGGCCCATAAGGCCTACGCCGACGATGCCTACCTGGCGAGATGTTGTCATTGTCATTGCTCCATTAATGGTGATTAGTCGTGCTTGATAGCAACCGTCTTAATTCGGGTATAGCTACGCAGACCTTCAAAGCCTTTCTCTCGGCCATGGCCGGAACGCCCAACGCCACCAAATGGTAGCTCTACACCACCGGCGGCACCGTAGTTATTGATGAATACCTGACCGCTGCGAATACCTTTGGCCAAACGGAGCTGGCGACCACCATCGCGCGTCCAAATACCGGCACAGAGGCCAAAATCGGTAGCATTAGCCAGCGCCAGAGCTTCCGCTTCGTCCTCAAACACCTGCACCACCAGCACTGGGCCAAACAACTCTTCTTGAAGCACTTCATGCCCTTCGGGAATATCGGTGAGTAGTTGAGGCACTACGAAGTGGCCGCCGCTTGGCGCGCTTGCGGCTAACTGACCTTTTGCTGCCACGCGAATACCGTCGGCTTCGGCGGCCGCCAAGCGCGCTTCCAGCTTGGCTTTTTGACGCGCATTGATCAGTGGGCCGCAGTCAGCATCCGCTTCGCCTGCATCACAGCGCAGTGCAGCGAAGCGCTCGCTGAGGTTAGCGACCACGCTCTCAGCGATCTCCCGCTGCACCAGCAAACGGCTGCCTGCGGAGCAGGTCTGCCCGGCATTCTGAATAATGCCGCGCACCACCGCAGGAAGCGCGGCATCAATATCCGCATCGGCAAACACTAATTGGGGAGACTTACCGCCAAGTTCCAGGGTGACGGGTACATGGTGCTGCGCGGCCGCCTGGGCGACATGGGTGCCGGTCTCTGGCGAGCCGGTAAAGGAGAGATGATCAATGTTTGGGTGGGCAGCAAGGGCAGCGCCCGCTTCAGCACCAAGCCCTGGCACCACGTTGAGTGCACCCGCCGGAAGGCCATGATCCACTGCCAGTTGCGCTAAACGCAGTACGCTTAAACAGGCATCCTCCGCGGGCTTGAGCACAACGGTATTACCCGCGGCCAGCGCCGCCGCTACGCAGCGCCCGAAGATCTGCGATGGGTAGTTCCAGGGAATAATTTGCGCACACACGCCGTAGGGCTCACGCAGGGTCATGACCGCGAAGTCGGTCTCAAAGGGGATGGTTTCACCGTGGAGCTTGTCCGCCGCACCGCCATAGAAGCGAAAGTAGCGTGCGCAGGCACCAATATCGCCCCTGGCTTGAGTCATGGGCTTCCCGGTATCAGCACACTCAAGCTGTGCCAGTTGCTCGTGATGCGCCTCGATAATATTTGCAAAGCGTAGCAACCATTCGCTGCGCTGCCGGGCAGACCAACTCGCCCACTCGCCCAATTGGCCGGAAAACGCCTGGTGTGCCGACTCAACGGCTGCCTTAACGTCACCCTCCTGGCTACGTGCTATACGTGCCAAAGGCTCACACGAAGCTGGTGCTTCTACTTGTAAGGTAGTGGCCGTATCAACCCACTCACCACCAATCAGCGCCTGCTGAGGCGGTAACACTAATGCATCTTGCATATCGCACTCCTTTAATTGTCATTGTTCGGGTAATGCTAAAAAGCGACAGGATTCAGTAAAAAATTAACCGTAAAAAGCAGTCACCAGCCCCATGGAAATCCACGGCATATAGGTAATCGCCATTAGGCAGGCCAATACCACCAGCACAAAGCGCACCAGCCATGGCAGCATTTGATCGATCGAGATTTTGGCAACCGCACAGGCAGCAAAGAGGTTTACGCCGAGCGGCGGCGTAATCATGCCAAGCGCCAGATTAACCACCATCACCAGCCCAAAATGGACGGGGTGGATGCCAAACTGCATTGCAATCGGGGTCAATATCGGTGCCAACACCAGAATAGCGGCGGAAGTTTCGATAAACATGCCGACAACCAACAGCAATGCATTGACCACCAGCAAAAACATCAGAGGATCATTGATGGTATTGGTGACCAGGGTGGCGATTTGTGCAGGTAGCCCCGTGCGGCTAAGCAGAAAACTAAATAGCGAGGCCGCGGCAATAATCAACATAACGGCGGCGGTAGAGATCACGCTCTGGCGCATAATCGGCCACAGGTCATCGACCTTCAGTTCACGGTAGTAGAAACCGCCCACGATCAGGGCAAAAAACACGGCCACGGCGGAGGCTTCAGTCGGGGTAAATATCCCGCCATAGATACCGCCAATCACGACCACCGGCATTAGCATGGCCACCCAGGCACGCTTTACCGAGATCATAAATCCGGTGCTGTCTTTATAGTCGTCCTTGCCGTAACCGCGCACCTTGCAAAACAGGTAGAGAAAGAGTATCAGCGCGCTGCCAATCAATATGCCGGGGCCAATGCCGGCGAGGAACAGTTGGCCAATGGACGTATCGGTACTCACGCCATACAGAATGAGAGGAATCGACGGGGGTATAAGCACACCCAGCTCAGCGGATGACGCCTGAATGGAGGCAGCCAATGGCTTTGGGTAGCCATGTTTCACCATCGCCGGAATCAGGATGGCGCCAATCGCGAAGGTGGTGGCCACACTGGAGCCTGACACCGCCGCAAACATCATGCAGGTCAGTACGCAGGACATGGCCAAGCCACCCTGCACCTTCCCCACGATAGATTTGGCTAAGTCCACCAAGCGCTGGGAGATGCCCCCTGCGGCCATCAAATTCCCGGCAAGAATAAAAAATGGGATCGCCATGAGCGGGAATTTATCAATACCGATAAACATCTGCTGCGGCACCAGCAACAGTGGCAAGCGAGTAAAGAATTCGATGCCGATAATTGACGCCAGGATAATCGAAATCGCGATCGGCACGCCGAAGGTGAATAGAATGATCAGCGACAGGCCAATAACCATATTCATGACTGCGCCCCTCCTTTAGGGAGATGGCCATCTTCAACCAACGCCTTCTCAGGAGTAATTTCGCTATTCTCCGGCCCTACCTTTTCACGTCCACTGAGCTGCGCTAAAAGCCGAGCCGCAACAGCCACAATGGCAAAACTTGAACCCGTGGGAATCGCCGCATAGGCCCACGACATCGAAATATTCATTCCCGACATTGTTTGATTGCTCACCCGCATCGTCATTTGGATGCCGTAATGGATCAGCACCCCAAGCACCAGCAGGCAGCACACCACAATGAGCACCTCTAAAAGAGTGAGAAAACGCGCAGGTACCACTTTATAAACGACCTCCACCGCCATCATGTAACCGCCCCGAAAGGTGGCGGCAGCGGCCATAAATACGCACCAGATCATGGCAGCGCGGGAGGCGACTTCCGTCCAGGTAGAAGGGGCGTTAAACACAAAGCGGGTGAGCACCTGATAAAAGCTGAGGGTTACCGATATCGCCAGCATCACCACTGCAATCAGCATTGCAAGCCGGGTTAACTGATGCTCAAAACGAAGAAATACCGCTAGCATAAGAGATCACCATGCCAAAGCGGCCTCCGGCTACGCCGAAGGCCGGGGAGGAAGAAGCGCTCAGCAACTGCTGGCTTTGTCCTGAATGCGCTCCAGCATTTCGGTGCCGTACTCAGAAGTAAATATCTCATAGGCGGGCTGAACCGCTTCCTGGAAAGGAGCAACATCAATGTCGGTCTTTACCGTCATACCATTCTCTTCCAGCAGCGCCACGCCTTCACGCTCTAGCCGCGAGACCTCTTCACGGGTTGCTTCAGCAGATGCGACAGCAGCTTCCCTAAACCAGCCACGCTCTTCGTCACTTAAGCCATCTAGCAGAATCGGCGACCCCAGGACGATGGCCGGCGAATAGACGTGCCCGGTTAATGAGAGATAATCCTGCACTTCCCAGAAGTTGGTGGCGACGATGACCGTAATCGGGTTCTCCTGGCCATCGACGGTACCCTGTTGAAGTGCCGTGAACAGTTCCGGGAAGGCCATCGGCGTTGGCCGAGCACCCATCTGACGGAAAGCCTCCTGATGCACCTCGTTCTCCATGGTGCGAACGCGCAGGCCTTCGGCATCTGCTGGTGTGGCAATTTCTCTCTGGCTATTGGTCAAATGGCGGAAGCCATTCTCTGTCCAAGCCAGGCCGATCAAATCGTGATCGCCCATTTTTTCCAGTAGCTCGTCGCCAAGCTCACTATCCAGCACGCAGCGCGCCTGGTCGTAGTTTTCGAACAGGAACGGCAGGTCGAGCACATAGGTTTCGGGAACGAAGTTACCTAGCGGGCCGGTGGAGGTAATCACCACATCGACAGTGCCAATTTGCAAACCTTCGATCATCTCCCGCTCGCCGCCCAGTGACCCCGAGGTGTGCTCGGTTACCTTAAATTCGCCATCAGACAAACGCTCCAGCGCCTCTTTAAAGGCATCTGCACCCACTGAGTAGTGGGAGCTATCAGAAAGGGTGTGCCCCAGGTTCACTTCCGTCGCCGCATGGGCTTGTAGTGCAATGCCAACGGTAGCAATACCGCTAATCGCCGCCACCAGGGCATGGCGTGTAATTGTGGGTGTCTTTGTAGAGTGTTGCTTAGTCATTGAAGTGCCCTCTTTATGTTGTTGTGAGGGTGGAGTGTGGAGCGACACACGCTATTGCTAGCGTCGCCCCAGGCTTTTGCCTACCTCGGGTGGCAGGCCGGAACTCACGACGGTTCAGTAACGAACGCATCAATAATCTGTTTAAAGTTGTCGTCGCCCACAAAACCAAGCTGCTTGGCTTTCGCGGTTTCAAAACGCGCAGGCCAGCTCGCCACAATGGCTTCAATGCGCGGGTCAGGCTCATGGCGTACCAGCGAAAGCGCTTTCTCGCCGGCCACATCGCGCAGTGCTGCCAGCATATCGGCCACCGTGACGGTAATGCCGGGTAGCATAAAGGCGCGAAAAGAGGCCAGGGCTTCGCTCGGCACTTCCGCACCATGAATCAGCGCCGCCACCACTTTGCCCGGTGACATCACAAACATCGGCAGCTCGGTAGGCACCGGGCAAACCGCCTCTTCGCCCTTGAGCGGCTCACGTAGGATGCTGGAAGCAAAGCTGGAGGCCGCAGCATTAGGGCGGCCGGGTCGAATCACAATCGTCGGTAGGCGCAGCACTAAACCATCAATGAGCCCTCGGCGGCTGTAATCGTTGATGAGCAGCTCGCACATGGCTTTTTGTGCACCGTAGGAGTTTTGCGGATGGAGTGCCGTCATATCATCCAGTACCTCCGGCAACTCACCGCCGTAGGCCGCCACGGAGCTGGCCATAATCAAGCGAGTATCGGATAGCTCCTGCTCCCGGCAACCTTCCAGCAGCGCCCGTGTGGCATCGAAGTTAACCCGCATACCGAGTTCCAAATCGGCTTCTGCGGCGGAGCTTACGACCGCCGCCAGGTGGTAGATCACATCAGGTCGCTGCTCTAACACGCTATCCAGTGCGTCGGGTTGGGTAATATCCAGCGCCACTGATGTCACAGCAACGCTTTCCGCTGCAGGCTGCGGCGCTTCGATCTGGTCAATCAGTGTCAAGCGCGTAATAGGCTGCTGGCGAAGCTCACCACGTTCAAGTAATTGGTTGACTAAACGCTGGCCGAGAAACCCAGCAGCACCGGTAATGGCAATATGCATCGTGAGGATCCTGTTGTAGTGTTGTTATTGTTCATTCAGTTGGGGCAGATCAGTGAGTGTCGATTAGAGAGTGCCGATCAGTGTGTGATTAGGCCCCACACCTCGCCCCACCCCAGCCCCGCGCGAGTGTCGGCCTGGGGGCGATACTCGCAGCCGATCCAGCCGCTATAGCCCAGCGCGCTTAAGCGCTCGAAGATGGCCGGGTAACGCACCTCCCCCACATCCGGTTCGTGGCGCCCGGGTACGCCTGCGACTTGAATATGCCCTATGGAGCTGAACTGGCGCTCAAGGTGGCGAATCAAGTTGCCGTCCATAATTTGGCAGTGGTAGAGATCAAACTGTAGCTTTAGATTTTCTGCCCCAACCTCTTCCAATACCGCCATGGCCTGGGCCTGGCGAGAGAGAAAAAAGCCGGGCATATCGCGCGTATTAATCGGCTCGATCAGTATCTCTCGGCCAACTTTCGCCGCCTCTTCCGTAGCAAAATGCAGATTGCGGATATAGGTGGCGTGGTGTTCAGCCTGGGTCGCGGCATCGGCATTTTCCGGGAGCAGCCCCGCCATGGCATGCACCCGAGGGCAGTTGAGCGCCTCGGCGTAACGTAGCCCTTCAATCACCGAGTCACGAAACTCTCCTTCTCGACCCGGCAAGCTCGCCAAGCCTCGCTCACCTGCATCCCAATCACCTGGCGGCAGATTAAACAGCACTTGCTCCAGTTGGTGCTTGTTCAGCGCATCTCTTAACTCATCGTCGGCATAGGCGTACGGGAACAGGTACTCAACGCCTTTAAAGCCCGCCTTCGCAGCAGCGGCAAAGCGATCCATAAAGGCGTGCTCGTTAAACAGCATGCTGAGGTTGGCGGCTAATCGAATCATCGTGGTGCTCTTGTTGTTCAGTACGTCATTGTTAAGTACGTCGTTAATCCCGTGGAAAGCGCGCTTCCAGCTCCGCCACCTGTTCCGGCGTTAGCCCTCGCGGGTTTTCGCCCCTTAACAACAGGTAGAGCTTGGCGGTTTCTTCCAATTCTTCGGTGGCGTAGATCGCTGCCTCGAGGTTTTTACCCGCCACCACCGGGCCGTGGTTAGCCAGCAATACCGCGCTGTGTTTGCCCGCTAACCCCCGCACTGCATCGCCCAGTTTGGGGTCGCCAGGAATGTGATACGGCACCAGCGGCAGTTTCCCCACCCGCATCACGTAGTAGGCAGTGAGTGGTGGTATGCAGTCGCAGGGATCTACGCCCGGCAGGCAAGAGACCGCCACCGAGTGAGTGGAGTGCAGGTGCACAATCGCGCCGGACTGCGGGCGCTCCTCGTACATCGCCATATGCAAAAACTGCTCCTTGGTAGGCTTATCGCCACTCAGCAGTTGGCCGCTGTTATCCAGATGGGAGATCCGCGCAGGATCCAGCCGCCCCAAGCATGCGTTGGTGGGTGTCATCAGCCAGCCGCCATCGTCCAGGCGCACGCTGATATTACCGCTAGAGCCCATGGTCAGGCCGCGGTCAAACAGCGACTTGCCCAGGGTGCTGATCTGCTCCCGCAAACTGTTTTGGGGATGGCGATGCAAGTGGATGCTCATACCAGCACCTCAAACGCCCGGGTAAAGAAATCGACACCACCAAAGTTGCCAGATTTCAGCGCCAGCGACAGCGGCACTTCGCGACCCGTCATGAAAGTTTGCGCCCAGGGCACGCCGGGGTCGATCTGCTCGCCGATGCGCAGGGTGGCAATGCCCAGCGCCGAGACCACCGCGCCGGAGGTTTCGCCCCCGGCGACCAGCAACCGGCCCACGCCTTCGTTAACCAGCGTCACTGCCAGTTGGCTCAATGCTTTTTCCACCAGCGCACCCGCATGCGCAACGCCAAGAGCTTGCTGGGTGGCGTTAACCTTTTCAGTATCAGCCGAGGCATAGAGCAGTACCGGCGCCTCTTGAGATAAGCGCTTGCGGGCAAAGGCCAGCGCCTCTTCCTGCTGTTGTCCTCCTTCAGCCAACGCCAAGGGATCCAGGGCGAAGCCACCAGCAGGGTGCTTGGCCAGAAAATCCGCCACCTGGGACAGCGTGGCCCGGGAGCAACTACCGGAGAGCACCAGCGCCCCGCCCGAGGCAGGCGATAAACGCCCCGGCTCACTGATCGTGCCCAGCCAGCCCTGTGCACGATACTGGGCGGGCAACGCCTGCCCTAGCCCTGAACCGCCGGTGACCAAGGGCATCGCAACCGTAGCTTCGGCAAGTACATCCAGATCCTGCTCATCCAGGGAATCACAGATCACATGGCGAACCCCCTGATCTGCCAGCATCGTTAAGTGAGTGCGGGTCGCCTCTGCGCCTTGAACCAGCACCGCGCGGTTGGCTAAGCCCACCGGGTGCGGCGTTTGGCGGGCGAGTACTCGCACCAGATCCGCGTCCTGCATGGGGTTCAGTGGGTGGTGCTGCATACCGCTGTCGTTGAGCAAGCGGTCGCCCACAAACAGATGGCCTTGGTAGACCGTACGGCCGTTAACCGGGAAGGCGGGCACTATCACCGTCTGGTACGCGTCCAGGGCTTCCAGCAGCGCATCCGCCACCGGGCCGATATTGCCCTGGTCGGTGGAGTCAAAGGTGGAGCAGTACTTGAAGAACAGCTGCCGGGCGCCCTGCTGGCGAAGCCACTCAAGGGCAGCCAGTGAGTCCGCCACGGCTTCGTCTACTGGGCAGGAACGCGATTTCAGCGCCACGACCACTGCATCGATATCAGCGAGGTCGATTTCTTGTTGGGGCACGCCAATCACCTGCAGGCAGCGCATACCGCCGCGCACCAGGTTATTGGCAAGGTCGGTCGCTCCAGTGAAGTCATCGGCAATAGCGCCCAGTACGATGTTCGCTCCCATCCCCATTTTATTAGGCTCCCTGGGCGTCGTTGGCAGCTTCTGGCAACGCGATGCCCGATAACCGCTGGTAGACTTTAATCACTGCCGAGTCATCTTCGCGACCAAAACCTGCACCGCTGGCAGCGGTAAACTGCTGCAGAGCGCTGGACGCTACCGGTGTTGCCAATGCCAGCTCGCGGCCGGTTTGATGCACAATGTTGAGATCTTTGACGAAGATATCCACCGCCGAAAGCGGCGTGTAGTCACCACTCAGGATATGCGGCACGCGGTTTTCGAACATCCAGGAGTTGCCCGCCGAGTGGGTAATGACGTCATATATCACCTCTGGGTCGAGCCCCATGCGAATGCCCAGCGCCATGGCCTCAGCAGCGGTGGCGATATGCACACCTGCCAGCAGTTGATTGACCAGTTTCATACTTGAGCCAACGCCAGGCGCATCGCCAAGGCGATAAACCTTGGCAGCCATGGCGTTTAGCACCGCTTCGGCGTAGGTAAATGCCTCCGTTGCCCCGGATGCCATTACCGATAGTTCACCACTTTTGGCTTTAGCAGCACCGCCGCTAATCGGCGCATCCAGCAGCAGCAAGCCCTCTGCCGCCACACGCTCACCAAGCTGTTTGGCCTGACTGGGCGCCACCGTGGCGCACTGTATGATGAGACTGTCTCGAGCCAAGTGGCTTACCACACCCTGCTCACCGAACAGCACTTGCTCAACCTGCGCCCCGTTAACGACAACCACCAACACGATATGGCAGTGAGCAAGCTCGGCAGGAGTGGCTACGCTTTGCCCCCCTGCTGCCACGAAGGCATCGCGTGCCCCAGCGGAAATATCACACCCGGTCACATTGAATCCCTGCTTGAGCAAAGCGGTGGCCGTACCCATGCCCATGGCGCCCAGGCCAATAAGACCTACTTGAAGTGATTGCTTATCGTGTTGGCTCACCTAACGGCACCTCTTTGTTGTTGAGACAGTGGTTGAGACGGCTGTTGAGACTGTTGCTGAGATCGTTGTTGTGTTTGTTGCTCTCGTCGCAGTGCAATTAGAAGCTAAATGGTAGCGCTGTCATGATAGCGCTACCATTCGTTTTAGATTATTGTTGGCGTTACGACAAGCTGAAAATCAGGGACGTGCGACCAATGTCTAAAGACTCGCCCAACGCTGCCTCTCCCAGCCCTGCCAGGCAGCGCCGAAGCTCCGACCAAGTCACGCTCAGCCAAGTGGCGCAAGCGGCAGGGGTATCACCGATTACCGCATCTCGAGCACTGAACAACCCTGATAAGGTCAGCGATAGTGCACGCCTGAGTGTTCTACAAGCCGTAGAGCAATTGGGCTACGTGCCCAACTTGGTAGCCGGTAGTCTGGCTTCATCCCGATCACGGCTGATTGCCGTGATCGTGCCGTCACTGATCAATAGCGTGTTTGTGGAAGTCATCAAGGGGCTGCAGGAGACGCTGGAAGCCGAGGGCTACCAGATACTGCTGGGTAACACCGACTACGATCTAGACCGCGAGTATCAATTGGTGCGCACTTTTCTGGGCTGGTCATGCTCTGCACTGGTCACCGCTGGGCTGCGCCATAACAAGGCGTGCCATACGCTGCTGGCGAACTGGGATCACCCCATTATGGAGGTGATGGAGCTGGGCAAAGGCATGGATCTTAACGTTGGGCTGGATCACGTGGCGGCAGGCCGCTGCATGGCCGACCATCTTCTCGACAAAGGCTACCGCCAGATTGTTTATGTAGGCGCCCGGCTCTCGCAGGATTATCGCGCCAGCATGCGTTTTGATGGACATAAAGCGGTACTAAAGGAGAAAGGGATCGACGCCCCACTACTGGAACTAGATACCCTGGGCAGCCTACAGGCGGGCGCTGAAGGACTGGCCCAAGTGCTCGTGCAATACCCTCATACCCAAGCCATTCACTTTGCCAACGACGACTTGGCGGCAGGCGCCCTGCTGGCGGCTCAACGTCAAGGGCTAAGCGTGCCAGGGGATATCGCCATTGCCGGGTTTAACGGCCTGCCCCTTGGTCAGCACGTAACTCCTCAGCTCACTACCATTCTTTCACCCAGAGAAGAGATGGGCCGCTTAGCCGCCAAAGAACTCATCCGGCGTCTAAGCGGTAAAAACGTCTACCGCCGCCAGCACGATGTGGGCTTTACGCTCCAAACCGGCGGGAGTACTTAGGCCGTCTCAGTGCTCATATCGCTGGCGGTTGACCAAGAATCTCCAAGCCTGATCCCAGCTCGTTTTCAATTGCCTGACCGATTGCCAGCAGGCTGGCGTCTTGCCACGGCCCGGCCAGCACTTGCAGGCCAACGGGCATACCTGCGGCGTCTTTCCCAACCGGCAGCGTTAAGGCACACAGGCCTAGGAAATTAGCGATCACCGTGTTGCGCAGAGCATGCATGTTGGCTTTGGGATAGGCGCCTTCTGGCTCGAGACTTTCGATAGTGGGCGGGGTAATCGCTACCGTGGGAGTAAGGACTGCATCTACATCGGCCATGCGAGCGGCGGCAGAGGCGGCAAGCGAGTCCAGCACCGTGCGACGACGCACATACTCCCAGGCAGGCATGTCATCTGCCGCTTTAACGCGGGCGGCGACGTTAGGATCCAGGGAGTCAATCATCTCGGGTAGCTCGGTGTTTAGAAACGCTGCCAATTCCGGCGCAGCCACACCGCCCAGCTTGAAGAGTTCGTACGCTTCGTCGATGCCGGGCAACTCGAGGGTCACTATTCGCGCCCCGGCGGCTTCCAGCTGCTTAATGGCACCGCGTACGGTTTCCGCGATACCTGGACTGCAGTCGTCCCAGAAAAACGTTTCTGGTACTCCAAAGGTCAACCCGGCAAGCGTCGGTGTTGCTGGCATTCGATCATCCTGACCGCTAAGGCCGCCATCCAACGCATCGAACGCAAAGGCAAGGTCATCTACCCGACGCGCCAGTAACCCTGGGGTATCCAGCGTGCTTGAAAGCGGTACGATCTGCTCGGTCGACCAGCGCCCGGCGGTGGTTTTCAGGCCGACTACGCCGGTCATTGAGGCGGGAATACGCACTGAACCGGCGGTGTCGGTACCTAATGCCAAACTTGCCGTACCGCCCACCAGTGAAACGCCCGCGCCGGAGCTTGAGCCACCAGGCGTGCGGTGCTGATGTGCATCCCACGGGTTGCGTGGTGCTCCCCAATGGGCATTGGTGCCCAAGCCGCCAAAGGCAAACTCAACGGAGTGGGTTTTACCCATCACAGATGGCAGCTGTTTCAATAGTGTGCTCACCACCGGGCCGGGGCGCTCCCAGCGCTTCGGCAGGCGTTGAGAAGAGCCCGCATAAGTGGGCAGCCCGGTCACGGCGTAGATATCCTTGATCGATATCGCCATGCCCATTAGCGCCCCTGTATCACCACCCTGGGCGAGCACCGCATCGGCAGCTTTTGCCATTGCCAGTGCCTGCTCGCCGTTCCAGGTGAGGTAGGCGTGGTCGTGTTTGCCGCGCTGATGATAAGCAGCGACTGCCGCTTCGGCCAGCGCGGTAGCAGTCAACGTGCCTGCCCGAAGCCGCTCGCGCTGCTCACGCAACGGTAGAAAAATGGGTGAATCCTGCATGCTTTACGTACCTCTGTGGGTGCTTAACGCACTTCAAAAATCGCTTCGACTTCCACCGCCGCATTGCCGGGTAGTGTCGCTACCCCAATGGCGGTTCTAGCGTGACGCCCTGCATCGCCAAATAGCGCGACAAAAAGCGCTGATGCCCCGTTGATCACCAGCGGCACATCGTGAAAGCCCGGCGCCACATTGACGAACCCATTCATGCGCACGCAGCGCACCACGCGGGAAAAATCGCCATCAACGGCATCGCTGAGCGAGGCCAGCAGGTTCAAGGCACACGCCTGGGCCGCCAGCTTGCCGGTTTCAAGATCGAACTCAGCCCCCACCTTGCCGGGATAGAGAACATCACCGTCACGCTCGCAAATCTGCCCGGCTAAAAACAGCTGGCTGCCCAACTGGGACCAAGGCAGAAACATGCCACGCGGCCTTGGAATCGCCGGTAACGTAAGGCCCTGCTCCGCCACCGCTTGTTCAATCGTTTTACTCATGGTTCGTTGTCCTTATTGTTTAGCTTCATTAAGCCAGCTGTTAATAGATTAACGAGGGCAGCCAGGTACTTAGCCACGGTATATAGGTGATGATGATCAGCGCTAATAGCATCAAGCCAATCAGCGGCAAACAGGCCTTGAATACTTCCTGCAGCGACATCTTGGAGATCGCCATAGCGACGAACAGGTTCAACCCGACCGGCGGCGTAATCATGCCCACCGAGAAGTTGATCAGCGTGATCACCCCAAAATGTACCGGGTCTACGCCTACCTGGGCCGCAATCGGTTGCAGCAGTGGCGAGAGCACAATGATGGCCGAGGCGCTATCGAGGAAGAAGCCAGCAACGATCATCACGACATTAAACAGCGCCATGACCTGAAACGGATCGTCTGTCCACGACAGCACCTCGCCTGCCAACTGGCTAGGCGTACCGGTAATGGCGAGCAGCCAAGAGAAAGCAGAGGCACCTGCGGTAATCAGCAGCAGCGTCGCGGAAATCAATCCAGAGCTTCTTAGTGTTCCCACCAGTTCCGTTACGTTAATGGTGCGATAAATCACCATGCCGACAAACAGGCCATATACGCAGGCGACCGCCGCCGATTCGGTCGGGGTAAAGACGCCACTGTAGATGCCCCCCAGCAGAATCACCGGCAGGCCAAGGCCCCAGGCAGCATCTTTAAAGGCTACCAAGATTTGCCTCAGCGAGGGGAAAGGGGCGCGCTCATAGCCTTTGATGCTGCTAAAGACGATGCAGTAGGCGATGAGAATCGAAGCAATCACAATGGCAGGCAGCAGGCCCGCTGCAAACAGCCGCCCCACTGAAGTACCGGTCACTGAGCCATAGATAATCAGCGCAATACTCGGCGGCACGATCGGCCCCAAGGTACCGGCGGTGGCGATCAACCCAATCGCAAAGCGCTTATCGTAGCCAGCAGCGACAAGTGCCGGGAACATGATCGAGCCAATCGCCACCACCGTGGCGGGGCTTGAACCGGAAATGGCCCCGAAGAAGAGACATGACAGCACCGTGGCCGCTGCCAAGCCCCCTGGCACCCACCCTACCAACGCCTTGGCAAGATTGATCAACCGGTCGGAAAGCCCGCCAATGCGCATCAGCTCCGCCGCCAAAATAAAGAACGGAATCGCCATCAGCGAAAAGTTGTTCATGCCGGTAAACATGCGCATCGGCACGATGACCGGATTGGTGGCACCAAAGAATTCAATGGCAAGAAACACCGCCAATGCCAAGGAAGCAAAGATGGGCAGCCCGAGCAGTAGAACGGCAAAAAAGATCGGTAATAATGCAGTAATCATGGTCGCTCTCCAGGGGTTAAATGAGCTTATCCGAACCGGCTACAAGCTCTTCGGAGAGTCCTACCGGAGGCTTTTTCCAGACTTCATTGATGACCCATAGATAACGCAGAATCAGCAGCACACCGGATATGCCAATCGGTAGATAGAACCATGCCATTGGCAGACGCAGTGCAGCGGTTAACTGCCCCCGATCCAGCGTGCTGAAATAGAGCACAAAGCCGTAATAGGTCATAAAGCCGGCGAACACGATACCGATCAGTGCTGCGATCATGTGCAGCCAGCGGTTCACAGCGGGCGAGGCAATGGCATTCAGCACATCCACCGAAATATGCGTGCCATGGCGCACCCCCATACTGGCACCTATAAAACTCATACAGATAATGGAGTAAATAACGACTTCTTCAGCCCAAAATAGCGAACCGCTAAAGCCGTAGCGATACACGACTTGGATGGTAGTGAGGATGGTCGCAATCGACATGAAAACGACCATCGCCACACTTTCCAAGCGATCAAGACATTTATTGAGCACTTCGAACATGAGATATCCACACCCTGACAGGGGTAAGAAGAGAGGAGCCAGGTCTTAGCCGACCAGGTGGATCAATACTCGATACCCACAGCGTCATAGACCTTATGCAGCAACTCCGTGGTGACGATATCTTCATACTCTTCGTGCACCGGCATGCTGGCTTCAATAAAGGCGTCACGCTGCTCTGGGGTGAGTTCGTTGATCGCAATTTCGTCTTTGATCTCTTTCATGATGGTCTCTTCGTCCTGCAGCGTTAGCGCACGGGACGCGTCTCGGCCGTTATCGAAGGCTTCCAGCATCACCGCCTGCAGATCTTCCGGCAGCGAGTCCCAGGAGTCCTGGTTCATTACCGCCGCATAGGCGTGGTAAGCGTGATTGGTCAGCGAGAGATAATCCTGCACCTCATGGAAACGCATGGTATAGATGTTGGCCAGTGGGTTTTCCTGCCCCGACACCACGCCTTGCTGCAGGCCGTTGTAAACCTCGGTGAAGGCCATTGCGGTGGCATTAGCGCCCAGGTTTTCATAGGTGGAGATGATGATCGGCGCCTGCATGGTGCGCATGCGGATACTGTCCATATCCTCGGGGGTTTCGATCGGGCGATCATTGTTGGTGATATGGCGGAAACCCGCTCCCCAGAAGTTGACGCCGTACATGTTATGGCCATTCAGGGTATCGAGGATTTCGCGACCCACTTCACCATCCAGGGTTTCCACCATGGTGTCGTAATCGGCAATCAAGAACGGCAGATCCAAAATCTGCATGCGCGGCTCAAAGTTGCCCAGGGTGGCCGTTGGCGGGATACCGATATCGACCAGGCCCATCTGAATCTGCTCAATGATTTCAACGTCGCCACCCACCTGAGCGGCCGGCAGTACGTTAATTTCGATACGACCGTCGGACTTCTCCTCTACCTCCTCTTTAAAGCGCAGCGCCGCCTGGCCGTTCGGCGTTTCTTCAATCAACACGTGGGCGAAGCTGAAGGTATAGTCGGCCGCATGAAGCTGAGCCGCGCTTAGAGAAGCAACAGCAATAGCAGCGGAGAGAGTGGCTTTTGTCAGCGTTAGTTTCATGTCCAGCACCTTATTTAGTTATGGGGAATTGCTTTTTAGCTTCCTGTTATTGCAGTTGAGCAAGGTTAAAAGGCCGCTCACGCCATTAAGCGTTCCATCGCATCCCCCAGCGCTTCGCGCGGGGTACTACTCAGCAGCAAGGCAAGTGCAAGCCTTGCCTTGCGTGCACTGATATCGTTGAGCGCGATCACCCCAGCCGAGACCAAATCAGCCAGGCTGCCGCTAAACTCATAACTGGTGTTCACCGGCCCTTGAGCGCAACTACTCACGACCGCTACAAGGACACCTGCGCTAACCAATGCTCGTATTTCGTTCATCCAGCCAGGTGGCACGTGGCCCCGGCCTAAGCCATCGATCACCACCCCCTTCGCGCCACTCTCTAAGCAGGCTTTCAGCAGTGCTGGCGAGGCATCCAGATAGGCGGGCAGTAGATCGACACGCGGCAGCGGAACATCCCAGCCTTCAATGGGGGGCTCAATCGCAGTCCCTGTGTGATAAAGCTTGAGCCGTTGACCGTCGATATACCCCAGCGAACCAGCGCCGGGGGCATCAAATCCATGCAACTGGAAACTGCTCACCTTGCGGGCATAGCGCGCAGCAAACAGCGACTCGTTGAATACCACGACACAGCCAAGCTGACTCAGTTGGGGGCTAACCGCCGCCACGATGGCATCGCAGATGTTTTTAAAGGCGTCGGTACCTAACTGGTGAGGCGCCCGCTGGGAACCGGTGATCACACACGGTTTATCCGCTGGCAGCGTGAGCGATAGAAAGTAAGCGGTCTCTTCCAAGGTATCGGTACCGTGGGTGATCACCAGACCGTCCACATCGGCTCGCAACAATGCTCTCCGCCCTTGGCAATGGAGTTCAGCAAGATCCGCGAGAGTGACGGCATTACTGGGTTTCTGCAGGATCGACATCACTTCTAACGTGACGTCGACACCCTGCGGCAGCGCTACCTGATCCAGCAGCTGCTCGCCGCTTAGCTCCCCTGACTGGCTTCGGCCTGAATCACTGGGCTTGCTGGCAATAGTGCCGCCCGTGGTCAATACCACGATGTGCTTTTTGGTCATTCAGGTTCCCATCTTTTATGCTTTGCGTCACAAACAACAGACATCAGATGTCTGATTTCAGACTAGACTAAAGAACAAACCATTAGCAAGGCAGTCACATAAAACAATGGAAAATAAGAATATGTCTTTTAAATATATGCAATCAGCTGTCTTAAGCCGCTAGGCTTAGGGCATTGATAAAATGCAGGAAACACCGATGAGCCACGCGAGGCCCTCATGAGTTTTAAACGCCAGCCCGAGATTAGCTCGACCCGTACAACCTCTTTTGGAGATTCAATGGATCGCAGTTCAGTTGCGCTGCAACTGCTAGAGCGTATTAAAACCGCTCTTATACGAGGCGACCTCAAGCCAGGGGATTACCTGCCCTCGGAAACGGAGCTCACTCACACCCTGGGCATTGGTAAATCCAGCGTGCGTGAAGCCATCAAGATGCTGCAAGCGATAGGGATCGTTGAGGTCAAACGGGGTCAAGGCACCATGATTCGCCGCGAACCAGGCACGCCGCTCGTCGACCCGATGGCGTTCGGGATGATCCTGGCGCGAGGCATGACGCGGGATGTACTGGAGTTTCGCCGCATGTTTGAACCGGCTTACACGCTTCAAGCAATGAGCGGGGCAACGGCAGAGGATCATCAACGTATTCAGCAGAGTATCGACGCCATGGAAGAAGCCATCCGCGCGGGTGCTCAAACCTCCAAGCACGATATTGCCTTCCATCGCGCCATTCTGCACAGCACCCATAACCCCATGACCATCCGCGTCGGCGAAACCTTGCTGCAACTGATCGAAGCCGCACTGGAAACCTCTATGCGCTCACTACCGGAAACCGCCTTGAAGGACCATAAAGCTATCTATGCGGCCTTCAAAGCAGGCGATACCGCCGGTATTCATGCAGCGATAGCCGTTAGCAGCGAAAGCTGGGAAACCAACCTAACTTATGACAGTGACAGCGAATTAAATGCAGCACCCCGTTAAGGCTCTTCTTGTAACCAGGCGTCAAAAAAGCTCATAAATGCGCGCGCTTTGGCGGTTACGTGCCGCCCTGGCGGGTAAACCGCATAAACACCGCCTTCGGGTAACGCCCACTCGCCCAATACGCGCACTAAACGTCCGGCGGCTATCTCAGGTGCCGCGGTAATATCCGGCAATACGGAGAGACCACCGCCAGCGACCATCAGCGCGACTAAACTCACCGTTGAGTTGGCTGCCAACCCCGCGCTCATTTGCACCTCACACTGCTCATCCCGGCGCTGAAAAGTCCAGGTTAGTGGCGCTCTTAACGGTGTAAAGGCGATCCATGCATGGCCTTCCAGCGCCTTGGGATGCGCGGGCGTGCCGTGGCGTTTCAAGTAGTCAGGCGCGGCCACCACCTGCTGCTGAAAAGCGCCTAGCCGACGAGCACGCAGCGTGGAGTCTTTTAACCAGCCTAAACGAAACGCTAAATCGATACCGTCCTGCACCATATCGCTTATCTGGTCGCCGCTACGTAGCTCTATATGCAGCGCCGGGTGCAAACGGCTAAACGCCACCACCGCCTCACTCAACACCCCGGCGGCATAATCTTCAGGGGCCGTGATACGCAGCTCACCATGCAGCTGTTGGGTGTCACTTACTGCGCTGGCAAGCACCCCTTGTAGGTCTGTTAACAGTGGATGGCATTGATGGTAGAGCGCCTCTCCTGCCTGGGTGAGCTGAACCCGCCGCGTGGTGCGGAGGAACAGCGTTACCCCCAGGCGCGTTTCCAACTGGCGAATTTGCAGGCTTACCCGGGTTTTCGTGCAGCCTAGCCGCTCCGCCGCCTTGGTAAAGCTACCGGCTTCCACCAGGGCGACAAAGATCGGCAAACCGTTTAAATCGAACTCGCTGGCGGTGGTCATATAGCGCCCGATTGTTATGAAATCGACAACAGTAAATTACGTTCATCGCTATTTTTCAAATCAATAAAGCGTCCGACAATGCAGCCTCTACCCACTGAAGGAGTACTACGATGAAGATTGCACTGATTGGCGCTAGCGGATTTATTGGTTCCGCCCTATTAACCGAGGCGCTCTCCCGGGGCCATCACGTGACGGCGTTAGTGACCCGGCCTGAGCGGGTAGCGCCACAGGAGAATCTCACTACCGTTAAAAGTGATGTGTTAAATACCGATGCACTTGCAGAGCAGCTACGCGGTGCCGAGGCCGTTATCAGCGCCTTTAGTGGCCATGCCCAAGAGGATGTTTACGGCTATTACCTCAAAGGCTTTCACTCGATTTTGTCAGCCACTCAACAAGCTTCCGTACCCAGGCTACTGATAGTGGGTGGCGCGGCGACGCTCGAGGTAGCGCCGGGTAAGCTTTTGTTAGATGCACCGGGTTTTCCAGCAGAGTACCGGGCCACGGCGGAAGGGGCGAAAACGGCCCTTGAAACGCTGCGCGGGCAAACGGCGCAAGCGTGGACGTTTCTCTCTCCCGCCGCTGAGATTTTCCCCGGCGAGCGCACGGGTAGTTTCCGGCTTGGCGGCGATACGCTACTCACCGATAGCAAAGGTAATAGTCGTATTTCCGTGCAGGATTATGCCATCGCCATGATTGATGAGCTGGAAAACCCACATAACACCAACCAACGTTTCTGCGTCGCGTACTGATCAAATCGCTATTTAAGTCGTTATGCCCCTCACTGGAGATAGGTGAGGGGTTGCCTCTTTCTTCTATTTCCCCGCCCACTTTTCCCGTTACCCTCACCTATTTACTCTTTCACCTTTTTGCTGAACTTATCGTTCATCGCCGTAAAACCATCAGTCATATTTAACAATGTTAATTAATCCAACCTCACTTGACCACACATTACTTAACAACTGTGTATTAAAAAATTACTTATAAGACATTTCTTACATAAGCATAGCGAATCTCTTACAAATGCTGTCAGCAATATCCTACATACGCAGTCGCCTATACCTTCAACAATCAGGTAAACACAAATAAAGAAATACTAAAAAACTTGCACACTTGTGACAGCTAATGAACTTATTAGGTTCAGAACCCATTACGCAGACATGCACGCACTAGACTCGCATTAACTGACCCAATTACTGCAAGGAAAACATCATGAAAGCCAACACCGAGCTCGTTAAGATAGGCAATCATTGCGTGCATGTAGAAATCTATCAACAGCCACAAAATACTGAAAGTATTATTATGGTCAACGGCGCGCTAGCTACTACCGCCTCTTTTACCAACTGTGTCAAATACTTGAGTGATGGATTAAACGTTATCCTGTTTGACTTGCCTTTTGCTGGCCAGTCAAAACTACATAACCCTGTGGGTGGCATTATTACCAAGGAGGATGAAGTCAATATCCTCCTAGCTCTGATTGAACGTTACCAACCAACGTCGTTACTTTCCGTTTCTTGGGGAGGCTATGCCGCTATGATGGCATTGGCGCAATCCCCCACCTCCATTAAAAGAGCGGTGCTAGCCTCATTTTCAACTCAGCTTAACGACGGCATGCTGCGCTATATCAATGGTGCTCGCCATTATATTCAAATTGGCGATGTTAAAACCGCGGCTAACCTGCTTAATGAAGAAGTGGGAAAATACTTACCCCGCTTACTAAAATATATTAATTACCGGCATCTCTCACGGTTAGATGATCAAGAGCTTCAACAGGTCTGCTTTCATATCGAACAAATACTCTCCATGAACGACACCGACTATGAACAGCTCCTGGGTAATATTGAGATACCGACGCTGTTCGTGAATGGCAAACTGGATGAGTACACAACGCCGGAAGACATTCTGATTGCCGACGACTATATGCCGAAATGCGAGTTCGAAGTCGTGCCCAACGCAGGGCATTTTCTTGATCTCGAGCATGCTGATGCACGCAAACGAATGGAGAAAATTCTGCGCGGTTTTTTGATTCCTAACGAGTTTGAAAGTCAGGTTGCCTAACCACTTTCGTTACCCTATTACATGGCCTCACTAAGCAAGAGTGTGGTCATGTAATCTTTAGCACCATCACGCTAAAAAATCATTACCGCTCAAAAGCTAATGATAATTCATTACCACTCACCCCTCACGAAACGCCTCCACCACCCGCTCAGCCAATACCTCGCTGGCATCACCACTGCCTGCACGCTTCACCAGCGCTACTTGATAATCCCCTAGCGGTGGCAGTGACTCGTTGTGGAGACGCTTGAGCGGTGGCCGAATCAAGCTTTTTGGAAAAGCCGTCACGGCCAGATCGGCCAGCATAGCCGCTTCCTGCCCGGCACAGTGGTCGCAGGAGTATGCGATTCGGTAATTAACCCCGGCATGATCAAGGGCGTTAAGCGCGATCCTACGCCACGCGCACCCCTGTTGGGCCAAGGTCACCGGCAGTGGCGTTCGCTGTACGGCAACACCATCCTCCCGGCCCGCCCATACTAACGGTTCGCTATGAACAATGTCGCCGCGCGGCGTCTGGCCAGGCTCTACGCTCATCACCAGCGCAAGATCGAGCTCTCCATCATCCAGCTGGGCGAGCAAATCTTTGCTGCGCCCCACCACGACATCGACCTGCACCGCCGGGTGCGAGCGGGCAAACTGGGCGAGTACCGTGGGTAAAATACGCCCTACCACGTCATCCGTTATCCCCAGCCCTACACGCCCCTCTATGGTAGGGGCTAAAAACTGGGTCACGGCTTCTGCATTGAGTTTCAGTAGCCGCCGCCCATAACCCAGCAGCACTTCCCCCTCAGCAGTCAGGCGTACGTGCCGCGCCTCGCGGACAAACAGCGTCTGGCCGAGGATCTCTTCCAGGCGTTTGATCTGCATACTCAGCGCGGAAGGGGTGCGAAATAGCTGCTGGGCGGCGCGGGTGAAGCTGCCGCTTTCGGCAATGGTCACAAAGGTGCGCAGCACCTCGCTATCCAGTAGCGGCAAGACGGCCCGGCTGGGAGCTATGCTAGAGAGTTGATTCATCACACCCACCTTTCAGAAAAACTTAACTCACAGTGTAGTTCTTTTCGTTTGATTGATCCAAGGTAAAGCGCCAAGCTGATAACCAGAGGTCGCGACCCTCCCACTTATTAATCACTGATCACAGCTGCCCAGTTAGCGCCCTGGCGCCATTGACTGTACAGCCGTTGTGAATAAAAGGAGGTGCGCGATGAAGTGTGAACGCCCAGCCCAACATGCCCATAACGCCTGGGAAAAAGCTCGCCAACTGGCGCCGCCGCCCAAGCCACCAGCACTGCATTTTTACATGCCTGCCATGCCGTCGATGCGGCTAATTCGTGCGCTTGATATGGCCTGGTGGCGTTACCGGCGGCGTTGGCTTTTCCGCCGCCATATACTGCCGCTACTAGCCTACGATGACCACGTACTGTTGGATATTGGTCATAGCCGCGAAGATATGCTCTGGGCCAACCAGCTCCCATTGAAGGTCGATGCCATTCACGCGCTAGAAGCCCGGCAGAAAAAGCGGCAAGTTCAGCAGGCCTAGAATCAAAAAAGCTTCGAACCTCTCCCAGGTTCGAAGCTTTTAATGAAGCCCTTAATAGCGTTTTAAGCACCTCATATAGTTACTAAGCTTTGCGCTCAACGCCAGCTTTTAAACTCCTATCGGCCCGCCATCGCGTTTTTGAATAACAACGGTTGACGCCCGAGGGCGTACTTGGCCGCTGGCTGCAACAGTGGCGTCTTGCACTAGTTCGCTACCATCCGCGGGCCAGTTACCAGGATGCTGAATGTTAATAAACAGCGCTGTTTTATCCGGCGTGGCAAAAATACCCGTCACTTCGCAGCCGTTCGGCCCTACCGCAAAGCGCTTAAGCTGCTGCTGGTTGCTGCTGTTAATCACCGGGCCGGTTCCCTGGATATCGTCTAGCCCACTAGGTACCACGGCAAGCAGTTGGTCGTTGGTGTACTCGGTTACTCCATCATAACCGTTATCGGTTTGGATCCAGAGGATACCCTGACCGTCCTCTCGCTCGTCGAACCAGAGCCCATCGGGGCTGGCGAACTGATTCATTTCTGTCAGGTCCGAGTGATTATCGGCATCGTCAGCGGCCGCGCCAAACACAAACACCTCCCAAGTAAAGGCGTTGGGCAACCGGCTTTCGCGCCAGCGAATAATATGCCCTGCTTCGTTATTGGCGCGAGGGTTGGCGGCATTGGTGGGCGCTAAATCGTAACCAACACCTACTTGTTCCAGATGCTCACCGTCATTAGTGTAAGTTGGGGTTGTCTCTTCAGCGGTACGCTGAGTGTTATTGGTTAGGGTGAGATACACCTCGCCGGAGGCAGGATCGACGGAAGCCCACTCAGGGCGGTCCATTGGCGTGGCACCCAACAAATCCGCTGCATCGCAGGTGTTGATGATGATACCTGCCGCATCGTCGTCGGCTAGCCCCAACGCCGCCGCCAGCGTGCGACCATCGCGCGTTTGAGCACTAGGCGTTAGCGGTAGCCACTCACCGCTGCCATCGGCATGGAAACGAGCCACATAGAGGGTGCCGTTATCCAAATATTTGTTGCCAATGGCAAGACGATCATACTCTTCCCCTGGACGGTTGGCATCGGCGGGATCCCAGGCAGCATCAGAAACATATTTATATACGTACTCGTTGCGGGAATCGTGCCCCGAGTAGTAAACCACTGGCTGACCGGCTTCCAGCTTGCCTAACCAACACCCTTCATGGCGGAAACGGCCAAGTGCCGTACGCTTAACCGCCAATGCATCACTATAGGGGTCGACCTCCACCTGGTAGCCGAACGTGCGTGCTTCGTTGCGATAATCATCTTCAGCACGCTCGCCGCGTGGGGTAATGTCGAAGCGAGCAAATTCGTCATTCTGTTCAGAGGCGTCTCCCGCCGAAGTATCCCAACCATAGCGGCTTTTAGCGGTGGGAATACCAATCCGCGCGTCGTCCTGGAAGCGTTCGCCATGATTAACGAACACATTGGGCCAGTTCTCTTCACAGGCAATATAGGTGCCCCAGGGCGTTACCCCGTTACCACAGTTATTGTTGGTACCACGGGTTTGGGTACCCTCAGGCGAAAAGCGCGTTTTGACGTAGTCACTGCCCGCCACTGGCCCGGAAAGTTCCATCACCGTCGCACTGGTGAGGCGACGGTTATAACGCGAACCCGGCACATGCGCCCATTGGCCGCTGGCGTTCTTTTCGACCTCAACAAGGGTGACACCGTGAGCGTTGATCTCAGTGCGCGACTCAGCTGCTGGCCGCTGGCCCTCATCCGCATTAGTGGGGCCTCCTTGGGGCGCCCATAGCGCTGCTTGGTCGATATACTCATTGTTGAGCGCCAGCACAAAACGGCGCGAGGCGTTGTCGGTATCCAGGGCAAAACCGGCCATGCCGTCATGGTGCATGCCCACACTCTCCGCCTGACGCTCAGCGGTCATCGGCTGCTCGGGCTGCCAGGTAACATTTTGGTTCAGCGGCGTGCCCCACGGCACCAAGACTTGGGCCACATAACCTTCCGGCACCACCACGGCATCGGTGCGGGATCCGTGAACCGCCTCAAACGCCAGTGTCAGGGGTGTTTTTTGGTTGCTGCTTGAGGCAAGCGCTTGAGCAGCGCCACCAAAACTAAGCATCGAGGCAGCCGCCATGCTCAAACCACCGCGCATCACATCACGCCGGGATACATGACGCGCCAATACTTCCGCGAAAGGTTGGTTGCCGCTGTGGTTAAACAGGCGATGATCTTCGATCTCTTTACTCATTTTAGTCTCCCCCTGATCGTTTGTAGGTCAACGATTGAACGTTACGAGACACTAAAGAAGCTTAATGACAGCACGATGACGGAGCGCCTGCATTTAGATGAAGAAAGGTCGAATGCTAGTCACTTTTACTCCCCAAACCCTATTGAGGGATGTCTGCAACTCTGCTAAATTAACGCTAATAGTTATCATTAACACAGGAGTTACTCTCTCATGCAGTTACCCGCTAAGGGCACTGGCCAGGGAGATACGTCGGCCTCGACAACCCGCGAGGTGGCCCACGAGGTGAATAGCAGAGAATTACTTGGCAACTCAGATCAATTGGTTATTCACCATGAACAGCGCCGCTATGTGTTGCGCCGTACTAAAAGCGGCAAGTTAATTCTTAACGCCTAAAGCTCTTAATATTTCAGCCCCTAATTAATTTAAAGATTTATACAGCAAAGCCAGCCAGGTAGCCCATCGCACCCAGCCAGCGACCTCTTCCACTTATCCCTGTTGGAAATCTCTGGCTTATGAACCACACACGCGCTTTTGGTGGCCTCTTTTTAATGCTGCTTCCACTGTTAACCGCCCAAGCAGACGACGCCGAGCTTAACCCAGTGACGGTCACCGGCACCCGGGCGCCTACGGACCTTTCACGGGCACCGCTGATTATCGATATTATTGATCGTGATGATGCTGTGCTGGCCACCGCCAGCCGGGTTGAAGACGTGCTTAGCCGCCAACCCGGCCTGCATGTGGCTGGCCAAGGGCGCCGAAATGGCCAAACCTTAAGTATGCGCGGTTTTGGCAGCAAAGGTGTGCTGGTACGTTTGGATGGCGTTCGTCAGGATATCTCCACCGGCCACATCGGTAACTTCTTTCTCGACCCTGGCTTGATTCAAGAAGTACAGATAGCACGCGGTGCGCTCTCCAGCTTGTACGGCAGCAATGCCATGGGCGGTGTCGTCAGCTTCACCAGTGTGAATGCCAACGACCTGCTTGCCCCCGGCGAAAATAGCGGCGTACGCCTTTCCGTAGGCGGTGCGACGGCCAGCGACGAAATGCGGGGGAGCCTGACTGGCTTCGGCCGCCGCAATACCGCCAACGGCCAGGTGGATGGCCTGTTTTCAATCGGCCGCAGTGAATCCGGCGATATTCGCCGCGCGGGGGGCGATGAAGCCGAAGAGGATGCCGCCCTCAATAGCCTGCTGCTAAAAGGCGGTTGGGAGCCAAGCGACGACCAGCGGCTATTTATCAGCTGGCAGCACTACGACGAACGCGCCACCCAGCCCGCCAACCCACAGCAGCTTTCAACCGATGCCAGCAATCCGCTGCGCGATCGCGATGTGGAAAGCAACAACGTCCAGTTGGGCCACCGCTGGCAGCCCAGCGCTGCCACCGAAGTCACCTCGCAGCTTACCTTTAGCCAGCAGGATATCGACGAGCCCCAGGCCAACCGTACCCTAGAGCGGGCCGGTCTTCAGAGCGACGGCTTCCACACCATGGATCACGGCTGGCTTTCGCAAACGCTGGTGTTCGGCGCCGAATTGGAGCAGGCCCGCCAACGGCCAGATGGCGAAGCGAATGGCTTTCCTAAAGCCGATATCGATACCCAGTCAGCCTATCTCGACACTACTCTTACCGCTGGGCGCTATTTAGCCGATGGCGGCGCCGGGCAGTTTGATATTGGCCTGGGAGCCCGCTACGACCGTTACGACGCCAGCGGCCAAAATGAATCCGATAGCGTCCACGACCAAGTGTCACCGCGCTTTCGTCTTGCCTGGCGGCCCGATGACGCCTTGATGCTGTTCTCGGGCTACGCTGAGGCCTTCCGCGCTCCTAGCCTATCCGAGCTTTACGCCAACGAGCGTCACTTTGCCGGTTTCTGCGCCGGGCCAGCCTTCTGCACACCGGACAATTACTGGATTCCCAACCCTAGTCTCTCGCCTGAATCTAGCCACACCTGGGAAAGCGGCGTGGTCTGGCATCAGGGCGACTGGCAGGTTCGTGCCAGCTACTTCGATACTCGCGCCGACGATTTTATCGACACCCACGTCGACATCATGGCGGGCACCACCCAGGCAGTGAACGTTCAGCGCGCCCAGCTATGGGGCTATGACGCCCGGGTGACCTGGCAGCCCAGCGCCTTCCCGCTTCTTACAAGCTTTGTGGGTCTTTCGGAAGTCTCCGGTAAAGACCGCGATTCTGGCGAGCCCCTAGGCAGTCAAACACCGTTGGAAGCCACCCTGGGAAGCGAGGTGGTTCTGTATAACAGCGATATCCGCCTGGGCTGGCAAGCGCGTTTTGCCCAATCTTTCGATAAGCAGGGCGATGACGAGCGCCTGCCCGGCTATGGGTTGCACGATGTGCATCTCGCTTGGCAAATCACCCCGGCCGTGGATACCTCGCTGCGCCTTGCCAATATTGGCGACAAGGTGTGGTACCGCCCCGACGGCAGCCTGGGCGATGGGCGCAGCCTGTTCGCCACCCTCAACTGGCAGTGGTAAATCCACGCAGTCAACCCGATAGAGGTGCGTCATGATTACATCCCAACAGATCGCGATTATCGAAGCCTTTGACGCGGCGCGCGCCGCGCAGCCGCGGCTACCTGCGATTGAGATTGCCGAACGCTTATCGATCAGTGAAGGCGAGCTGCAGGCCGCTCGTTTAGGGCGCGACGTATGGACGCTGCCGCTCTCGCCCAGCGATATCGCCGCCTACCTGCCCCAACTGGGGCGGGTTAAAGCGTTGACCCGTTCCCGGCTGGCCGTGCTAGAGCAAACCGGCGACTACCCTGAACTTAGCGGCGGGCCACAAACAGGCCTGTTACTCGACCCAGGTGGCCTGGATCTACGCTTGCTCTATACGAGCTGGCACTGGGCCTGCCTGATTCGTGATTCTATGCCTGCCACCAGTACTCAAGAGGCGCAGTGGCGCTGGAGCCTGCAGATATTCAATCAACATGGCTGCGCCGTTCACAAATGCTTTGCCCTGGAGAACCCACTGCCGCGTCCCTGGGGTGCCTTAGCGGCCTTGGGCACTCGGGATACGCCAGCGTTTACCCAGAGCATGCCTCGCTTGAAGCGCCCACTGCCCGAAGCGCCGACCCTCGCTAGCGAGTGGGGCGCGATGCGCGATGTGCACCAGTTCTTTGCCCTCCTCCAGCGCCATCATCTGGAGCGTATTGAGGCCAACCAGTTAATGGAGGGACGCTATACCCAAACGCTTCCCGTCAATGCCCTGGAAACAGTGCTTCAGCACGCCAGCCTTCGCGCGCTGCCGTTGATGCTGTTTGTCGCTAGCCCCGGCTGCGTGCAGATCCACACCGGCACATTGCCCACCCCTCAACGCGCCCACGGCTGGCTGAATCTATTTGGCGAGCAGTTCACCCTGCACCTTGATGACACTGCGATTGACCAAGTATGGCAAGTCAGCAAGCCCAACCGAGACGGCGGCGTGACCAGCATTGAAGCCTTCGATGCCGAAGGCTCGCTAGTGCTGCAACTTTACGCGGAACGCCAGGAAGGCCGCGTTGAGCGTCGCGAGTGGCGGCAATTGCTGGATGAACTCGGCAGCCAAGAGGCGGTGGCATGAACGCAAAACGCCTGATGCGCCGCTCACTGGCAGTACTGCTGATGGGGTGGCTAACCACCGGGGCCGCATTGGCCAGCGAACGCTGGGTGGTGCTTGGTGGCGATATCGCGGAAACCCTGGCCGCGTTAGATGCCGATATCAATGTCATTGCTCGGGATGACACAGTCGTGCATCCACCCGCCATGGCGGAGCTGCCCTCGGTGGGTTACCTGCGCCAGCTCTCCGCTGAAAGCGTCCTATCGGTTAAACCTGACCAGGTGTTAGCCGCCGGGCACGCAGGCCCCAAGGAAGTGCTGGAGCAGCTAGCGGCTGTCGGTGTCAGCGTAGAGATTATCAACGCCCCACCCACCCTCAATGCCATCGCCGATAAAGTCCACGCCGTCGGCCGATTAACTGACCGTCGCGACGCAGCAGAGGCCTTAGCAGACGCCTTGAACGAGAAACTTGACCGGCTAGCCAACCTGCCCGCCCTACCGACGACCCGCGCTATGTTTATCATGCAGCATAGCGGCTTAACCCCCCGTGCGGCGGGCAGCGACACGGCAGCGCATAGCGCGCTCGAAGCGGTGGGCCTGGCAAATGCCTTCGCCGAGATGCAGGGCTACCACAACGTGGGTGCCGAAGCCCTGGCCCGGCAAGCGCCGGAGGTTGTGATTGTCTCCGAGCGGGGCCTGGCGGCAATGGGTGGCGAAGCCGCTCTATGGCAGTTACCCGGTATGGCGTTAACCCACGCAGGCCGAGAGCAACAGCTGATTGTCATTGATGACCAAGCGCTGCTTGGCTTTGGCCCGCGCACGCCCGATCAGCTACTCGCCCTGCGCCAGGACGTTGAAGCGCTATTGGGCGCACCGACTAGCGCCCAGGCTAATTCTGTCCAAAACAGTTCCGTTCAAAACAGCACCGCTCAAAACAGCACCGCCCAGCTCAGCCCATGATAGCCATTTTTAACACTTACCGTTTCCGGGTGCGGCTGCCGGTTAGCCGCACTACCCGCGTTCTCGTCGGATTAACCGCTGCGTTGCTACTGGCTTTAGGCTGGGCGGCCTCCTCTGGCGCACTGGGCATCTCCCCTTGGGGAGTACTCCGCGGCCAAGCCGATCCACTCAGCGTGCAGGTGTGGTGGCAGCTGCGCCTGCCGCGCTTACTGCTGGGCGTGGCCGTGGGAGCGATGCTTGCCGGTAGCGGCGCCGCCATGCAGGGGCTGTTTCGTAACCCGCTGGCCGACCCGACCCTGCTCGGCCTTGCCAGTGGTGCTGGGCTTTTCGTAGCAGTGTGGATTGTGCTCTTTCAAGACAGCAGCGCAGGCAGCCTTTACGGTCAGTTTGCGGCAGGCTTTTTAGGCGCCTTATGCGTCTGTTTGATTGTCTTTGGCATCGCCAAGCGCCAGGGCGGCGGCAGTGCCGCTGTGATGACCCTGTTGCTGGCTGGTTTGGCCATCAATACTCTGGCCGGGGCTAGCGGTGGGGTTTTAGCCTTTATCGCCAGCGATGAGCAGCTTCGCCAGCTTAGTTTATGGGGCATGGGCACACTGACTAACGCCCTGTGGCGCACCACGGCGCTAGCCCTGATACTGATTGCCGCTGCTCTGTGGCTGTTAATGCGCAGCGCACGTGAACTCGACCTGCTCCAGCTGGGCGAAGCTACCGCGCATGCGGCGGGGCTGGATGCAAGCCGCTTAAAACGCCGGGTGGTGGTCGCGACCTCGCTGGGCGTAGGTTTGTGTGTAGCGCTCACCGGAGTAATTGGCTTTTTGGGCCTGCTGGTACCCCACTGCCTACGGCTTTGGTTAGGGCCTGGCCATCGGCTGCTGCTGCCCGCCTCAATGCTCGGTGGCGCGCTGCTTCTAGTCGTGGCTGATACGCTAGCCCGCACCGTTGCTGCCCCGGCGGAGATACCCGTGGGACTGCTGACCAGCCTGCTGGGCGGCCCCTACTTCCTGTACCTACTGATGCGCAGAAACCGAGCATGCTAACGCTCCATCAGGCTGGTTTAACCACCACCCCCGCTATCGCCCCACTAGACGGCACAATTCGCCCTGGCGAGCTACTTGCCATTGTCGGCCCCAACGGCGCGGGCAAGAGCACGCTACTCAGCATGCTGTCAGGCTTTCGCCCTGCCGAGCAGGGCGAACTACACCTGGATGGCAAACCCTTGCGCGAATGGCCCATCGCCGAACTTGCCAACCGGCGTGCGCTGGTCGCCCAGCAGGAGCTCCCCGGCTTTGACTGGCAAACTGACGAACTGTTGAGTCTAGGCAGTAATCCGGCCAAATCACTGGTCGCAGCGCTACTGGACGACCTGGATCTAACCCACCTCGCCAAGCGCAGCGTGCTCTCGCTTTCCGGTGGCGAACGCCAGCGGGTGATGATCGCACGGGGCGCCTGCCAACTACTCTCAAGGGGCTCTCCCACCGCCAAGGATGGTGGTATTTTATTGCTGGATGAGCCGACCAGTGCCTTGGATATCGGCCAGCAGCAGCGCTTGATGCGGCAACTACGCGGCTGGGCCGCACAGCACCGCATGGCCATTGTTTGCGTGCTCCACGACCTTAATCTCGCCAGCACCTACGCTGACCGGGTATGGTTGCTGCATCAAGGGCAGCGTATTGACCACGGACTACCCAGCCAGGTGCTTAACCCCGCGACCATTGCGAAGATTTACGCAGCCGAACTTCAGCACATTGAGGGCGGCCCCCATGGCAAGCCTCTGCTCGCCCTGGCGCCTTAAGACAGCTTTCAGCAGCCAACGAGTCGAGTGGCAAAGCCCTCATATAAGTCCATACTTATCCATACGTAACGGGCAATATATGCATCACCGTGTGCCAATTGGGGAGCAAGAATGAGACTGATCAGCCTCATGTGGGTCGTGTTGGCAGGGATGAGTTTTAGCATCGGTGTGTTAGGCATTTTCCTGCCCCTGCTGCCGACCACCGTGTTTATGCTAATGGCTGTTTACTGTGCCTCCAAAGGCTCACCGCGCTTTGAGGCCTGGATCCGCTCCCGCCACTATGTCGGGCCACTGCTGGTTACCTGGGAGCAAGAGCGCGCCATCCCCCGGCACGCTAAGTTGGCGGCTGTTAGCATGATAGCGTTGAGTGCTCTGATCACCGCTTGGTCACTCGGCCCTGGCTGGACTCGCTGGGGCGTGATCGCTCTACTAATGCTGATTGCCGTTTGGCTGGCTACTCGGCCAGAGCCTTCGTCTTCTTCTTAACACACGCCTAAACCAGCACCTTATGAGTAGAGACCACCTGTCGCAGCCCCATAAACGAGCGGATCTGACGCACGCCGGGCAGGTAGAGCAACTGCTCAGCGTGCAGCCTATTGAAGCTTTGGCTGTCCCGGGTGCGTACCAGCATAAAATAATCAAACTCCCCCGTTACTACGTGGCACTCCATACAGCCTGACACCTTCTGGGCCGCCTCTTCGAAGGCGGCGAAGGATTCCGGCGTCGAGCGATCCAGCACCACGCCAATCAATACCACCATGCCCGCCTGTAGTTGCTCCGGGTCTAAATGTGCCACCACCCGGCTGATCACCCCATCCCGTTTGAGCTTTTCCACCCGACGTAAGCACGCCGCCGGACTCAAACTCACCTGCTCTGCCAACGCCACATTGGAGAGCGTGGCATCTTCCTGAAGCAGTTTAAGAATACGCCGATCTGTTCGGTCTAGTTCAGCCGCCTGATCATCAGGCTCAGGGCGTGAACGGGAGATTTTTGAGCGCACTATTATTTACCTTATTCATCTATAAACACTATTTAAGACCACATAAAATATGTTTTATCAACTTTTATTGCTTTAAAACAGACAACTTTGCAACACAAAAATCATGACTAACACTTACTATAAATAGCAGAGAGCACGCCAATTGTTCACAACAACCTTAGCCGCCCTATATCGCACCCAATGTTTTAAAGCTGGAGATTGCTATGAACCTCGAACGCTTCCCACGTTACCCACTCACCTTTGGCCCCTCTCCCATTACGCCGCTCAAACGGCTAAGCGAACATTTAGGCGGTGAAGTGGAGCTCTACGCCAAGCGCGAAGACTGCAACAGCGGCCTGGCCTTTGGCGGCAACAAGACCCGCAAGCTGGAGTACTTGATTCCTGAGGCACTTGAACAGGGCTGCGATACGCTGGTATCGATAGGTGGTATTCAGTCCAACCAGACCCGGCAAGTGGCAGCAGTGGCCGCCCATCTGGGTATGCAGTGTGTGCTGGTACAGGAGAACTGGGTCAACTACTCCGACGCGGTGTATGACCGCGTGGGCAATATCGAGATGTCACGCATCATGGGTGCCGATGTGCGCTTGGATGACGCGGGGTTCGACATCGGCATTCGCCCCAGCTGGGAGCAGGCGATGGAGGATGTTCGCCAGCAAGGCGGTAAGCCCTTCCCGATTCCCGCTGGCTGTTCCGAGCACCCTTACGGCGGCTTAGGCTTTGTAGGCTTTGCTGAAGAGGTGCGTCAGCAGGAGAAAGAGCTGGGCTTCACGTTTGACTATATCGTGGTGTGCTCGGTCACCGGCAGCACCCAGGCGGGCATGGTGGTGGGGTTTGCCGCCGATGGCCGTGCCCAGCGAGTGATTGGCATTGATGCCTCTGCCAAGCCTGAGCAAACCCGTGAACAGATCCTGCGCATCGCGCGCAATACGGCTGAGTTGGTGGAACTGGAAGGCGGTATTAGCGATGACGATGTCATTTTGGATACCCGCTACGGCGGCCCCGAGTATGGCCTGCCCAACGAAGGCACGCTGGAAGCCATTCGCCTCTGTGCCCGTCTGGAGGGTGTGCTTACCGACCCGGTTTACGAAGGTAAATCCATGCACGGCATGATCGACATGGTGCGCAACGGCGAATTCCCGCCAGGCTCCAAAGTACTCTACGCCCACCTAGGCGGCGTACCTGCGTTAAATGCCTATAGTTTCCTGTTTAGAAATGGATAAGGAATAAAATACCTGCCTCAAACCGTCTGATCTAGCGTCTAAATAACGTCGATCAGACGGTTACTGCTGTACAAATAAAGCACACCCTTTAGTCTTGGCGTATAAGATACTCACTCATGAGGATACGCCATGTCTTCAACGCTGCCCGCTCACCTCACCCTTGAAGAACTGGCGCAATGTTCCGCACCGCTGCCCGATGTAGAAGTATACGGACTCGATATGGGATGGTACATCGTTCGCCTGCATCAGGATAACGCCGTCAGTTTACTCACCGACCAGAATGGTGAGGCGCAACGCTTTACCGGCACACAGTGGATTGGTCGCGCGCTGGCTCCACTGGGGTTCACCCACGGCACGCTCACCTGGGCCGACGCTACCGATGAAATGATTGGCACCGACGTAGCGCCCGTTTCTGCCCAGCAGCGCATGGCCTATGGTGTTCGCGTGGCGTTCAACCATACCTGTCTATACCATTCATAAAGCGAGCCGCCAGGAGTAGGAGTTTGCACTTCTTTAATATTTAGCTTCCAACAAGGACGGACTCTATGCGCGAAGATGACAAGTACATCAATTCCGAAGAGCAGCTACTCCACCTTCAAAACCTGCTAGATGATCCAGACACAACGGCACTAAAAGCGTATTTCTCTGAACTCGATATTTTAGACATCGCGCGAACACTGGAGTCCTTCCCGGCTAAAACGCGAGATTTCCTTTGGGAGTATGTTCCCGACGATTTTATCGGCGAGGTTCTCGCCGAAGTTGACGAAGACATCCGTGCTGACTACATCGAAGACTTATCGGCCAGCGATGTAGAAGAAATTGTTAAAGGCTTGGATGCTCAAGAAGTTGCTGAAGTTTTAGATGTTGCTGATGAAGCCATAAAAACCAGCGTCTACGCTAGCCTAGAGCAAGAGATCCGCGCCCAGGTTGAGAATCTTCACGCCTATGAAGATGACGTGGTTGGCCGTTACATGGATCCCGAGACGGTCAATGTAAAACAGGGCGTGTCGTTAGAGGCCGTGCAGCGCTATATCCGCATCCACCATCTGCTCGACGATGAGTCGCAGCAGATCATGATTACGGATAAAGACAAACGCTTACTCGGCACTTTGACCCTGATTGATTTAATCAAGCAACCACAAGATGCGATGGTTGATGATTACATGGATGACTTTTTTACCCTCAATGATCAAATGAAAGTCAGTGATGCAGCGGCGTTACTGCGCTCTAAAGAGCTACACTTTGTGCCCGTGTGCAATAGCGATGGGTTATTAGTAGGCCAGCTAAACGCCGCCGACGTACTTGAAATCACCCAAGACGACGCTGACATGACGCTAAAGCATATGTCCGGCGTCAGTAACGAAGAGGAAGTCTTCACGCCCGTTTTACGCAGCGCGAAAAGTCGCGGTATTTGGCTGGGCATTAATCTGTTAACGGCTTTTTTAGCCGCCTTCGTTATCGGGCAATTTGAAGCGGCATTAGATCAAATTGTAGCCCTGGCCATTTTGATGCCGGTGGTAGCAAGCATGGGGGGTATTGCGGGTAGTCAAACCCTCACCGTGGTTATACGCGGCCTGGCGCTGGGCCAACTAGCAGGCAACAACATCCGCTGGCTGTATAACAAAGAGATGTGGGTGGGGATGAGTAACGGCTTGGTTTGGGCATTAGTGGTCGGCTTGATTTCCCATCTCTGGTTTGGCGATGCCATGATCACGCTGGTGATCACCCTGGCCATCTTTATCAATATGAGTCTCGCTAACTTATCCGGCGTACTAATTCCTATGGTGCTGAAAAAGCTGCAGATCGACCCCGCGTTATCCGGTGCGGTTATTTTGACAACTGTGACCGATGTGGTCGGCTTTTTATCATTCCTTGGGCTCGCGACGCTGATTATTCTGTAAACGCTCTCCTGGCGAACACTGCAACATTAATAGGGCGTCGCCTGCGCTTGACGTAAAAGCACCTACATCACACCAGCAGCGTAGTTAACCTTGCCTTAAGCACTGGGATTTTATCGACTATGCGTTCTATTGATGGGTAGGAGAGGCTTACTTTGCTTTTGAGCAAAAAATGCAATAAGCGAAGACAATGACTTGCCGATCCTCGGCACAAGGTTCAGGCTCCGTCAAAGAGGGGTAAAGCAGGTGTGGCGCGCCAGCCCCTCTTCTACGCCCCCTGGTCGAACACCAGGCACGTTGTACTCGCGTGGGCATAGAGCTTACCGTCTGGCCCGATGAGCCTACCTTCCGCGGTCGCCACCTGGCGGCCGCCGTGAACCAATCGGCCTTCAGCACGAACTAGCGGTATCGCATCGGTGAGCGCACGGACGAGATTGAGCTTCAACTCAAGGGTCATGTAGGCCTTGCCCGGAGGCAATGTTGAATGCACGGCGCACCCCATGGCTGTATCGAGCATGGTCGCGAACCAGCCGCCATGCACCGTGCCCATCGGATTATAATGACTGAAACGTGGTTGCCCCTGGAACAGCGCGAATCCCGGTTCCACGCGAAGCAGAGTGAAGTTCAGCGTATTAGCCATGGGCGGCGGCGGGATCTCACCGGCTAGAAGCGCCTCGAATATCTGCAATCCGCTGCGCCCGGCGATCTGAGCAGGCGTCGCCACGCCGGGAACCGTCTGGATACGCTCTCGCACGGCCACCTCTTCAGCCTGCCAGAGCACAAGTATTTCTTCTGGACTGAGGGTGTCAATTGACGTTGTCATGGCATCACTCTCTTGAGTTATATGTTTTTCTTGCGATAAAAGTGTGGAAGCTCACCCATTCATTGCACGTGATAAAAAAGCTTGGTGCAGCCGACGCGGCGTCGCCCAGGAAAGGATGACAAGGGCCTTGTTCGCCCAGCCTGGCACGACGCTGATACGCCCGGCCTGCAGGGCACGAATCCCGGCGCGCACCACAGGTGCAGGCTGCATCATCAGTTGCTTCAATACGGGCGTGACTTTCTGCTGCGCCGCAGTGGCAAAGCCGGTTTCCGCCATACCAGGGCAAAGTGTTGTCACCGTGACGCCTTCGCGATAAAGCTCGCGATGTAGCGCCTCGCCTAAACGCAATACATAGGCCTTGGCGGCAGCATAAACAGCGAAGTTCTCCACGCCCTGATAGGCCAGCAGGCTTGCCACCAACAATATCTTGCCATGCCCTCGTTTACTCATGTCTCGTGCAAAGACGTGAGTAATGGCAGTCAAGCTCGCCACGTCCAGTTGCACCATCGCCAGCGCCGCATCCAACGTGCTATCCACGAACGGGCCCTGCAATCCATGACCGGCGTTGTTGATTAGGATATAGATCTCAATGCCCCGATCTTGAAGGCGCTGATGCAGCTGGGTAACCGCATCAATGTCTGAGAGATCGACCTGCTCCGTCACCACCTCTATACCGTACTGGTGGCGCAGTGTCTCAGCGAGCGCTTGCAGCCGATCTAGCCGTCGCGCCACCAGTACCAGCGAGTGCCCCTGCTCGGCATATTGGCGGGCAAACTCCTCACCAAAACCGCTTGATGCCCCCGTGATGAGTACCCATGAAGTGTTTATTAAGACCATTTCGCTTACCTGTCATTAGTGGGTAGTAGAGAGGGCACCGTAGAGGCGGTCGTTGCTTGCGAGCGGTGCTTCCCACCCGCCTCCCAATGCCCTAAAGGAGGCAATGGCAGCACGCGCGGTTTCGGTTTGTGCCTGTGCTTTCATGTCGCTTATCTGCAGCAAGTTGGCGTCGGCATTGAGTACTTCGATCAGGCTAACGACACCACTTTCATAAGCGGCAAGTGAGTTTTCGCGGGCACGGGCGAGAGAGGATTCACCCCGCGCCAAAATGTCTACCTGGGCCTCGCGTTTAACCAGCGCGGAAAAGGCGTTTTCCACCTCTTCCGTTGCGCGCAACACGGCTAGACGGTAGGCGGCGAGTGCTTCTGCTTCCTGGCCACGCGCGGCGGCAATCTGTGCCTCGACGCGGCCAAAGTCGAACAGGCGCCAGCGCAGCCCGAGAACACCTTGGGCTTCACGGGCATCGCTGGAGAAGAGGTTGCCGCTTGAGATCGTAGTGGCGCTGCCCAACAGTGCCCCAAGCGAGAACTTGGGGTAGTACTCTGAAATCGCCATGCCAATGCGCGCATTAGCAGCAACGAGGCGCTGCTCGGCCACGATAAGATCTGGACGCCGCCGAATCATCTCGGCCGGCGTGCCGGTTTCTGCCAGGCCTGGAACCACCGGGATCGACGCCACCTGACTCACTTCGCTGCGGTAGGTTCCAGGCGGCACACCGAGAAGCACATCCAACGCATTCATCGCCGAGTCAAGGCCAGCCTCGAGAGCCGGAATCTGTGCTTCGACTTGAGCGAGCGCACCCTCGGCCTGGTTCACCTGAAGCTCGGCAGCCACCCCCCTCTCGTACTGGAACCTGATCGTGTCGAGCAGTTCACGACGTGTATCAGCTTGCTGTCCAGCAATGTTGATACGCGTCTGCAAACCCCGGATCATGACGTATACGTCAGCCGTTTGGGCAGCGACGGCCAGCCGCGTCGCGACGGCACCCGCTTCAGAGGCCACATACTCCGCGCGTGCCGCTTCCCGTCCTCGCCGCAGACCACCAAACGCATCGATTTCCCAGCCCATGTTGAGGTTGGCCTCATAGGCGGTGCCCCTGCGGTCGAAGCCAGGCGTGGTAGAAAGCACCTGCCCCAGCGGAGTCTCGACCGATTGATATACTTCGGCCCCCTGGGCGCTCACGTTGCCCGATGGCAGCAGTGCAGCATCGGCTTGTCGCAATGAAGCACGCGCTTGGGCGACACGGGCTGTCGCTTGTTCGATATCCAGGTTCTGCTCGAGAGCAAGAGTAACGAAGCGCGCTAACATGGGGTCATCAAAAGCGGCCCACCATGCCTGGAGGTTTGCATTGTGCTGAACATCACGCTCTTCGACACCCTCCTGTCCAAGGAAACGAGGCGATAAGGCGGGCTCGGGTGAGCTATAGTCAGGGCCGACCGCACATCCCGTTAACAGGCTGGCCGCTAATAGACTGGCACTCATCAGCAAGGCGAGAGAGCGTGGGCGGGTGAGCATGAGAGTCTCCGGAGAGTAAAATTGTTAAAGTGACTATAATCCATTATGGTCACTAACTGTCAAGCTAAAGAATACGAGGCAACACGACCGATGATTGAAACACCACCTTCCACACCACCGTCACGAGGCCCTGCCGAACACAATGTTCGCGAACAGATCGTGGCGGCTGCTGAAGAGCACTTCAGCCACTACGGATACGAGAAAACCACCGTCTCTGACTTAGCCAAATCGATTGGCTTTTCCAAGGCTTATATCTATAAGTTTTTCGATTCGAAACAGACCATTGGCGAAGCCATCTGCTCCAAAGTCCTGAGCGCAATTATTGAGGCGATCGAAGAAGCCGTGATGAACGCGCCCACGCCAACGGAGAAATTTAGGAGGATGTTCAAGGCGTTAGTAGATACCGGATCAAATCTTTTCTTCAATGATCGCAAGCTATACGACATCGCCGCACACTCCGCTGGCGAAGGTTGGCCCTCTGCTCGCGGCTATGCGCAGCACATCAAGCAGATGCTGCTGGAGATCATCCGCGAAGGACGCGAGAGCGGCGAATTTGAGCGAAAAACCCCGCTGGACGAGACAGTGCATTCAATCTTTCTAGTCATGCACCCCTATGTGAATCCTCTTCTCCTGCAACACAATTTAGACCTCGTTGAAGAGGGGCCAACCCAGCTTTCGAACCTGGTATTACGTAGTTTGGCACCATGAAGAATGAATTCACGATAGTGACCATTGACAATATTGGTCACTAGATAGAATATTGAGGCCTCTTTTCCCTGGAGGTCGCCATGCTTCAGCGCCGTAATATTCATTCACTCGTCTTCGCCGGTTTGCTGCCTTTCGCTCTGGCGGCTTGCAGTGACGATAGCTCTAAAACCGACCCTCGCACCCAGAGCCCTTATGTGCGGGCAGTCGAGGTGGAGGCCAATGGAAAGTCCGAGCGCTCATTTACCGGCGTGGTTGCCGCGCGGGTGCAGAGCGATCTCGGCTTTCGTGTATCTGGCAAGATACAGGAGCGTTTAGTCGATACCGGTCAAACCGTCGAGCGCGGCCAGCCACTCATGCGCATCGACCCCACGGATCTAGAACTCGCCGCTCAAGCCCAAGAGGAAGCCGTGGCTGCCGCCAGAGCACGTGCTCGGCAGACCACAGAGGACGAGACGCGATACCGTGACCTGGTCGCTAGAGGTGCTGTGTCCGCTTCGGCCTACGACAGCGCGCGGGCCGCCGCCGAGACGGCTCGGGCGGATCTCACGGCAGCCGAGGCTCGGGCAGACGTTGCTCGCAATGAAACCGATTATGCGGTTCTTCACGCCGATGCTGATGGTGTGGTAGTGGAAACGCTTGCAGAGCCCGGTCAGGTTGTTGCTGCCGGCCAAACCGTGGTGCAAGTGGCCCATGCGGGGCCTCGCGAAGCGCTCATCGACCTCCCCGAAACGCTGCGTCCAGCGATCGGCTCCATTGGCCGTGCAAGCCTCTATGGCAACGGGCTCACGGGCACTGCGATGCTTCGCCAGTTGTCGGATGCCGCAAATCCCCTGACGCGAACCTTCGAAGCACGCTATGTATTGGAAGGTAGTCTTGCCGATGCACCACTCGGCTCGACCGTTTCCGTCGACATCCAGGTCGACCCTTTCGCTTCAGCATTATTGCAGGTGCCGATAGGCGCCCTCTTCGATCCAGGTAAAGGGCCTGGCGTATGGCTGATAGAAGGAGAGACGCCCCAGGTCACATGGCAGGCCGTGCAGGTGACTGGCCTCAGCGATGAAACCGCCTCGGTCGTTGGCGATCTTGAAACGGGCGATCGCATCGTGGCGCTCGGCGCGCACTTGCTGCATGAGGGCGAGCAGGTGCGGTTAGATAAGCGTGAGGTTATCACGGGCTTGGCCGCCAATCGCGGAGAGCAGCCATGAGTGCCTTCAACCTCTCAGCCCTCGCAGTACGCGAGCGCTCGGTTACCCTGTTTCTGATGGTGGTGATCTTCATCGCTGGCATTATGGCCTTCCTGACGCTGGGCCGGGCGGAGGATCCCGCTTTTACCATCAAGCAGATGACCGTGACCACGGCCTGGCCCGGTGCTACGGCTCAGGAAATGGAGGAACTGGTCGCCGAGCCGCTAGAAAAACGCATGCAGGAACTGGGCTGGTATGACCGTACCGAGACCTTTACGCGTCCGGGCCTGGCCTTCACCACGGTGTATCTGCTCGACAGCACGCCGCCCGACGAAGTCCCCGAGCAGTTCTATCAGGCGCGTAAGAAAATTGGCGACGAGGCCAGTAACCTGCCCAGTGGCGTCATTGGCCCTATGGTGAACGACGAATATGCCGATGTGACCTTTGCACTCTATGCGGTGAAGGCTGAGGGCGAGCCTCATCGGCATCTCATCCGCGAGGCTGAGAGCCTGCGCCAGCGCTTGCTTCACGTACCGGGCGTCAAAAAAGTGAATATCATCGGCGAGCAGTCCGAAAGGATCTTCGTCGAGTTCTCCCATGATCGTCTCGCCACGCTTGGCGTCTCCCCGCAAGCGCTCTTCGCGGCACTCAATGCGCGTAATGTCATGACGCCCGCCGGTTCGATTGACACCCAGGGGCCCCGGGTCTTCATCCGGCTGGACGGGGCAATCGACGACCTTGAGGCGATTAGCAATACGCCCGTTGTCGCGCAGGGCCATACACTAAAACTCGGCGACATCGCCGAGGTGAAGCGGGGCTACGAAGATCCCGCCACCTTCCTCATTCGCAACAACGGCGAACCCACCTTGCTGCTCGGTGTGGTCATGCGCGAGGGATGGAATGGCCTCAACCTCGGCGAGGCATTGGAGGAGGAGGCAGAGGCTATCAACGCCGATATGCCGCTTGGCATGAGTCTAACTAAAGTCACAGACCAGTCGGTTAATATCAGCTCGGCCGTCGACGAGTTCATGCTTAAGTTCTTCGCCGCCCTCGGCGTGGTGATGCTGGTCGGTTTCATCAGCATGGGATGGCGTGCCGGTATCGTGGTTTCGGCGGCAGTTCCCCTGACCCTGGCCGCTGTTTTTATCGTCATGGCAGCTTCCGGCATGGCCTTCGACCGCATCACTCTCGGCTCGTTGATCCTGGCACTGGGGCTCCTGGTCGACGATGCGATCATCGCCATTGAGATGATGGTGGTGAAGATGGAGGAAGGCTACGACCGTGTACGTGCCGCGGCTTATGCGTGGAGTCACACCGCCGCGCCCATGCTCTCCGGCACCCTGGTGACGGCGATTGGCTTCATGCCGAACGGTTTCGCCAAGTCCACCGCCGGCGAGTACACCAGCAACATGTTCTGGATCGTCGGCATTGCGTTGATCACGTCGTGGATCGTCGCCGTGGTGTTTACACCTTACTTGGGAGTGAAGCTGCTACCGGATTTCAAGAAGCGCGAAGGCGGGCACGGGGCGATCTACGCGACGCCGAACTACGAGCGTTTCCGCCGGTTGCTGGGCTCGGTGATCCGGCGCAAATGGCTGGTGGCAGCGTTCGTGGTCGGAACCTTCATCCTCGCGATCGTAGGCATGGGCGTGGTCAACAAGCAGTTCTTTCCGACGTCTGACCGGCCCGAGGTACTGATCGAAGTGCAGATGCCGTATGGCACCTCGATCGAGCAGACGAGTGAGGCAACCGCGAAAGTCGAGGCCTGGCTGGAGGAGCAAGAGGAAGCCAGCATCGTGACGTCCTACATCGGCCAGGGCGCGCCCCGCTTCTATCTCGCCATGTCGCCGGAAATGCCCGATCCCTCCTTCGCCAAGATCATCGTCCTGACGGATGACCAGTCGGCGCGTGAAGCGCTCAAGCATAGGCTGCGTCAGGCGGTGGCCGACGGCCTGGCGCCGGAGGCGCGGGTGCGAGTGACCCAGTTGGTGTTCGGCCCACCTTCTCCCTTCCCCGTGGCCTTCCGCGTGATGGGGCCGGATCCCGATGAACTGCGCGACATCGCGGCCCAGGTGCGTGCCGTCATGCAGGCTTCTTCTAAGATGCGAACGGTCAATACCGATTGGGGCGAGCGCATACCCACACTGCGATTCTCGCTTGATCAGGATCGGCTGCAGAGCCTGGGCCTAACTTCTAGCGACGCAGCCCAGCAGCTACAGTTCCTGTTGAGTGGCATCCCCATTGCCGAGGTACGTGAAGATATTCGTTCCGTGCAGGTGGTTGCGCGTTCGGCCGGAGACACAAGGCTTGATCCGAGCAGAATTCAAGATTTCACCCTGACAGGCGCATCCGGTCAGCGGATTCCGCTATCGCAGATCGGCACGGTGGAGGTTCATATGGAAGACCCCATTCTGCGCCGCATCGACCGCATCCCGACGATCACCGTACGTGGGGATATAGCGGAAGACTTGCAGCCGCCCGACGTGTCCAACGCCATCTGGGAAGAACTTCAGCCGATCATCGCCGAACTACCGGCGGGCTACCGAATAGAGATGGGCGGTTCCATCGAGGAATCCGGCAAGGCTAATAGCGCCCTGCTACCGGTCTTCCCCATTATGATCGCGCTGACGCTGATCACGATCATCTTTCAGGTTCGCTCGATCTCAGCGATGACGATGGTGTTCGCCACTGCACCGCTGGGCCTCATCGGCGTGGTGCCTACCTTGCTGGTGTTCAACCAGCCATTCGGCATCAATGCGCTCGTCGGTCTGATTGCGTTGGCAGGCATCCTGATGCGCAACACCCTTATCCTGATCGGACAGATTCACGACAACGCGAAGGCAGGGCTCGCCCCCTTTGACGCCGTGGTCGAGGCCACCGTGCAGCGTGCTCGTCCGGTCGTCCTGACCGCGCTCGCCGCCATTCTGGCGTTCATACCCCTCACCCAATCGGTGTTTTGGGGAACGCTGGCCTACACCCTGATCGGTGGCACCTTCGCCGGGACAATTCTGACGCTGGTGTTCTTGCCGGCGATGTATGCCATCTGGTTCAAGATCAAGCCAACACCTAGGGGCGGGAATACCGCGTCTAAAGGTGGAGTAAACCCTGTTACACAGGGCCAAGCGAATAATTAGCAACTGCTAATAAGGAGCTAAAAATGCGTAGAGTTGTTGTGACTGGGTTGGGACTGGTTTCCCCTTTGGCTGTCGGAGTGGAAGCTAGCTGGTCAAGGCTTTTGAATGGCCAGTCAGGTATTAAACGGCTGCCTGAAACCATGGTGGATGACCTGGCGGTCAAAATTGCCGGGGTAGTCCCTGATCACCTGAAAGATCCAGAGGCTGGCTTCAATGCCGATAACGTTGTGCCGGTTAAGGAGCAGCGCAAAATGGATCGCTTTATGCTGCTTACGCTGGCAGCCGCGGAGGAAGCCGTTGCCCAGGCCCGGTGGTATCCCACGCAAGCTTACGAGCAAGAGCGTACTGCAACAGTGATTGCATCTGGGGTGGGTGGCTTTCCAGCCATTGCAGATGCCGTTCGCACGACGGACACCCGAGGCGCACGTCGTCTGTCTCCTTTTACCGTGCCTTCTTTCCTGGTCAATCTGGCTGCTGGTCATGTCTCTATTCGATATGGCTACAAAGGGCCTATCGGGGCGCCGGTAACCGCGTGCGCCGCCAGCGTCCAGGCGATTGGTGATGCGGCAAGGATGATTCGGGCCGATGAGGTGGATGTCGCCATCTGCGGTGGAGCCGAGGCCTGCATCAACGAAGTGAGCCTGGGGGGCTTCTTAGCCGCTCGCGCGCTGTCTACGCATTTCAACGACACGCCAACCCAGGCTTCCCGCCCTTTTGATTCCGCTCGGGATGGCTTTGTGATGGGCGAAGGCGCAGGACTGCTGGTCATTGAGGAGCTTGAACATGCGCTTGCCCGTGGTACGACGCCCCTCGCTGAAATTGTCGGCTATGGCACAACGGCGGATGCTTATCACATAACGTCAGGCCCCGAGGACGGCAGTGGCGCCCAACGAGCGATGTCAAACGCGCTCGCGCAGGCTAAGCTGCAACCCATCGATATCCAGCATCTCAACGCCCACGCCACTTCTACTCCATTAGGAGACAAAGGAGAGCTCGCGGCTATCAAAAGCACCTTTGGGGACAAGGTGGCCGTCAGCGCAACCAAGTCGGCGACCGGTCACTTGCTAGGAGCAGCCGGGGGCTTGGAGGCGATTCTGACCATCCTGGCGTTACGTGATCAAATTGCGCCGCCCACCCTCAACCTGGAGAATCCCGATCCTGCTAGCGAAGGGCTTGATTTAGTGCGGGGGCCAGCGCGCCAAATGTCGATGGAGCACGCTATTTCCAATGGCTTCGGCTTTGGTGGCGTCAACGCCAGCGTCATTTTCCGGGGTTGGCGTTGATGTTGGGGAAAGACACTATGCCTAGCTCAGCCACGCGCAGGCGCTCTGGCCCACTGCCAGCGACCAGGCTCTCGATCGTTCTTCTCGCCGGGATGGCTGCGCTTGGCCAGTTTGCGTCCAATATCTATACACCATCGCTGCCGGCCGTTGCCCAAGAGTTCGTCACCACCACGGCTAGCGCTCAGCTCACCTTCGTCGTCTTCCTGGCGGTGTTCGCCGCAGGACAACTGGTTTATGGCCCCGTCGCCGACCGCTATGGTCGGCGACCCGTCCTGTTCACCGGTCTAGCACTCTTTCTGGTCGGAACCGCTGGTTGCGCGCTGGCTCCAACGCTTGACACGCTGATCGCCGCTCGCGTGGTTCAGGCCGCAGGGGCCGCCGCTGGGGTGGTTGTGTCTCGAGCCGCCACCCGCGACAGCTTCGAAGGTGCCGAACTCGCGCGAGCCATGGCGGCGGTGACGATCGCATTTGCGTTGGTGCCGGGACTCACGCCGCTGCTGGGCGGCCTGCTCCAAAGCGTGGCAGGTTGGCGGACAATATTCTGGGCCACCTTCGTTTTCGGCGCAGGGGTCGCCACCCTTGCCGTTCTCAAGCTACCCGAAACCCTCAAGGAGCGTAGCCCCGCATTGAACTTGAAAAGCGTGGGATCTGCTTACCGGATTGTCCTTTCCGATCCCGTCTTCTTGGGCAATACGGTGACGGTTGGGTTCGTATTCGGAAGCATGTCGGCCTTCTTTTCCGCATCGCCGGCACTGTTCATCGACCGGCTCGGTGTCGGCCCGGCAGAATATGGGCTCTATCCACCCCTTGCCGTCAGCGGTTTTATCATCGGCGGGGTAGCGGTTCGTCGCTTCGCCGGAAACGTGTCTTCCCGCCGCATCGCGTTGGGCGGGCTTGGCCTGATGATGTCCGCGCTGGCATTGATGTTGATGTTGCCGCTTGCGGGGATTGTCCACAAGCACGTCTTCAACGCCACCATGGTGCTCAACGTCACGGGGCTTGGCCTCTTTCTGCCGACAGCCATCTCGGCCGCCCTGCAACGTCACCCCAGCCGGGCCGGGACGGCAGCGTCGCTACAGGGCTTCCTGCAGATGGCCGGCGGTGCGTCAGGGGCATTTGCGGTAGGCCTGATTCAAGACGGTCTGCCGATACTTGCCCTGCCGCTGACTATGTTCATCTGCGTAACGGCTGCGCTGCTGTTGTTTATTAACATACCGAATGAGGAAGCTTCGCGAGTACACTAAATACCTTCTGAGCTTGTACCTCTCGTGCTTTTTCAGCCTGGTCGCCAAGGGCATCCCAACGCCTAGAGGCCCACTCAATCAATGCCTTGACTGCTTTATCGTTCATTGAAGGCCTACTTATATAATTCACTACGATGGCTGTATAAAACTCGTCTAAAACACCGCTATTATCCAAGCCAAGAACCCCGCAAAATCAACCATCCGCACTCGTCTACGCCAACCACCAGCCGAAGGTACCCTCAGTGGCGTGCTTGGCCTGAGGCTTCCCGTACAATGCAGTCACCCAACTTATCGATCTGATGGCCCGCTCCATCAAAGTTGGATGGACGCAACCATCGCTCATACGCTTTGCGCAGTGCAGGGTATTCGCTGTCGATGATGGAATACCATGCCGTATCACGGTTGCGCCCGCGGGTGATGACCGCCTGACGAAAAATCCCCTCGAAGGTGAAACCGTAGCGCTGCGCTGCGGCTCGCGACGGCGCGTTTAGCGAATCGCATTTCCACTCGAAGCGGCGATAGCCAAGGTCTGCAAAAACGTACTTCAGCAAAAGTGCCATGGCTTCTGTCGAGAGGCGCGTGCGCTGCATGCGCGACGAATACACCACATGGCCAACTTCAATAACACCATTCGGCGCGTCGATGCGCATCAAGGCGAAAGTTCCCACCGCCTTGCCACTGGTCAGGTCGATCACCGCATGATGCATGGGGTCATTCAGCTCTGATGTTTCAATCAGAAAGTTACGGTAAGCCTCGAAGGTATCGAACGGGCCGTATGGGAGATAGGTCCAGTGACGCGAATCAGGAGCGTCCTGGTAGGCCGCGTAAAGGTCGGCGGCATGTCGGTCAGCGTCAATTCGTTCGAGCCTGCAGTAGCGATCCACAAGAGGCTTGTCTCCGGGAAGCTGAGCTTCTTTCCATTCCGGTAGGGGCGCGCCAATGGGCTGCTGGAATTCATTCATCGGCCTGTTGATAAAAATCTACGGACTAATCTTTGACGTGCAATATCGCGCAATCTGCCACGATCCGTTAGCGGACTTACATAGCAGAAACAGTTCCTGATATGCCGCAGCAACAGCGGCGCCGGTCGTTTTGTCAGTTTCGATCCCTTCGGTGGCGCTCCTAACAAAGGCCCAGTCGGAGCTAACTTGCTCGACCTCCTTTATTTCGTATTCCATATCGAAGCTGACTGCTTCAAACACGCGGCGATAGACCACATCAAGCTCGGTCTTGCCCACTGCAGCCGGCAGACCTGGCCCCATTAGTACGCCGTCATCAGTGTAGGTTGCTACTACGCCTGTAATGTCGGCGCTATTGAAGGCGGTCAAATAAGCGACCGCCGCCGCTTCAATAGCGGCAAGTTCTTCGTTAATTACCTTACTCATTATTATTCCTCCCTGCTCATCTCTATTTTGGACTCTGGCAAAACGGTCTCAACGACGATACACAATGCTATCCCTTGAAGCTGTCGACGTCCGAATTGCGTAGGAAGAGCACGGTTCTCAGTTGATTATGGTCAGCGGCTTGTCATTTCCCACTGGAGTCAGAATCAATTCCTGCAAAGATGATACTGCGGAACTTCCCACCCTTCAGGCGATGCTCTACCAAAGCCTGGTATGACGGACTGTGGTACCACTGCCGGGCGAGTTCCACGCTTGGAAATTTCAAGAGCACCACACCCTCAACTTCACTTCCCTCAATCACTTCTTGGTTCCCATTCGCTGCGAGAAGTTCGAGTGAGCATGCTTCGAAGGATGACCAGCTCTCTTTTAGCTTTGCAGTGTAGGTAGCCAGCTCTGACTGGTCGAGCGTCTCTTCACGGATAAAAACAGCGTAAGCGGTCATCATTCCATCTCCGTTGCTCTGGTCAATAATGCTCAGGGGTTCGAGATGCCGCCAGGGGTTGAAGGTTAATCAGGACATCTAAAACGGCACTGGTGCCAGCATCTAGGTGTTGGTCGAGTTTAGAAGTTGTCGACCAAGTGCCGATCGAAGCGCTTGAAGTCGGCCTCTATGTCTGGATTCTTCAGCACGTCGTAGATTATGTAGGTCGGCAGTGGTTCAAGCCCGATCCAGTTGAAGTTGAGGTGCATGGGCCGCATAAGCTCGTCCACGCTCAAGCCATCGAGAAACTTCTCCTGCGGATTGTTAAACGCTTCGCGAGGGGCATTGGCTGTCAGCGATATCATATACTTGCCGGAAAGCTTCGGCCCGAGACCGTAGTTTGACTTGGGTGTCTCAGATGTTCGACCGTCACCGTCCGATAGCTGGCCTCTCATCCCGGCGGTCCATACATCGTCGATATATTTCTTCATGCCCCAGCTTACGCCCATCCAGTTAATCGGCGACTGAAAGAACACGATGTCTGCCCACTGCAGCTTCTCGATCTCAGTATCGATGTCGTAGTCATCGGTTACAGCCGTTCTACGCACCTCATCGCCCCGGTTCCGGAAGAAGGCTTCTGCACGCTCGGCGAAAGACGCGTTGAGCGTACCTGGCGAAACAGGGTGTGGTTGATGCCCGTTGATCAGGAAAACATTTGCCATGTCGGGTAAGCCTTGTGTAAGTAGAAGATAAAACCGACCCAGCGCGGCCCTTCAGTATCGGTCTTGCGGGATCGAAAGGCGTGGCTCGATGACAACTAGTGTGCTCCCGAATGCCCTGGTAGCGTTTGCTGCAAACACTCCAATTCTTGCCTATTTTGATCATCTCCAATCAAAATATAAATCGCTCGACCTTCGGTAATGCTAATATTGAGCTTCGCAAGCCAAAGCTAGACATGCTATTTAACTGGAGATGCGTATGGAAACTAAGGCATGCTCAAGCTTCGGCGACCTTGCCGAGCTTGTCGGCAACATTGCACGAACCGATGGCGATTTTCGCACGCCTATTCCGGCCTTGATGCTCAGCAGAGCGGGGGCGGCTACCCATCCGGTGCCCTGTATCTATGGCCTGGGCCTTGGTCTGATCGTGCAGGGCAGCAAGCAGGTTACGCTGGGCGATGAAATATTCCACTATGCGGCGGGGCAATCCCTGATAACGACCGTCGACTTGCCCGTGATGTCGTATGTCACTCGCGCCAGTACCGAAGAGCCTTATCTTGGCTTGTGGTTGAAGCTGGATGCGCCCATCATCGCCCAGTTGGCGGCCGAAATGGAGTTTGCGACTTCGCTGCCAGTATCGACGACCCGAGCGATGTCCGTCGAAACCCTGGATGAGGACACAAAGCTCGCACTGACCCGCTTGGTCCAACTTCTGTCCGAACCGCAGTTGATTCCTCACCTCGCACCTTTAATCCAGCAGGAGATAGTCGTTCGTCTCATGCAGGGCGGGCATGGGCCTCATTTGCGCCGCCTCGTTGCTGCCGGCTCACCGAACCAGCAAATTGCCAAGATAATCGCTTGGCTGAAGCTGCACTATTCGCAAGACGTGCGGATGGATGACCTTGCCGCCAGAGCTCACATGAGCCCGTCGACTTTCCGGCGACATTTCCGGATCGTGGCTGGCATGAGCCCGTTGCAATACGTGAAGAACCTGCGTTTACAGGATGCTCGGCAATTGATGCTCAACGATAATCTGGATGCGGGCAGCGCGGCGGTGCGGGTCGGGTATGAGAGCGCATCACAGTTCAGTCGTGATTACAGTCGACTCTTTGGAGAGCCACCGCATCGGGATATCCAGGCGATCCGGAGATTCACCATGCCAGAAAGCGCTCAGCACGACTGATACGCTATCATTTGCATGATCTCATCACACGAAGGGGCGAAGATTGTCCTTTCACCCCTTGGAAGTCGGCCCAATATGGCGCGCGCTGAAACCTGCCAATGCGTATTTCAGCGGGTTGAGCGCGACCAGACATCTCGATGGGGTTCACTACTGCGCTTGATCCCGTCGACCATAAACGCCTTAGACAATCTGAGTGCGACCGATTTTCTTATTGCACCTCTGGAGACCTGATGAGTTACCTGTTTCCAGCAACATTGTGAAAGTCTGGTAAAAGTTGTATTTACTTAACAAAGGCTGTTCGGTGTAGCTTTCCAGCAGGTCTACACGGAGGGTGTGAATTCGCTAGAAGCCAAGCGACAGAAGTAGTTGCCAAATCAACAGCCCCCGCAATGCACAGGACTTCTGATATTAGATGTGAACCCACTGCCCCGTCTGATCTGACGTTTCGATGGCCTCTATTAATCGATTAACCCGCGCGGCTTCGCGGAAGTCTGGATAGAGGGGACGGTCGTTGATGATGCCCTCCACAAGATCGCGCACCTCGATAATCTTCTGATCGTTATAGCCCAGACCATGACCCGGCGCGGGGCTGAAGGCCGCATAGTCGGGGTGTTCAGGGCCCGCTAACAGGGTAGTGAAGCCGCGCCTGCCGTGGGCGTCGCCGTGGCGATATAGCTGCAGCTCGCTCATGCGCTCCTGGTCAAACACAATAGCGCCTTTGGTGCCCGTTAGCGTGTAGGCCAAGCCCATTTTGCGGCCTGCCGCCACCCGGGAGGTTTCGATATTACCGATTAACCCCTGGTCAAACCGCAGCATGACCTGGGCCTGATCATCGTTTTCTACCGCCGCCATACCGTTGCCGTCGGCCGTGGGGCGCATGGGGATGACGGTTTGTAGTTGGCCACACACTTCGGTAATGCGCTGCCCGGTTAAAAACTCGGCCATATTAAGAATATGCGACCCCACATCGCCTAACGCACCGGCGCCTGCGGTCGCCCGCTTGGTATGCCAATCGTGAGGCTTTTCCGGGTCGAGCAGGTAATCCTCGTTGTGCCGCCCACGAAAATGAATCAACTCACCGATTTCACCACTAGCGACAATCTGGCGGGCCAGCTGAGTGGCGGAATTGCGAATATAGTTAAAGCCCACCAGGGTTTTGACGCCCGCCTTTTCAGCTGCGGCGACCATCTCGTTGGCGTCTACCGTTCTCAGCGCCAGCGGCTTTTCGGCGTAAACATGTTTGCCAGCGGCAATGGCAGCCAGCGCCATCTCTTTATGCAGAAAGTTGGGCGCGCAGATATCCACCACATCTACATCCCTGTCCTCCACCAGGGCGCGCCAATCGCCGGTGGCGCGGGCAAATCCCCACGCCCGCGCTCGGCTCTCGGCCGTGGCGAGGTCGACATCCGCCAGCAGTTCGCAAACGGGTTTAGCGGGCAGTTCAAAAACGCTGGACGCTGCATTAAAGGCAATGGCGTGGGCTTTGCCCATAAAACCGGTGCCGATGAGGCCAATCTTGAGGGTTTTCATTGTGATTATCCCTGTTTGAAAACAATAACGCCGGGCTGGGCCCGGCGTTGAATGGTGTCGTGCCCCGTAGCCTGTTTACATGGTCGGCATGGTGAAGTGGTTGGTCTCTTCACGAATACCGCTGGGCCAGCGCTGGGTGATGGTTTTCATGCGGGTGTAGAAACGCACACCGTCGGGGCCGTGCATATGCAGCGGGCCAAACAGCGAACGCTTCCAGCCGCCGAAGCTGTGGAACGCCATGGGTACTGGGATCGGCACGTTAACGCCGACCATGCCGACCTGGATATGCTCGCAGTACTGACGCGCCGCATCGCCATCGCGGGTAAAGATCGCCGTGCCATTGCCGTATTCGTGGGCATTGATCATGCTGACCGCTTCATCGAAGCTGGCCACGCGGGCAATCGCCAGCACCGGGCCGAAGATCTCCTCGGAGTGAATACGCATGCTGGGCGTCACATGGTCAAACAGGCTGCCGCCGATAAAGTAGCCATCGCCTGCGCCGTCAATCGTGGTCTGGCGACCGTCGACCACTAACTCTGCGCCCTCATCCACGCCGGTTTGGATATAACCCGCCACTTTTTCGCGGTGCTCGCGGGTAATCAGCGGCCCCATATCATTGTCCGGGCCATCGACCAGGCCAGGCCCGACCGTCAGCTTATCCAGTTCGGCCACCAGTTTTTCGCGCAGGCGGTTGGCGGTTTCGTCGCCCACGGGCACGGCCACCGAAATCGCCATGCAGCGCTCGCCTGCCGAGCCATAGGCCGCGCCCATCAGAGCACCCACGGCTTGATCGAGATCCGCATCGGGCATGATCACCATATGGTTTTTGGCCCCGCCCAGGGCCTGAACACGCTTGCCATGGGCTGATGCGGTAGCGTAGATGTACTCGGCAATTGGGGTAGAGCCCACAAAGCTCACTGCCTGGACACGCTCATCGGTGAGCAGCACATCCACCGCTTCTTTATCACCATTGACGACATTAAAGACGCCATCCGGCAGACCCGCTTCTTTGAGCAGCTCGGCTAGGCGCAGCGGCGTAGAGGGGTCTTTCTCCGACGGTTTCATGACGAAGGTGTTGCCGCAGGCCAGCGCAATGGGGAACATCCACATGGGCACCATGGCAGGGAAGTTGAACGGCGAGATACCGGCGCACACGCCCAGCGGCTGCAGCATTGAGTAGCTATCAACGCCGGTGCCGACGTTCATGGAGTGCTCGCCCTTCTGAAGGTGGGGAATGCCGCAGGCAAACTCGACCACTTCCAGGCCCCGGGTCACTTCGCCTTTGGCATCTGAAAATACCTTGCCGTGCTCGCTGGAGATCAGTCGCGCCAGCTCATCAGTGTGCTCCTCAACCAGCGCTTTAAACTTAAACAGGATGCGCGAGCGCTTCAGCGGCGAGGTTTTTGACCAAGCGACAAAGGCCTCATCGGCAATGCGCACCGCTTCGCGGGTTTCGTCAGCGGTGGCCAGCGCCACCTGGGCGCTTTGCTCACCGGTGGCCGGGTTATAGACCGGCGAAGTACGTTGGCTCTGACCGGCGGAGAGCTGACCATTAAGATAGTGGGATAACGTTTGCATATAGGCTCCTGATTAAAAGGCGGCGCTGGCGCTATTTAGCTGGCTACGTCGAAGCCTGCCTGCTCGGCAAGTTGGCGTAGGTTGCGGTAACCCAAGCGGGCGTAAGTCAGCGGGTGAGCGACTTCCGGGTCTTGTTCGGCTTCAACCACTAACCAACCCTGGTAGCCCTGTTCGCACAGGAGGGTTAAGGCGGGCAGGAAATCCACATTGCCATCCCCCGGCACCGTAAACAGGCCGTCTAACACGCCGTTTAAAAAGCTTTTGTCGCGGTTGCGCACTGCGTCCAGCACTGTGAAGCGCAGGTCTTTGCAGTGCACATGATGGATGCGCCCACTGTAGCGTTTGGCGACGGCGAGAGGGTCACCGCCAGCACCTCGCAAATGACCAAAATCAAGCAGCAGCCCCACGCCTTCGCCAGTGTTGTCCATTAAGCGTTCAACGTCGGCCTGGCTTTCGATCACCGTGCCCAGGTGGTGGTGATACACCAGTTGAATACCCTGGGATTTCAGGTAGTCGCCCACGACATCCAGGCCATGCAGCAGTCGCTGCCACTCTTGCTCGGAAAGGTGCGGACGCTGGGAGAGCGGTCGCTCCTGATCGCCGTGCACACAGTGGGTGACTTCACACAGCACCATTACCTTCGCACCGCACTCCTTGAGCAGGTTCATGTGATCCTGAATGGCGTCAATCTCTTCTTCAGGCGTGCGCTCCAGCAACTGCGCGGAATACCAGCCCGATACAAGCGCCAGGTCGTGGGCGCTCAGCACCTGATTCAGGGCGTCAGGCGTTCGGGGAAACTTGTTACCTAATTCAAAGCCGCTAAACCCCGCTTCGCGGCCCTCTTTCAAACAGGTTTCCAGTGGTGTTGCGCCGCCCAGGCTGGGCAAGTCGTCGTTCGTCCAGGTGAGCGGGTTGATGCCTAAAGTAACCGTTGGCATAGCGTATTCCTTATGATTATGTTTGTTGGTATTAATGGCGTTGGCGCTGCTTGGCTTCGCGGTACCCTTGATAGGCTTTATTGACCGCTTCACGCTCGGAAACCTCGGGCACGGCCACCTCCCACCAGGCACCGCCTTCCTGGGTGCTGGGTAGCGGATCGGTATCCAGGGCAATCACATAGGTCGAGGTGGCGCTGCGAGCGCGCACCAGCGCCTGCTCCAGCTCCGCAATGCCGCTCACTGATTCAGACTCACAGCCCAGAGATTTGGCATGGGCGGCGAAATCGGTTTTGGGAGCGCCGGCCTCCACAGTGCGGCAATCTTGCAGAAGGTTGTTGAACCCCGCGCCGCCTGTGGCCTGCTGCAAGCGGTTGATGCAGCCATAGCCGCGGTTATCCAACACCACCACAATCAGCTTGTGGCCCAGCATCACCGAGGTTGCCAGCTCCGAGTTGTGCATCAGGTAGCTACCATCGCCCACCATCACCACCACTTCCCGCTCTGGCTTGGCCATCTTGACGCCCAGCCCGCCCGCAATTTCATAGCCCATGCAGGAGAAGCCGTACTCCACGTGGTAGCTGCCAGGGCCCGAGCATTGCCAGAGCTTATGCAGCTCGCCGGGCAAGCCACCGGCGGCGCATACCACGGTGGTATCGTTGCCTGCTTGGCGATTAACCGCACCGATCACCTGGGCATCGGTGGGCAGCGCCAGCCCTTGGTCGGCGGTCACGTTGCGCACTATTTCGGCCCACTCGCGCTTGAGCGTGCCGGTCTGCTCGCGCCATTCATCGCCGCCGCGCCATTCACCCAGCGCCGCGTCGAGTTGACCCAGCCCGACCAAGGCATCGCAGCTTAACGGCAGCGCTTGATGCTTCAGGCTGTCGAAGCGGCCAACGTTGAGGGCGATAAGCGTTTTATCGCTTCCTTCAAATAGCGCTCGTGAGCCGGTGGTAAAGTCCTGCAGCCGCGTGCCCACCGCCAGAATGACATCCGCCTGCTCCGCCAATTGGTTGGCGGCTGCGCTGCCGGTCACCCCAATGGCACCCACTGCGCAAGGGTGGCTATCGGCCAACGCGCCTTTGCCGGCCTGGGTTTCGGCTACCGGGATGCCCCGCGCTTTAGCAAACTCTGCCAGGGCATCGCAGGCAGCGGCGTAATGCACGCCGCCGCCGGCGATAATCAGCGGGCGCTTGGCCTGTTGCAGCGCGGCGATTGCTTGACGAAGCTCGTATGCATCCGGTGGCGAGCGGCGAATGCGATGCACCCTGGGAGCAAAAAAGGCCTCCGGGTAATCGTAGGCAAAGGTTTGCACATCCTGGGGCAATGCCAGGGTCGCGGGGCCGCAGTGCTCAGGGTCAAGCAGGGTAGCAATCGCCTGGGGCAAACTGGTCAGCAGCTGCTCGGGGCGATTAATACGGTCGAAGTAGCGCGACACCGGACGAAAACAGTCGTTGACGCTAATGGTCGGGTCACCAAAATGCTCCACCTGCTGGAGTACCGGGTCGGGTTCGCGGGTGGCGAAGGTGTCCCCCGGCAGCAGCAGGATCGGCAAGCGGTTGGCGTGGGCGAGTGCTGCGGCGGTGACCATATTGGTCGCCCCCGGGCCTATCGAGCTGGTCGCGGCCATTAAGCGCTGGCGATTATTGGCTTTGGCAAAGGCAATCGCCGCGTGGGCCATGGCCTGTTCGTTGTGAGCGCGAAAGGTCGGAAGCGTGTCTTGCACGTGGTAGAGCGCTTCCCCCATTCCGGCCACATTGCCATGACCAAAAATCGCAAACACGCCTTCAAACAGCGCCACTTCTTGGCCATCCACCTCTATACGTTGTGCAGCAAGGTACTTGACCAACGCCTGGGCCATGGTGAGTCGAATGGTGCTCATTTTACGCCTCCTCCGTGTGAGACAGCGCTTGCGGCTGCGCCTGCCTTAATTGCCGCCACGCCTTTATCAGCTCGGCATAGTTCTGGGCGACCCGCTCTACCAAGCGGGCATCGTCGATACGCCCGGCTAGCCAATCACGACTCGCGCTGGCAAATAGCGTGCGCCCAACGGTGAAACCCTTACAGCAGGCATGATTGGCCGCTGCTTCGAAACCACGTTTCATGTCGTCCATGGGGGCGTCTAGCCCAAGCAGCACAACCCCACTGCAGTAGGTATCTTCCCGCTCAATGGTGTCGCCAACCGCCTGCCAGGCAGCGTCTGACATGGCAGGTAGTTTCCACCAGTCTGGGCGAATACCCAGGTTGTAGAGCCGCTGAAGGCTGCGCGGCAAGGTGGTGTCGTCATTGGGCATGTCGGCGGGGGGAATGACTTCAATCAGCAGTTCCAGCCCACAAGCACAGGCCGCCTGGTAGAGCTGACGCAGCCGCTCCTCCTGCTCCAGGCGCAGCAGGAGCTCATCGTCAGGGTGGTAGAACACTAGGCACTTAATGATCTGTTCTCTAGGCCAGTTGCGCAGGCAGGCACCTAAATCATCGCCATGCTGGAAACGCAGCGGGCGTGAGCCTGGGAGCTCTACCGGTCGACCGATCCACCAGCCTTTCCCACTGGCTTGATTGAGCGCGTCTTGACCCAATACGTCGTCTACCAGAATCGCGGGAGTGGTAATACCGCCCCGCTTGGCGCCCTCTTCGGCAGCGGTGACCAGGAGTTTTTTAAGTGCTGGCAGTCGCGCGCTGTCGGCATACTCTTCGCGGGCCATATCGGTGAGCTGGCGGCGGTGGTCAAATGCCAGGCCCAACACTTCGGGCCATTGCGCGGGCACTCGGGTAGTGACCCGGTGGAGATGATTCAGGCGTTGATCGATATCCGGACGGGGTACCTCGTCGCGACGTTTCAGGTAATCGAATAGCTCATCTTCGGTGGGCATAGCCGGGGCACAGCCGTGGCGGGAGACCACCAGCGCGCCACAGGCGTTGGCGAAACCCGCACTGGTTTGCCAGGGTTCATTGCGCAGCCAGCCGCGTAGCAAGCCACTCATAAAGGCATCCCCGGCACCCAGCACATTGAGCACCTCGACCTGTACGCCCTTAACTAAAATGCCGTCTTCAATACGGTCAGGAATGGCGCCTTCAAACACCACACAGCCCATGGGCCCCAGCTTGCATACCAGGGTGGCCTGGCTAACCTCACGCACTGCGCGCAGAGCCGCTAAGGTGTCCGTACTGCCGCCGGCAATATGAAACTCTTCTTCGGTACCTACAATCAGATCAAAATCTAGCAACCAGCGCTGCAGGTCGGTGGTCACTTTATCATCGGCGATAAAGCGGGTTTCACCATCACCAGGGTTAGTCAGCCCCCACAGCACGGGGCGATAGTCGATATCCAGCACCCGCTTCACGCCATAATGGGCGGCGGCGTCCAGCGCTTTGCGGCAGGCTCGGCGGGTGGTATCGGTAGAAAGATGCGTGCCGGTAATCGCCAGCGCCTTGGCCCGGGCGATAAATTCAGGGTCGATGGCGTCGGCGTCGATGGCCATATCGGCACAGTCGCGGCGATAAAACAGCAGCGGGAAGCTTTCGCGGTCTTTTAAGGCTAGCAGCACTAGGCCGGTGTGGCGCTCGGGGTCGGTTTGAAGCGCGGAGGTATCCACGCCCACCCGCTCCAGCTCTTCGCGCACGAAGTTGCCCATCTGCTCGTCGCCGACCCGCGAGAGCATGGCGGATTTCAACCCGAGGCGAGCGGTGCCGTAGGCCATATTACCCGAGCTCCCGCCTAGGTACTTGGCAAAGCTGGCCACGTCTTCTAAACGACTGCCAATCTGCTCGGCGTAAAGATCGACCGCCACGCGTCCAAGACAAATCAGGTCAAGCGGTCGGTGTTGACTATTGTTATTCAGCATAAATGTCTCCCCACGTCACAAATTCGTGGTACTAGTCACAGGATGGCACTGGGCATAAAAGCGTCTTGGCTGGCAATCGATAAGGCTTATCAACCGTGGATTAAAGTGTGAAGGCGGCACGGAACCGGTCGAGCGCGAGGTCGTCATCCCCAGAGGCCCAGCCTTCCAACCCCACGGTGCCGCGATAACCTATGTCGTTCAGCGCTTTGGCGATGGCCGGATAGTTAATTTCGCCAGTTCCCGGCTCGCAGCGCCCAGGCACATCAGCCACCTGCACTTCACCTATGTAGGGCCCACAGCGGCGAATCAATTCAATCAAATTACCTTCACCAATTTGGGCGTGATAAACGTCCAACATAATGCGCAAGCTGGGCCGATCAACACTCTCCACCAGCGCTAGAACATCTTCCAAGCGGGCAAACGGCACACCTGGGTGATCAACGTCGGTATTGAGGTTTTCCAGCACAAAGGTGACGTCGTTCTGCTCGCCGAGATCCGCCAGCCGATTGAGGGTGTCGCGTGCTTTTAACCACATCGCGCCGGTCATCTGTTGGCAAGGTTTCACGGGAAGACCTTCGCCATCCAACCCTGTGCCGTGCAGGTTGAGACGTGGAATACCCAGTCGTTTGGCCACCTCAACCGACTCAGCGGCGGTGCGTAGCAGTTCATCTGCCCCGGCTGCATCCGCCAGGGTGCCGGTGACATAGCCGGTCATGGATGAGAATGTGGCCCCACTATTGGCCAGTGCCTCGATATCGTGCTTAGTCCAGTCCCAGATTTCGACCTGAAAACCCAGTTCAGAAATACGCTTAACACGCTCCAACACGGGCAAGCGGCGGAACACCATTTCAGCGCAGACGGCCAGCGTGAACGGGGATGATGGGGTAGGCTTATACATCATGGCTCCTTAATAGCCGCTCGCAGCTCGCGGTGAAGGTTGCTCAGTGCTGCTTGTTCCATCGGCAGGCTGAGTGTCTTGACCGGCTAAGCTGGCCTTCTTGGCTTTATCGTCACGCTGGAATTCCGCAAGCTCCGCATCCAGGCTTTCAAGCTCAGCGCCACCCGCCATCATGTTGAGCACTTCTTCGCGGCTGACTTCCTCTTTGCGGAAGGAGCCCAAACTGCCGCCGCGTGACAATAAGGTGAACGCATCAGCCACTGGGTAAGCATGGTGAACATTGTGGGTAATAAAGATGACCGCCAGGCCATCCGCGCGGGCTTTGGCAATGTAGCGCAGTACGACAGAGGCTTGCTTAACCCCAAGCGCTGAGGTGGGCTCATCAAGAATCAGTACTTTGGCGCCAAAATAGACGGCACGGGCAATCGCCACACACTGGCGTTCCCCACCAGAAAGCGTGCCCACCGGCTGACTAGGGTCGCGCACATCGATACCGATTTTAGCCATTTCCTCTCTGGCAACCCGGTCGGCATATTTCCAATCAATCCGCTTTAAAGGCCCCCAGCCCACCGTCGGTTCGCGGCCCATAAAGAAGTTACGGGTAATCGACATCAACGGCACCATGGCCAGATCCTGAAAAACGGTCGCGATACCGGCGTCGAGCGCGTAAGCCGGGGACTTGAAACGAGCGGGCTTGCCATCCAGTAGCATCTCGCCATGGGTGGGCTGGTGAACACCGGAAAGGGTTTTAATCAACGTTGACTTGCCGGCACCGTTATCCCCCAGCAGGCACATAACTTCACCGGAATAGACCTGCATCGAGATATCACTGATGGCGATGACGCTGCCGAAGTGTTTGCTGACACTGCGCATTTCAATCATTGGAGTGCGTGTAGTCATGTTATTTAGCCTCCATCGCCTTTTTGCGCATGTAATTGTTGAATAGCACCGCCACCAGCAACATCACACCCAGGAAGACCTGGAACCAGTCGGTGTTAACACCGGTGTAGAAGATCCCCATCTGCACCATGCCGAAAATCAGCGCACCGAGGGCCGCACCAATGGCAGATCCATAGCCGCCGGTCAGCAAAGCGCCGCCAATGACCACTGCGATAATGGCCTCCAGCTCTTTTAATAAACCTCGAATGGTGTCCGCCGAACCGGTATCCATGACCTGTATGCAGGCAAAGATGGTGGCTGAGAAAGCGGTGAACATGAACAGTGAAATCTTGACGCGATGGACGGGGACGCCCGAATTACGCGCCGCATTGGCATCGCCACCGCTGGCGAAGATCCAGTTGCCGTAAGGCGTGCACAGCAGCACCCAGGTCGCTACAGCGGTTAAGCCCAGCCACCAGACAATCGAGACAGGGATACCGGTGACCGTGGGGTTGCCCGCAAAGTTGGTCGCCATCCAGCCATTTGCCGCCATCCAGCTAAATAGTCCCGTAGCGACTTCTCCAGAGAAAAGCGCCGCGAACCAATCTCCGGGGATATGATCCTGCACTCCACCCACCTGAGTACGTCCCGTCAACAACCGGCTAGTACCGATAGCCAAACCACGCAGAATGAACAGGAAGCCCAGGGTAACGATAAATGACGGCAACCCCGTTTTATTGACCAGATTGCCGTTAATCCAGCCCACCAGGCCCGCGCAGGCGAACGCCAATAAAATTGCGGCCCACAGCGGCCAGCCATACTCCACCGCAGGGATGGCAATCAGAATGCCTGCCAAGCCAATCATCGAACCTATCGAAAGATCAAACTCTCCGCCGATCATCAGCAACGCAGCCGCCGTGGCGATAATGCCGAGCTGAGCGGCGACTTCAAGAAAATTAATAATACCCGCTGGGGTAAACATCCCGGTGCCGCTGGAAGCAGCGATAAAGAAGGCAAGCACCAACACGGCACCGGCCAGCGCCCCCAGCTCCGGGCGATTAAGCGCCTTCTTCCAGAAAGAGACTCTCTGGATACGCTCATCTTGAGGAGCGGTTGCTGGCGCAACCGACTGTTTCGTTTCAGTAGAATTCATGGCGATCGACCCCCAAGGCTCGACACCGTCGAGCCTTTTTCGATTAGGTAGTTATCAACGGATGCCCTGGCTACTCAGCTCAATGACCTGTGCAGCGTTTTCTTGAGTGACAAACCCTGGGCCGGTGGCAACATCCCCTGCGGGTAGCAGGCCGTTTTTGACGAACTGATCTAGGAACATGACGGGCAAATAACCCTGCATGTACTGCTGTTGGTCGATCGCAAAGTCCAGTTCACCTGCATCCAAGGCTTCCAAAATACCGGGTGAAAGGTCAAAGGTGCCGAGAGTGAACATATCGGTTGCCCCCTGCTCACGCATGGCCCGAATCATCGGATCAGCGGCCAACGCACCCAAGGTCAGCACACCACGCACGTCACTGTTCTCGTTGAGGTAAGCGACAATGGCATTGCGAATATTGGTGGGGTCGTAGGTGGTCGCTAGCTGCTCAGCATTGCCGTCAAAGCCTTCTACAAAGCCATCACAGCGCTGATCAAGCCCCTGGTTGCCTTGCTCATGGTTAACGCAGACGCCTTTCTCAACGCCCAGTTCCTGCATGCGCTCGGCGGCCTGTTTGCCCGCCTCGTATTCACTCTGCCCGACGTGCAGCCGGGCACCATAATCCCTCGCCACGTCACCACCGGAGTTAATGGTGATCACTGGGATGCCGTTATCGACAGCATTTTGGACAGCGCCGCCCAGGGCGTTTTCGTCAGTAAAAGAGAGGATCAAGCCATCCGGATCAGATGCCACCGCTGCCTGTACGAGTTGCTGCATCTTGGCCATATCAAAGGTCGATGGTGCACGGTACTCCAGCTCAGCGCCTACGAGATCAGCGGCTGCTTCTGCGCCGTTTTTCACCACTGACCAGAAAGGATCAGAGGGAACACCATGGGTCACCATGACGAAACGGCTCGCTTCTTGTTCCGGTTCTTGTGCTTGTGCGGCACCTGCCATTAATGCCGTGGTGGCGGCAGAGGCTAGAAGCCATTGAGATAGACGTGCCATAAAGAATTCCTCATAACGTTATCGTTGTTGGTAGGGAAGTGGCATTAAATGCCTTGGCGCTATGGAATATAGGTTCCAAATAGCAATTCTTGCAAATTATTTATTCTATACTTTGGTATAAATGGAATATTTATTCCAATCAACTAGACTGCATAACAACCAGCCACTTTGCTCAGCGCTACTACCCAGGCGTACATGAGTGAATGAGTGGTACATGAGTTAACGCGAAGGAATTTGTATGCCACAGCCACCACAAAGCTACCGCGAGCTGGAAACGCTGATCACCGCCGAGTACGCCACGCTAAGCAAACGCTTACAGCAAACCGCTCGTTTTGTGCTTGATCACCCCCAGGAGGTTGCTCTGGCAACCGTGGCCAAAATTGCTGAGCAGGCAGATGTCACTCCATCCACCTTAATCCGCTTGGCCAATAGCTTGGGCTTTAAGGGTTTTTCCGAAATGCAGCAGCTGTTTCGCAGCCGCCTAGTCGATGAATTGCCTAACTACACAGAACGGATTCGCGCAGTACGTAGCGCCACCGGGGAAACACCCGACAGCACCCAGCTGTTGTGGGAGTTCGCCGATGCTAATCGCGCTGTTTTGGAGCAGCTTCCCAGCCGTATCGATCCCGAGAGCCTGGAGAAGGCGCTGGATATTTTTGAAAAGGCCCATGCGATTCATGTGATGGGGGCACGGCGAAGCTTCATGGTCGCCAGCTACATGACCTATGCCCTGGCCCATGTGGATAAGCCTGCGCTGCTGGTCAATGGTTTGGGTGGGATGTACGGCGAGCAGCTGCGCGCTATGAGCCAACACGACGCCCTACTGACCATCAGCTTTTCCCCCTATGCAGAAGAGAGCCAAAAAGCCTGCGAAGACGCCCATCAGCGCGGTCTACCTATTGTAGTGATTACCGATTCGAACCTCAGCCCGCTGGCCCGTTTCGCGAATGTTGTCTTCGTTGTCAACGAAGCCGAAGTAAAAAGTTTCCGGAGTTTGACCGCGTCGCTCTGCTTGACCCAGACCTTGGCAATTGCCCTGGGCGTGCGGCAAGACAAAACACGCGACAAAGAAAAGGGCCGTGACAAACAACATAAGGCCTAAACGCCACAACGAGCCAACACCAACAACAAAACAGGAGAGCTTATGAAACTCGCGCTTATCGGCGCTGGACGCATCGGCAAGGTGCACGCCCAGGCCATTCACTCGCACCCGAACGTTACCCTGGCCGCCGTGGCCGATTTTCATCAGCCTGCCGCAGAAGCGTTGGCCGAGCAGTACGCCAGCCGAGCGGCCTCTGTGGATGAAATCTTCGCGGATGACACCATTGACGCCGTACTGATTGCTTCAAGCACGCCCACCCATGCGGAGTATCTGGAGCGTGCCGCCCGCGCTGGCAAGGCGATTCTGTGCGAAAAACCCATCGCCCTGGATTTAGCCCGCACGCGAGATGCTCTGCAGGTACTCAGTGAGCATCCAGTGACCTGTGCACTAGGCTTTAACCGCCGCCACGATCCTCAGTTTTCGGCACTGAAAAAAGCGATTACCGAAGGGCGTATTGGCGCACTTGAAACGCTAACGATTATTAGCCGCGACCCGTCTCCCCCGCCTGCCGAGTACGTGGCTGAGTCCGGCGGCCTGTTCCGAGACATGATGATTCACGATCTGGACATGGCGCGCTGGCTGCTCGATGAACCCATCGAAAGTGTCTTTGCCGTCGGCAGTAGCATTATCGACCCAGCGATTGGCGAAGCGGGTGATGTGGATACCGCCATGGTCACCCTTACCACAGCCAGTGGAAAGCTGTGCCAAATCAGCAACTCACGACGTGCCTGCTACGGCTACGATCAGCGTATCGAAGCCTTTGGCAGCCAAGGCATGCTGCAGGTCCAAAATGAGAGCGACACCCGGCTGCGCTTCACCGGTGAAGCAGGCCAAGTGGAAGACAAACCCAAGTGGTTCTTCCTGGAGCGCTATGCCCAAGCCTACCAACTGGAAATTGGCGACTTTGTCGCCGCATGGAAGGAGAAACGTGCGCCACTCGCAGGTGCCCAGGATGGCCTAGAGGCGTTGCGCTTAGCCGATGCAGCGGAGCTTTCATTGCGTGAAGGTCGCAAAATTCTGCTCGATGCCTCGATCTAAACAGACGCAAACGGGTCTGTGGAGACCCTTCATATCGACAACGGCTAGCTGCCAACAGAGCAGCTAACCATCAGAAGGAGCGACATATGGCTTCCCTACTGGTACGCCCCACCGCCCCAGATACCCAAGGCACCGTGATTGACGTTACCCCTGAATCGGCTGGCTGGCAGCATGTCGGCTTTCGGGTGCATAAACTCGCCAAGGGTCAGCGCCTGGAGGCCAGCAGCGATGATCAGGAAATCTGCCTGGTGCTGCTCACCGGTCGCGCCACGGTAACCTGCGGCGAGCACCGCTTTGAAGATATCGGCCAGCGCATGGATATCTTTGAACAAATTCCACCCTACGCGGTTTACCTACCCAATGGGGTTAGCTACTCGGTGGAAGCAACCACAGACTTAGAGCTAGCGGTGTGCGCCGCCCCAGGGCATGGCAATCACGCTCCTAGGCTAATCGCTCCCGACAAAATCAAAAAAAGCACCCGTGGCCAAGGCACCAACACCCGCCATGTTCACGATATTCTGCCGGAAACCGAGCCCGCCGATAGCCTATTAGTAGTCGAAGTATTCACACCTGCGGGTAACTGGTCGAGCTACCCGCCCCACAAACACGATGTGGATAACTTACCCCACGAATCACATCTGGAAGAGACCTACTACCACCGCATTAACCCTGAACAAGGGTTCGCCTTCCAGCGCGTTTACACCGATGACCGCAGCCTTGATGAAACCATGGCGGTGGAAAACGGCTGCTGTGTGTTGGTGCCCAAGGGCTACCATCCAGTAGGCGCCTCCCATGGCTACTCGCTCTACTACTTAAATGTGATGGCGGGGCCCAAGCGGGCATGGAAATTCCACAACGACCCCGATCACGAGTGGCTGATGAACGCTTGATGGAACGACTCTTCGCCCGCTAACGTTTATTGGATGCTATGCTAACTAGCCCCGCTGATGTGGGGCTTTTTATTGTTCGCTATTCCTACGGTTAGCTATTTCATTTATCCAGAGGCTTCAATGCTCCCCGAATACTCCGTCATCGCCTGGTTGTTAATTGCATTTTCCGTTTACCTGACCGGCGTTTCAAAAGGTGGCTTTGCGGGTGGTTTTGGCACGCTCTCGGTACCGCTAATGGCGCTGGCGATCAGCCCCGCCCAGGCAGCTGGCTTACTATTGCCGCTACTGCTGGTGATGGACGTGTTTGCGGTGAAAGCATGGTGGGGCAAGCAGGACGCCACTGAGGTCTGGCGCTTTGTGCCGGGGCTGTTTATCGGCGTGACGGTAGGGACGCTGCTGTTTGGCAGTTTGAGTGAACAGGGCTTACGCCTGACTCTCGGCGTGATCACCCTGCTGTTCGCCGCTTACATGCTGCTCAAGCCCGTTGCCAAGAAACCTATCTCCACCCGCTGGGCATTGCCAGCGGCAAGCGTCTGCGGCTTTACCAGCTTTATGGCCCATGCGGGCGCGCCGCCGCTGAACGTTTACCTGCTGCCGCGCAAACTATCGAAAGAGACGTTTATCGCCACCTGCGCAGTGACCTTTGCCGTAGTCAACGTGATCAAGCTAGCGCCCTATATGTGGCTTGGCGAAATCAACGTTACCAGCGCCTGGGCATCGCTACTGCTAGTACCCATCGCCTGGATCGGTGTACGCAACGGCCTATGGCTGCAAAGTCGCGTCAACGAGACGCTGTTCTACCGGCTGGTGATTTTTGCCATGTTTTTAGTCGGTTTTAATCTGATTTGGCAGGCGCTGAAATAGGGCGGGATTCATTACGGAGTGCAGCTCATTTTCATACGATCATCCTTTAAGCGTTTAAGCTGTAAGACATCGCTTAAAATTTTGTAAGAGATCTCTTACAAACGTGTAAGAGATCCCTGTCACTTGCCTTCCAGGCCTTGCTCTCTGGCCCCGGCCCGCTACCCTGATCGTTTCTCATTTACTTGATCCAAGGAGCGGAGCGATGGCGGACAAAACGGGCCTGCAATTTACCCTGACCCTACCCGGGGCCGATGACACCGCCGTGGTGCGCTTTACTCATCGTGAGGCGCTCTCTGAGCCGTTTTCGCTCTCGGTTGAGTTTGCCAGCCGCACCCACGACCTGTCGCCCAGCGACTGTTTGGATCAAAACGCCACCCTGGCCATTTGGCAGGACGGCGAGCCGCTACGCCGCGTGCATGGGATGATTTCAGAGCTTCACCGCGGCGATAGGGGGCACCGCCGCAGCTTTTACCGGGTCGAGATCCGCCCCGCTCTGTGGCGGCTATC